>NZ_WFLL01000004.1:0-211057 GCF_009208755.1 Janthinobacterium sp. FT14W | reverse complement strand
GATGACCTGCCGGAACGCCGCTTCCAGCAAGTCGATGTCGAACTGCCCCTGCAGGGTGACCGCGCCGGGACAGTTGTAGCTGGCTCCGCCAGGTTCCAGCTGGTCGAGAAACCACAGCCGTTCCTGCACGTAGCTCAGCGGCAGCTGGGTCATCTGGCCGCGCTCGGCCACCGCGATCGTTGCCACTGGCCGGGCGTACGCATCCTGCTCCAGCGCCTGTTCGATGCCGCTGGCCAGTTCGCCCAGGGTGTGATTTTCAAACACGACCTTGAGCGGCAATTCGATAGCAAACTCCTTGCGCAGCCGCGACAGCAGCTGCATGGCCAGCAGCGAGTGCCCGCCCAGGTCGAAGAAGTTGTCGTGTACACCGGCGCGGCCTTCCTCCAGGCCCAGCATCACTTCCCAGATCGCTGCCAGGCGCCGCTCGCCGTCGGTGCGTGGCGGCAGGTGGACATGGGCTGACTGGATGCCGATTTCCATGCGCCCCAGGGCGCCCCGGTCGGCTTTGCCGCTGGGGGTGAGCGGTATGCGCGGTAGGCAGACAAAGGCTGCCGGAAGCATGTATGCCGGCAGCGTGGCTTGCAGGTGAGCGCGCAGCGTATCCGCATCCATGGCGTCGGGCGCATCGGCTGTGCCTTGGGTGAGGACATAGAAAGCGACAAGGCGTTTGTCGCTGTCGCTGCCGCTGGCGATGACGACGCTGTCCTCGATGCCGGGGTGTTCATTGAGCCGGGTTTCGATCTCGCCCAGTTCGATGCGGAAGCCCCTGACCTTGACCTGGGTGTCGATACGGCCCAGATACTGCACATTGCCGTCATCGAGCCAGCGCGCCAGGTCGCCCGTGCGGTACATGCGTTCGCCGGGGCGGAACGGATTGGCGACAAATTTTTCCTCGGTCAGGTCGGGCCGGTTCAGGTATCCCCTGGCCAGGCCCTGCCCTGCGATGACCAGTTCGCCGGGCACGCCAATCGGCTGTACGTTCTGCTGCGCGTCCAGGATGTGGATCTGGATATTGCTGATCGGTGCGCCGATCGGTACGAACTGGCCCGGCAGATGGCTGCAATGGTAGGCCGTGACCTCCACCGCGGCTTCGGTGGGGCCGTACAGATTGAACATCGCCGCGTTCGGGAAGCGCTCGCGGTAATGGGTGGCCGAGCGCCAGTCCAGCGCTTCGCCGCTGCAGAAAATCCGCCGCACGCTGGCGCAGCTGCCTTGTGCGTTTTCGAGGAAGGTGCGCAGCATCGACGGCACGTAGTGCAGCGTGGTGACGCCGGCGCTGTTGATCAGGTGCTGGAGATATTCCACATCCATGTGGCCGCCCGGGCGCGCCAGCAGCACGCAGGCGCCGCTCATGAGCGGCCCGAAGAACTCCGGGACCGATACATCGAAGCTGTACGGCGTCTTTTGCAGGTAGATGTCGTGTTCGTCGAGCTGGTATTGCTTCTGGCCCCAGAAAATGCGGTTCATGATCGCGCGGTGCTCGACCATCACGCCTTTCGGGCGGCCGGTCGAGCCTGAGGTGTAGATCACGTAGGCCAGGCTGTCGGGCCGGGCCAGGGGCCGCACGTCGATGCGGTCGCGCCGCGCCGCCTGCGCGTGTGCGGCGATCGCCTCCCAGTCCCCGTCCACGGCGATCAGGATCGTCCCCGGCATCACCAGCTGACGCAGGCTTTGCATCAATCGGGCCTGGGTCAGGACAACCTTGGCTTGCGTATCTTGCAGCATGTAGACCAGACGCTCTGACGGATATTCGGGATCGAGCGGCACGTAGGCGCCGCCGGCCATCAGCGTGCCCATCAGGCCCACCATCAGCTCCAGCGAGCGTTCCATGTACAGGCCGACCAGGTCGTCCGCGCCGACTCCTTTCCATTGCAGGAACAGGGCGAGGTCGCTGCATCTGTCATGCAGTTGCTGGTAGCTCAGGGCCGCGCCCTCGAATACGACGGCGCGGCCCTGCGGCGTGGCGGCAGTCTGCGCGGAAAACAGTTCGTGCATGCAGGTATCGCCAGGGAACTGGGCGTCGGTGGCGTTAAACGCGTCGATCCGCCCCTTCTCCAGTTCGCCGACCAGACTGTATTGATGGCCTGCGCGAGCGCTGTCCTCGCTCACGCCCGCTAGCAGAGTCCGCAGGTGTCCAAGCATGCGCTCAGCCATCGATGCATTGAAGACGCCCTCGGCATACTTGAGGTGCAGCGAGAAGGTACCCTGCTCCTCGAATACCTCGAGTGCCAGGTCAGCAGCACTCTCCTGGCTGATCTCGCTGACCAGCTCCACGCCGAACTGGCGACCGTCGGACATGCTGACGTCCTGCAGCTTGAATACATTCTGGTAAGCGTACGACAGGCGGAAAATACTGTTGGCGTTCACGCCGGCCAGCTTCAGGTCCTTGATAATCAGCGGAAACGGATACGGTGAATTGTATAACGCATCCATCATTAAGCGTTGCGTGCCTTGTAGCCAGGTCGAAAAATCATCATCGCCGCGGTACTGGCTGCGCAGCGGCACCATGTTCACAAAATAGCCAATATCATTGCTGAAGCGTCCTCCCGCACGGCCCATGACCGGCATCGTTATCACGATGTCTTCCTGGTTGGTGTAACGGTGCAAGAGCAGCTGGAAAGCCGCCAGGAAGATTGCCGACGGCGGCACGCCATGCGTGCGCGAGACGGCAAGGATGCGCTGTGAGTCGTTCGGGGCAAGGTGCTGGAGCACGCAGCCGTTGCCGGAGTCATCCGCGGCTGCCGTTTCTATGAGCGGCGGCAGTTCGACGCCTGGCGGCGCGCCCAGCAGCTGGTTCTGCCAGAACTGGGCCAGCGCCGCACCCTGCGGCGAGGCCAGCAGGTCCTCTTCCCACGCTACGAACTGGCGATAACCATCCGACACCTGGCCGGCCTCCACATCCTGGCCCGCGCACAAAGCAAGGTAGAACGTGAGCAGCTGCTTTAACAGGATGACCGACGAGATCCCGTCGATAACGATATGATGAATGGTGATGAGCAGCACCATGTCCTGGCCGGGACGGACAAACAGTTGCGGGCGTGCCAGCGGACCGCAGGCGAGGTCGAACGGCTGCCTGACTCTGGCGCGCAGGAAGGCAAGCATCTCGGCCTCGCCCTCGATGTCCACCTGCTCTTCCGTGAGGCTCGTCTTGCAGGTATCGTCAAAAAAATGACTCAAGCTGCCGTCGCGATCGACGATCCGGGCCTGCAGAATGGGAAATTTGGCCTGGACCAGTTCCCACGCCCGCGCAAGGTGTTGCACCTGGAAACCACTTTCGCTGCGAAAGCACAGCGGTACGTGATACACACTCGACGATGGGTCCAGCCGCTGCAACACATATAGCCCGCTTTCGCCGGCCGACAACGGAAACGGGCGCACTAGCTCAGCGGAGCTGGAAGCGTGCGCGAGCCGATGCTCACGCAGCATGGCAATGATGTGCGGACGTAGTTCGACAATCGAGTTCCTGATCTCCGCGTTCATGGCACCTTGCGGCGCGAAACAATCGAGCCGATCTCCGTCAAGCGAGAGCTTGATACCTTTGGCCGCGAGCGAAGCCAGGAATGTGAACACGCTTTGCATTATCTAGTCTCTCTTAAAAAGTCAGTTTCTCGTACCCGGCCAAATCATTGCCGCCTGCGCTGAGTGCGATCTGCTCCAGGATCGCCGCTCCGGTACCCGCTGCCGGTGACTGCGCAGACAGTGCGCCCCCAGCGACTGGTGCTGGAGCCGCTGTATCCGGCCCCCCGCCGCCAGGCGTCACCGCGACAACGATCGCGCCAATCTCCGATGCATGGGTCTGTGCCAGGCGGGCGGCGAGGCTGCGGATGGTTGAATATTCGAACACTATGCTTGGAGGTAAATCGGCAGCCAGCAGCAGGTTTGTCCTGCGAATCAGGTTCGCGACGCCCATGGATGTGAAACCAAGGTCGAAATAGCTGACGTCCAGTGCAAGCGCGTCAGGGGCCACGTCGAGTTCCTCCGCGGCGCTGTGGCGCAGGAACCATTCGATCTTGTCCTCGACCGAGGCCATGACCGGTCCCGTCTGTGCGGGCGCTGCTGGCGCCCGGGCCACTGCCAGCGGCGTGTCCGATGCCCTGAACGACAAGCCGTGCAGTTGCACAGACACAGTTCCGTCGGCGTCGAGCAAATCAACGTCCAGCGTCATGGTCTTGCCGCTGGCCGGCGCTGCCTGGCGCACCCATGCAAACATCTCCGATGCACAAGGCGCTGCCAGCCGCAACGCGGCCAGGACTTCAGGGTGGATCTGGCCTTGCCATCCCATGGCAAGGCCAGCAAAGCCTCGGCTCACGGCAATCGCCGCTTCTGCCATTGCCGGATGCAGGCCATACGCCGCCAAGCTCGCATCCTGCGCCTCATCGCTCAGGCCGGCAGGCAGGCGAAGGTGGGCCAGCAGTTCGTGCTCGCCGCGCAGCACCGATATGACCGCGCGCTGCGCCGGCCTGCTGCGATAGCCCAGGGCAGTCAGGCCCAGATAGATGCTGTCGCCGTCGGCGGCGCCGCCATGCATCTGGTTTTGCAGTTGTGCGATATCGAGTACCGGCGCGACAGCTGTCGTTTGCGGATCAATCGCCCGCCCCTGGCAATGCAGCACCGGTACCGCATCCGTGCTGCAGACCGCAAAGTCCGCCACGCCGTCGCCGGCCTGGCACAGCGTCACGCTGACCGATACGCCTGGAGAGACGACCGGTGGCGCCCCCCACCGTACCTGCTGCAATTCCAGCGCCGCTATATGTGCCGGGCGGCGGGCCGCCAGAGCCAGTGCCGCGCGCACCATTTCAAGTTGCACGAAGGCCGGCAGCAGCTTTTGCACCGTTCCATCGTGCGCCGCCGCTTCCTGCTCGGCCAGATAGAACTCGTCTCCTGTGAATGTGGTGGAGTAGCTGACCTGATCGAAATCGGACGTGTTGACATGTAATAGCGGATGCAAAGCGGCGCGACGCGGGGCCGCCCGTATCGCCCCGCGTGCCTCGATCCAGTGGCGTTCGCGTGCGAACGGGTAGGTTGGCAAGGGGATGCGGCTTGCTGCGCCACGCGGAATGACAGCCGCGTAGTCCAGTGTGTAGCCCTGCACGTACAGGTCGGCGATCGTGGCCAGATGCTCCAGCGCCTCATCATTGTCCGCATGGCGTAGCTGTTCAATGCAGAAACTGCCGAATTTTTTCAGCGCCAAGCGTTCGCGCATGGGGCCATCGCCGGCTGGCGTGGTGTAGACGCCTGGCGCGGCCCCGTGCGCAAGCCATTGCTGCAGCAAGCAGGACAACTCATCCGCGTCGCGCACGACGCATGCCAGCCTGGCGTCCAGATGCGTGCGTCCGGCGAGCAGCGTAAAGCTCAGGTTTGCCATCGCCGGCGCAGGGTGCTCCTGAAGGAAGGCGTGCAGCCGGCGTGCTTGCTGGTGCAACTGGTCGCCGGTGCGCGCAGACAGCGCGATCAGATAGCCAGGCAGCGCTTGCATGGTGGATACTACGGCCGGTGCTTCCTCGATCACCAGATGCGCATTGGTGCCGCTAAAGCCAAAGGAGCTGACCGCGGCGCGGCGCGGCGCATCGTTGACCCGCTCCCACGGCTGCACGTTCCGATTGAGGTAAAACGGGCTGGCCTGCATGTCGATGGCTGGATTTGCCTGCTCAAAATTGACGCCAGGCGGTATTTGCTTATGGCGCAGAGCCAGTAATACCTTTAGCACGCCGGCAACGCCGGCGGCGGTAGAGGTATGGCCGATGCTGGCCTTGGCACTGCCGATGGCGCAGAAGCCGGTCTTGTCGGTGTAATGGCGGAAGGCGCGGCTGATGGCGCTGAACTCGATCGAATCGCCCATCAGCGTTCCAGTGCCATGGGCCTCGAGCAGCTGGATCGACTCCGGTTCAATGCCAAAGCGCTCGTAGACCTCGCGCTCGAGCCGTTCCTGCGCCGCCGCATTGGGGGCAATGATGCCGTTCGAGCTGCCATCCTGGTTGACACCACTCCCCTTGATGACGCCGTGAATGTGATCGCCGTCGCGCAGGGCGTCGGACAAACGCTTGAGCACGATAACGCCAACGCCCTCGCCCGGCACGAAGCCGTCGGCACGCGCGTCAAATGCGCAGCAGCGGCCGGACGGCGAGAGCATGCCCGCCCGGTTGGCCACCTGATGGAAGCCTGGTGTTGGCTGCAGGAACACGCCACCGGCCAGGGCCATCCCGGTTTCGCCCGAGCGCAGGCTCTGGCAGGCCAGGTGGATTGTCACCAGGGAGCTGGAGCAGGCGGTATTGACGGCGATAGCCGGTCCTTGCAGATCCAGGTAGTAGGCGATTCGTGCCGGGATGATCGATTCGGCATTGCCCCAGAAGGCGTGGGCCGGCGGTTCACTGTCCATGAGCGTGTCGTAGTTCGAACTGCCGCAGCCGACAAACACGCCGCAGCGCCGCTCCAGTGTTGCCTTGTTGGCATAGCCGGCATCTTCCAGCGCCTTCCATGACTCCTCCAGGAACAGACGCTGCTGCGGATCCATATGCGCCGCCTCCAGCGGCGAAATACGGAAGAACGCCGGATCGAACTGGTCGACCGAGTCGATGAAGCCGCCGCGACTGCAGTATTGCCCCGCCTGGGCTGTCCCCAGAACGCTTTCCTCGGGTTTCCAGCGCGTCACTTCCTTGAGCATCACAGTACCGTCGCGCAGGTTGCGCCACAGCGCGTCTACCGATTCGGAATCGGCGAACCTGCCGCTCATGCCGATGATCGCGATCGCATCTTCCTGTCGGCTGCGCCCGCCGTCCTGTTGTTCGGCAGCCATCTCGCTGGCGCCCCCTTCGATGAAGCGGCCGCTCCATAGCGGCTCGTCGAGCGAGCTTCCCGCGTCCCGTGTATACGGAGACGTGGCCGCCGCCCCGGTAATCTGCGCGCCCCATTTCGCATGGATATGATCTGCCAGGTCGTTGACCGTGCTGTATTCAAACAGGCTGGTGGTATCGAGCTCGATCTGCAGAGCCTCGCTGATAGTGCGTACCAGGTTGACACCGACAATGGAGTCGACGCCGTACTCGGCGAACGGTTCATCGTTGCGTATCCTGCCGGCCTCAAGCTGTACTGCTTCGGAGAGCTTTTCCGCTACCAACTTCCTGATATGTTCACTTCCCATGTGACTGCTGACCTCTCGCTTTAGCGGTTGATGTGCGGTGGCGGCGCGCTGCGGCGTCTGTATTGCCGGAGCTGCCGGAGCTGGCCGGACTGGCGGCTCCGCTGTTGCCGGTGTGGGTTGCAACTGGCGCGCCAGACCGCGCTGGCGCACCAGGCCATCGCTTGCGGCGGCGATGACTTGCTGTCCAAGCTGATGGGCGTCGCTGGCCGGGAAACAGATCGTCGGGAAGCCTTCCTCGGTCAACAACGTCGCCCAGCTCTCGGGGCTTAAACCAGGGCAGTCCGCAAGACGCAGCGCGTGGTCTTCCGCTACCCACCACCCTTCAAGCAGACCAAAGGTCAGGTGGCTGTACACCGAATAGGTGCTGATTTCATTGAGCAGCAAGACACCGTCGCTTCTGAGTGCAGCCTTGACGTTGCGCAGCGTGTCACGCATGTGTGGCGTGGCGTGGAGCACGTTGGCGGCGACTACCAGATCGTAGGCGCCGGCTTGGACAGGCTGGCCTGCCAGCGGCTTGCAGACGTCGAAGATCGCGGTCGTCATCGCCGGGCAGCGCGGTTTGTAGTGTTGCGCCGCGTGCATCAGAAAGGCTTTCGAGACATCGGTGTAGCAGTATTCGGCAATCGCTTCGCCAAAGCGCTGCAGAATCGGCAGCAGCGTCGCCGTGGTACCGCCGGTGCCTGCACCAATCTCCAGAATGCGGATCTTGCGCGTACCGTCGTTGCGCAGCCATTGTTCGATACAGGCAGCCAGTGTGCTGCCCAGCACGCCATTGAAGTGATCGGCCACGCGGTTTCCCTTGTAGACGCCTTCCACCAGATGCATGGATGAACGCGGGAAGATGACATCCGTGGCTACTTGCTTGCCACTCAGGATGCCAGGCAGGCCTTGCATGCATGTTTCAATCAGGACGGTCTGCGCTTCCGTGTGCGGACGCGCTGCGATCCAGCCTGCACGCTTTTCCTTCCATGCCGCCCACAGTGTGTCCAGTGGGCGCGGCAGGTGCGCCGATGCGCCGGACTCTTCCAGCCACTGCTTGTTCTTCAGGTAGCCCACGCTGCCCTGCAACCAGCGGGCGTGGTGGCGCGCCAATGCGCTGTGCGGCTTGTCGCTGGCGGCCGTGGCGGAGCGTACATCCATCACACCCGCGCTCAACAGCGTTGCCGCCAGAATCTCGTCGACCAAGGCTTCCTGTTCGGGTGATGGCAAGTCTGCCTGCAACTGAGCCAGCAAGCCGGTGTCCGTTGCTTGCATGACGGCCGCTTTAATGTCGAGCAACATCGTCTCATCCTGCTGGCGGTAGCGGGTGATGCGGTCAAAGGCGGCGACACTCTCCAAAGCGCGCGTACCGACAGTCTTGAGCAAGGCAAGCTGCTCCAGCGGCGAGCTGACCAGCATTTCTAGCTGCGCCATGCCTTCTTCCGCCTCGATCGAGCCAATGCCCATTTGCGCCATGGCGTGCTGGTAGGAGGGATCGGCAACCACGCCCACATTGCCCCAGTAGCCCCAGTTCATGATTTTTACCGGATACAGGCGGGTTTGCCGCAGATGGCGGGCGAACGCATCCTTGAAGGCGCATCCGGCTGCGTAATTGGACTGTCCCGCCGAGCCGTTAAAGGCCAGGATCGAGGAAAAAAACAGCATGAAGTCGAGATCGAGGGCGCCAAATACGCGGTCCAGGTTCACGCTGGCGTCGACCTTGGCCGACAGGCTGGCCTTGAACCCTGACAGGTCCATCGCCGCGATGCTCTGGTCGCGCAACACCAGTGCTGAATGGATCACCCCGTGAATGGCCGGATAGTGCTGCAGGAGCTGTTCTCGAGCCGCGGTCAGCGCATCTGCATCGGTTGCATCAGCCGCGATATACAGGGGCGCCGGGCCAAGCTTCGCCAATGTGCCGATCTTGTTCTCGATCGCAGCGTCGCGCGGACGGCGGCCGATCCAGACGACTCTGGCCTGGTAGTGTTCGATCAGATGGCGGCTCAGTACCTCTCCGATGCCGCCAGCACCGCCAATGATGAGATAGACGCCGTTCTGGCGATACGCCGGCGGTGCCTGCGGCTGGTCCGCTGCCACTGCCAGCTCTTGCGCGTACCATTCGCCGCGGCGGTGGACCAATGCCTTGCCATCTTTGGCGCCTGCCGTCGTCAGGCAGTCACGGGCGCTCAGCGCTTGCAGGTGCTCGACGTCGAGCAGGCGCAGGTCCCACTGCGCGCATTCCTTGAGCAAGCTGCCGAAGTAACCGTTTACCGACGCATGGCCCGGCGACATCGGATCGCCGGCACGCACTTGCCGGGTGAGCGAGGTGATCAAGGTCCAGTGCAACGGGCGCGTGGCGTAGCCGGCCGCCAGCAACGCCTGGGTGATACGCAAGAGGGCCAGTACGCCCGGCTCCTGCGCATCGACGAGTGCCTGGCCGGCGGCGTCTTGTGCGGCCAAGGGCGCGGCCACATCCGGCGCCATCCAGACCAGTTGCTCAAATGTGGCGGCACGCATTTGCGCCGCCATCTGTTCAGCACCGGCGTGCATATCGAGCGTGAGTGCCTGTGCCTTGGGATAGGAAGCGCGTAGCCATGCCAGCTGCGCAGCGTTGCCGCCCACGAGGGCGACCGCGGCATCCTGCGCGACATCGGCGCAGGCCAGCTGTCCGGCGCCGAGCGCTTGCCATACCGGCACCAGGGCATGCAGCACCGACGGGGGGCGCGCATCATTGGCCGCCGCGCTCGCAACTGGAAGCGACAGCATCGGCTGATTGCCGCTTAGTGGCCGCGACCAGAATTCCTTCATGCGTACCAGCACTTTGCCGTGACGATCAAGCAGCGTGAAGTTGACTTTCCATTGCATGGGATCGGCTGGCCGTTTGTCCGCCGACCAGGTGGCGTGGGCATAATGAACGTTGCGGATCGAACCGAATATTTCCACTTCCGCCACCGAGAATGGCAGGCACAGCGGTGGTTCCATGTCGCCCGTCTTCATCAGTCCGATGGCCGAATGCAGGGACCCGTCCATCAACGCCGGGTGCAGGATGTAGCGATCGGCGTCGGCCGCTATGTGCGCTGGCAATGCCACCAGCGCAAGCGATTCTGAAGCATTGGCCCACATCTGCTGAACGATGCGGAAGCTCTTCCCCAGATGCAGGCCCGCACCCGTGAAATGGGTGTACAGCGTGTCATTGTTGAGGACTTCCTGCGCGCAACGCTGCCGAACGAGCGCAATGTCGACCTGCACACCTGCCTGCTCCCCTGCTGCAAAGCCGATCTGGCCGCTGCAATGGGTCACCGACTGTCCGCCTGTGATGCTTTTGACCGCGAAATGCACCTCGCGGCCTTTTGGCGCAAGTACAGTTTCGACCTCGGCACCACCCTCGCCTACGATCAGCGGCGTGAGCCAGACCAGGTTACGGATGAAGCGCACCTCGCGCTGGGCGGCGAGCTGGCCGGCGACGCGGGCCATTTCGATGTAAGCGACGCCTGGCAGCACGCGCTGGGATTCAACCACATGGTCTGTCAGGAAAAATTCGCTGCCGGAGAAGCTGGTCGAGAATTTTTGTTCCTGCAGTGTAGAGGTGTTGCGTTGCACCAGTGGATGCAGCATGCTGGCCGGAGCGCCGGCGGCAGTGCATGGCAGTGCTGGCGGGGCCTGCTCAGGCAGCGGCATCCAGTGCCGCTCGCGTGCGAACGGATAGGTTGGCAGCGCCGCGCGGCGCGGCGTGCCATTGGCATACAACAGGAGCCAGTCAATTTCCGTGCCGCCCACCCAGTGCCGCGCCAGGGTGTCGAGCTCTTCCCGTTCAATCAGTTCCAGCACAGCCTCAGGCGATATGGCCGTTTCGGCGCTACCTTCCACCTGTGCCTGTTTGCTACGCACCTGGCTGCGGTGCATATTGCCCGGTAGCGATGCGCTTTCCAGGAATGCGGCCAGGTTGGAGCGCAGTTCGGCGGCGCTGGACGCGATAAAGGCCAGACGCTCAGCAAAAGCGTCGCGCCCGACCTGCAGGGTGTAGGCCAGGCTGCCCATGTCGATGGCGGTGCGCTCGATATGGTTGAGCAGCCTGGCGGCGTAGTCTTTGAGCCGCTCCGTGTTCTTTGCCGATATCACAATGATCTGCGGCCGCTCTGCGGAGAGCGTCGATGTTGCAGGCTTTGGCACGTATTCTTCTAGCACGACATGCGAGTTCGCGCCGCCAAAGCCAAACGAGCTCACGCCTGCCACGCGCGGTAAAGCGTGTCCGGCCGCGTCGCGCGGCGCATCCCACGCCGCTGTTTGCTGTACGATGTAGAAAGGCGTGCCTTTCAGGCTGATATAAGGATTGAGTTCCTCGAAATGCGCGTTCGCGGGAATCTGCTTGTGTTGTATCGCCAGCAAGGCCTTGAGAATGCCGGCGATACCGGCCGCTGTTTCCAGGTGCCCGATATTCGTCTTCACCGAACTGAGGCCGCAGTGAGCCTGCGTGGCGGGTGCCATGCCGTTCCTCTTGTACAGCTCGGCAAAGGCCCGGCTCAGGGCCTGGATCTCGATCGGATCGCCCAGGCTGGTCCCCGTGCCATGGCATTCGATATAGCCCACGCTGGACGGGGCGACCTTGGCCTTGCTGTACGCTTCGACCAGCAGCGCGGCCTGGGCGCTCGCATTGGGCGCTGTCAGGGTCGTTACCTTGCCGCCATGATTCTCGGCCGTCGTCTTGACGACAGCGTAAATGTGGTCGCCATCCGCTTCGGCCTTGGCCAGCGGCTTGATGAAGATGGCGCCCGTGCCTTCGCCTCTGACGTAGCCGTTGGCGCGCTTGTCGAAGGTCTTGCATTTGCCGTCGTCACTGAGCATGCCAGCCATGCTGAACGAGATATGGGCGGCCGGCGAGAGCATCACCTGAACGCCGCCGACGATGGCCATGTCGCTACTGCCGGTATGGATGGACTCAATCGCGCGGTGCAAAGCAATCAGCGAGCTTGAGCAGGCGGTGTCCAGCGGTGCGCTTGGCCCGCGCAGATTAAGCAGGAACGAGACGCGGTTAGCCAGTACCGAATGCGAGTTGCCTGAAGCGGTGTACGCATTGATGGGGATGTTGAACTGGCCGACCAGATTCACGTAGTCGTTTGTGGCCACGCCGACGAACATGCCGGTCTTGGTACCGGCCAGGTCCGATACCTTGTGGCCCGCGTCCTCGATGGCGGCCCACACTGTCTGCAGGAAGATGCGCTGCTGCGGATCCATCATTTGGGCTTCGCGCGGAGAAATGCCGAAGAAAAGCGGGTCGAACTTGTCGACCTCGGTCATGAAACCGCCCCACTTGGAGTTGGTTTTACCCGGCTCCTTGAGGGGGTCGCCGAAATTGTCTTCCCAGCTCCAGCGGTCGGCCGGTACGATGGTCACCAGATTCTTGCCGTCGCGGATGTTTTCCCAGAACGCGTGCAGATCGTCCGATTGCGGCATCACGCCGCTCATGCCGACGATCGCAATCGGGGCATTGCTGAAGCGGTCCTCGGCCGATAAGCTGACTTTGGCGGGCACGGCTGGCGCCTGTTCGGAAGGCCCCGGATTCCAGCCCTTGCTGGAGAATACCGGCGCTGGTTCGTCCTGCGCGGCAGCTGCTGGCGCAGCAAATGGCGTAGGCATGTTCGTTGCGGTGCCGGCAGAAGCGTTCCCTTCAGCCGGCAGGTACTGCTGCAAATGCCCGCGCGCGTCCGTGGCCAGGTGCTTGGCGATTTCGTCGATCGATGGATAATCGAAGAACAGGATCGGCGTGATCTCGAGGTTAAATTTTTCGTTGACCAGATTGGCGTAGGTGGCCAGGCCCATCGAGTCGAAGCCGAGATCGAGCAGAATGATGTCACCCCGGATATCGTTCGCGTCGAGCTGGAGGAAGTCCATGGCGAGCTGCGACAGCGCGCTGCGCAGCATGGCCAGCACTGCGTCGCTGGACGCGGCGGGCGCGTCAGGCGTGCCGGCGCTTGCCGCAGGCGCGGCGACGGCCACCGGAGCGGCCGCAGGCTGGCGCAAGCCCCATGCCAGCTCAAGCGTGTCGCGCACACCTTCCGCCACGACGACCTGCGCGAACGGCGCCGCCAGGGCCAGGACAAAGGCATCAAGCCCTGCCTGGTCGCTCAACGGACGAAGCCCCGTTGCCTTCCTGAAGATGCGTTCTGTCTGTTCATCCAGCCGCATGCCGCCGTTTTGCCACAAGGACCAGTTCAGACTCAGCGTCTTGCCATGGCGCTCGCCTGCGGCACGCTGCGCTTCACGCTCGACAGCGAAGGAATCCATGAAGTGATTGGCGAACGCATAGTCGCATTGGCCAGGATTGCCGCCTACGGCGGACAGCGACGAAAACATCGCGAAGAAGTCGAGATTGTCCTCACGCGTCATCTCATCGAGATGGACGGTGCCGAACACCTTGGGTGCGAATACTGCCCGCATGTCGGCGGCGCTCTTGTGGCGAATGTAGGAATCGCGCAGCACTCCGGCACCGTGGATGACGCCGTGGATGGTGCCGAAGCGGCTACGGCAGGTGCTGAGAGCCTGTTTGACCTGGTCGCGCTCGGCCATGTCCGTACGCAGATAGCATACCTCTGCACCGAGCTTTTCGAGACCGGCAAGCCTGGCTTGCTGCTGCGCGCTCAGTTCCGAGCGCCCAGTCAGCAGCAGACGCGCCTGATACCGGGAAGCAAGGAACTGGGCAAACAGCAGGCCCAGGCCTCCGGCGCCGCCCGTAATCAGGTAGACGCCGCGTTCACGCAGAGTGGCGCCTGTTGCCGTTCCGTCTGCTCCACCGCCTGCGGCTTGCGTCAGGTCGACTCTCTTCAGGCGCCGGACCGAGCGCGCCGCGCCGTCGTAGCGAATGGCGCGCGCATCGTCCGTCTCTGGCACAAATTCGGCCAGGATGATCTGTGCCATCTGTTCGGCGGCAGTGCCGCGCAGTTCGATCGTCTTGCACAGCACCTTGGCATGTTCCAGGCGCAGCGCACTGGCAAAGCCGTTGATGGCTTCGTGCCGGGGGGCGGCAAATGGCCCGCTTGACTGGAACAGGTATTGCAAGCGTACGCTATCCTGTAGTTTGCGGGCGGCCAGCGCCTGGCATAGGTACAGCACAGCAAATACGCCCTGCTCCAGCGCACTGTCGAGAGTAACTTCCGCGCCCTGGCACGCAGGCCAAGCGAAGCACGCCTGCCCGACCCGCTGGCCGCGCCGCTCGATCGCTTCGAACAGACGGCCAAAGTCGGCCGGATCGGCGACGTTGAGCTGGAAATGCGCAGCGTCGCATTCGGCAAACTGCGTTGCCGCCTCAACGAGCACGACTCTTCGTGCATCGCCGCCGGCGGCATGCAGCGCCTCGCGATACCGGTCCAGCAATGCGCGTCCGTTGTCGAACAGGAGCACGACACCTTGCTCCTTGTCTGCTGTCGACAGTGCGGCGAGCGGCGCCGGGTCCCATGTATAGGTGTAGTTCAAGGATTCGTCGCCGCCCAGTTCCTGCGGCGCTGAAGCCTTGTGCACTTCGTTCAAGGCAATGCCGACGGTCTCGCGTATCCTGACCAGCACCCTGCCCTGGTTGTCCACGATCAGCACATTGGCGCGGGTGACCTTCGAACCGGCGTGCTTGGTGTCCTTGACAATGTAACTCCAGCATTCGGCCTGCAGTGGATGCAGAATCTCCACTTCGCCAATGGAGTAAGGCACGGCCATCTCCGCCGTGCTGTCATCTAGCTGCGACGCCACACCGGCTTGCAGCGATCCATCGACCAGTGCCGGGTGCAGCAGCAGTTCCTGCAAGTCGGCACTGCGCGCGGTCGACAGCCGCAGCCGTCCCAGGGTTTCTCCATCGTTCTTGTGAATCTCGCCAAGCACCTGGAAGCTGGGCCCCAGTCCCAGGCCCAGGCCGTGGAAACGCGGATAGGCGTCCTGGCCATTGATGACTTTCGTGCAGCGCGCCCGGATATCATCAAGATCGATGCGCTCAGGCAGAGCATCCGGCGAGCCGGAATACAGGAGCTGGCCCTGCGCATGCAGCGTGCGCTGGTTCGATCCGGACAGGCTGAAGACCTCGAAATGTACCACTTCGCCTTTCGGCTTGAGTTCGACCAGTACTTCCTGCGATACGCTGCCGCGCACCACGATAGGACTCAGCCACATGATGTTCTTGATACGCCGAACTGGCCTGCTGGCAGCCAGTTCGCCCGCCTTGCGTACCAGTTCCAGGTAAGCGACGCCGGGTAGCGTGGGAATGGACGACACAAGGTGGTCGTAGATGAAAAAATCGCGCTCGTGGAAGCGTTTCTTGAAGATCTGGCGTTCGAAGGTGGACTCGTTTGCGTCAAGCATCGGGTGTAGCGCCGCGAGGGACGCGGCGGCACGCGGCGCACTCTGTGCGCCTTGGGCCGAGCCACCCACCCAATGGCGGCGGTCGGCAAACGGATAGGTCGGTAGATGGGTACGCTGTCCGGGCTGATGGGCCGTCGTGCTGCGCCAGTCAGAAAACACGCCCTCTGCCCAAAGCTGGGCCAGGCGCGGCAGGTCATGCCCCCGACTCAGCATCAGGGCGAACTCATCCTGCTCCCTGCGCGTGAGCAGCTTATTTAGGCTTGCGGCATGATCGACGCTGCCGGCGAAGAGCTTGTCGTGCCGGCCGCCGCCGATGAATTCACCCAGGCGCGCAATCAGTTCGGCGCAGGTGGCCGCCACGATGGCGGCGCGGTGTTCGAACATTTTGCGGCCAACCTGCAGCGTATGTGCCACGCTGGCCAGCGTGGCAGGCGCCACCGCGCCCGCTTGCCGGCTGACCAGGTAGTCCCTGAGACGCGTGGCCACTTCGCGCAGCTGGTCTTCCGTACGGGCAGAGATGGGGAACACGCGTTCATGCTCCTCCTGCTCTGTTGCCACGGGGCGTTGATAGCTTTCCACAATAACATGGGCGTTCGAGCCACCCGCGCCGAACGAACTGATGCCGGCGCGCAGCGCCTGCGGCATGCCCTCTATCGCCTTCGGCTGCCACGGTTCGAGTTGCTGCACCACGTAAAACGGTGAATTGCTGAAATCGATAAATTCGTTCAACTCGCGGGAGTGCAGCGAGGGCGCCAGCTGGCCATGACGCATCTGCAGCAGCACTTTGCTCAAGCCGACAACTCCGGCTGCCGCCTCCAGATGGCCGATATTGGTCTTGACCGAGCCGATCGCGCACGACTGCGTGGCCACGCCGAATTGTTCAAACGCCTTGCTCAAGCCTCTGATTTCGATCGGGTCACCCAGTTCCGTTCCGGTGCCGTGCGCCTCAATGTAGCCGACTGTGCGGGCGTCGACGCCTGCCTGCTCGAGGGCCGCCAGAATCACTGCCGCCTGCGCGTTCGGGCTGGGCACAAAATAGCCGCTTGAACGGCCGCTGTGATTGATGCTCGCCCCCTTGATGATGCCATAGATGTCGTCGCCGTCGCGGATGGCATCGTCCAGCGGCTTGACCAGCACTGCGCCCACGCCTTCGCCTGCTACATAGCCGTTGGCGCCCTTGCCGAAAGTGCGGCAGACACCGTCTTCGGACAGCGCGCCGCCGAATTGATTGATATCGACTTTCCCTTGATGCAAGTCCAGGTTGACGCCACCGACGATGGCCGCCGAACATTCACCCTTGTAAATGGCTTCGCATGCCAAATACAGCGCTGTCAGGCTGGACGAGCAGGCGGTATCGACCGTCATGCTCGGGCCGCAGAGATTCAGGCAATACGACACATGGTTGGCGATGCTCCACAGGAAAGAGTTGGGCGTGGTGTCATGACCGGCGTGGCGCTGGTCCAGGCCAGCCATCTGATACATGGCCCACACGGCCCCGACGAACACGCCGATATTGCGGGGCATGGCTTCCGGCACCAGCGTTTCGGGCGTGTAGCCCGCATCTTCCATGGCTTCCCACGCCACTTCCAGGAACAAGCGTTCCTGCGGATCCATCAGCTGTGCTTCACGCGGCGAGATATTGAAGAACAGCGAGTCGAAACGATCCACGTCGGCGATAAAGCCACCGCGATACTGCTTCGCGGGACCGTGCGGCGTCCGTTTGGCGAGGCGTTCAGCGGGAATGGGTTCGACGCTGTCGATGCCACGGGCCAGGTTGTCCCATAAGGCATCAAGGTTTCTCGCATGCGGATAGCGTCCCGCCATGCCAACGACGGCGATATCGCGCACCGCGTAGCCGGCCGGCCGCGTGTCGGGTTGCGATTCCTGCAACGCCGCCGCGCGCAAGGCGGCCGCGGGCGCCTGCGTATCCTGAGTCCGCACGGTTTGCGGTGCGGGCGCGATCGCTGGCGCCTTGGGCATGCTCGTCGCCTGTGCCGCGGGCGGCGCCTCGGGCCGTGCCGCAGGCTGGGATTTGGCTTTCGCCGCAGCGTGCGCCTTGACATCATCCTTCTCGCCTGGTTTGGCAGGCGGTGTAGCGGCTGCGGTGGTTGTCAGGCGCAGCATGTAATTGGCGTGCACATCCGCCATTCTGGCAGGCGTGCCTGCCTCCAGCACCAAGTCCGGCACTTCGCCGATAGCGCTGAACAGGTCAACCACGAGGTCAATAATCTGCACCACCTGCGACGCCTTCAATCCCAGCGGTACAGCCATGCGTACCAGGCCGTTCAGGTGGCTGTTTTGCTGCATGCCGACACTATGCGCGCCTATCCTGATGCCCGTATTGAGGTAAAACCAGGCAACAAACGATGCAACCGGATTGCTCAGACTCTGGAATTGCGCAATGCGCTTCACGTCGAATAGTATGCAGTGGGCTCCGGCAGGCTGTGCCAGCGGGATGCCGCGCTCATGGAACGACGACCACATCAGGCGAACCGACTCCATGCGCCGCAAAACCTGGCTTTCGATGCGCTTGTGGTCCTGCAATGCCAAGGCAACCAACTTGCGCCCGATTGCATCGAGAGCGGTGCCACTCTGGCCGTTGAGCGCATCCAGGCGCTGAAACAGCTCCGTATCGTTGGTGGCAACCAGGCCGCCACAATTCACGCCGAAGTCTTTGGCGAGACTGCAGGTCACCATGTCGGCGCACCCGATAAGTTCGCGCGCCACTGCCATGACGCTCTTGCCTGCACACTCGGGATCATGCTCGATCAGAAAATGTGCATTTTCCAGCACGCGCGTGGCGTCCATGACAAGCGGAATGGCGTGCTGCTGCAACACGCGCCTGAGGGTGCGCATGGGCGCTAGCGCCACCGGCAGCCCCCCCGCCGCATTGTTGCTCAATTCGATGCACACGAACGCAATCGTGCCAGGCTCGGCGGCCACCCGCTGCAGTACCGCCTCCCAGTCCAGGTCTCCCTTGAAAAGTAAGGTCGATTCGCCTTGCAGCGCGGCAGCGCAAGGCAGCTCAACGGCATCGAAGCCATTGTCGATCTGGTGGTACAGGCCTGTGGGGAACAGGACGTTCTGCAGGACTACGCCTTTCCGGGGCATGGCTTTGTAGAATATCTCTTCGGCGGCGCGTCCCGAGGATGTGAGGAGCAGATGCGTGAAAGGAAAAATGGCGCGCAGTGTGTCCTCCACTGGCGCTGCCGTCTGCAATTGCGCGCGCAGGTGGCTCATCTGGGCATCGATTGCTGGACTCTTCAGTTGCGCCCATGAATCGGTTTTTAGGTCGAATTGCACCTGCCCGTGCGACAGGTTATGCGGATTGAACCCGCATTTGGCCAACGCCTCGGTGCGTACTTCAACATCCTTGACATTGCGCGGCGATACGGCAGCAGGTCCCGCCGCCATCGCCGGCGGCGTCATGCTACGCGCTGGCAGGACAGGCGCTTCCACGGCGCCACGCAGGCTGTAGTTTTCCGTATCCGAAGTCTGCATCGCTTCGGGGTCGGCAATCATCATGATGAGGTCGACCAGGTTGTCTGCCCTGCCGGCGCCCGCCGGCCGGCACAGGTAAATCGACTGGTTCTCGGGCCGGAATTTGTTCTTGAACTGCAGATTGCCATCGTCATTGAAGATGCCCTGGCTGTGGAGGTCATCGAGCACCATGTCGATGGCCGGATCGGCGTCCGGACAGGTTTCGAGCCGGCAGCCGTACGTGCCGCCCATGCTCAGCATGTCGTGTCCTTCACCGACGAGCTGGTCGATGATGGCGGCAATGGCGAATTCCAGGCCGCCTAGCGGCATCTGTGCGCCGTAGAACTCCAGATCCATCAGATAGCCCTTGAACTCATGTCCAAGCGGCGAAATCAGAATGACGTTTTCCAGCGTGTCGTTCAGGTAGGTCAAGAACAGGCGGTGGCGCGCATGCAGCGTGCGTGCGAGGATTTCTTGCTTGACCGTCGCCACCAGCGGATTGACCATGGGCTTGCCGACACACCAGCTGTCGATGACGCTGGCAATGGCGCGCTCTACCAGAACATCGGTGCCGAGCTTGTATTCCTGTGTTCTGGCCACGCCCGCTTTCTGGAATTTCGACACCTGGTAGCGTAGCCGGCGCATGGCGCCGCCCTCAAGCGTAAACTGGCCCAGATTGACCACGCGCTGCAGGGCGCCGAACGGCGTCGACGAAAAGCGCGTGGCTCCGGCCGTGCCTACCACGCGGTCGGTGAACACGCTGAGCTCCAGCTGGTGCGCATTGCAATGTTGATGTAATTCTATCAATAGTTCAAGGAAATACGCTTCCGGCCCTGTGTAGGCATACGCCAGCAGGATATCCTTGCAGCGCGCATAATTGAAGAAGCCGCGCCGGGCGCTGCCGATGAACAGATTGGGTGCGATACTGCGCGCACCGCGCGATGCTGCGGCCTCGTTTTTGTACTGGTCGAAGATGTTCTGGAGCGCCGGTCCCAGGACAGCATCGGCGTAGGCATCGCGCTCTGGCAGCAGCAGCGGTGCGGCGGCTGACGTGGCGCGCGCGCCTGGGAGATTCTCGATCGCCGCCTGGACGGGTGCCCTGGCGGGCATGTCGGCGCTCATGTTGGCCGTAATCGTCGCAGCGTGATGTTGGGCAAAGTAAGCGGCCAGCTCGGCAATGTTGATATTTTCGAACAGCAGCGTCTTGGGCAGGCGGCCGAACACTTCTTCGAGCCTCTTGATAATCTTAAGTACGCGAAAGGAATCGATACCGGACTCGGCGAAGGGTCTGTCGCGGTCGGGCTTGCTGCGTGCCTCGTCGACTGTGTCGGCAATCAGGGTGGTGAGGTAGGACTCTGCCCATTCTTGCAGGTATTCAGCGTGATTCATTTGGCCCATGCGATTTCTCTGTTCCTCGTCGCTCTATCACAAAATCCGGACAGATGTCGACTGGTTTATGGATTGAACATCTCGTTCTTTGCTGTCACATCGGTTCTTGAGCGTGTCTGGACATGTTCTGGCCGCCGCGCTGATATGCGGCAGCGATGTCCAGCACCGATCACTCGGTCGACATAACGCAATTCTTCAGGATTGGTTGGTGGATCAGCGCTTCATCGCAGCGGCAATACGTGCGATCGAGAAACGATGCCTGCCCTTGCGTTGCCAAAGATCATGCTGTGGTGGCTGGTACTCCACCGGCAAGATTTGCACGATCGAGTCGCGCCGCGCGGGAACGGACATTGCAGAGTCTCCTCAAGATTTCACTACGCAATTGATGGCAATTTTCCGGATTGAATTTGCTTTGGTAAATTCACAACAGCAGTTCATTTTGGCAACTTGCATTGCATAGCAGATTAGCACAATTTAAACGCAATATTGATTTTTATTAAATGTTTATTTGGAAAAATTATATAGCACGCAATTGCATGTTGTTCCCTATTAACAGGACACTTTTGTGCTTGCCGTATGCGGCAAAACGATGGCATAAACGTTGCGCTTCGCGGGGGTGCCATGCGAACCAGCCCTTGCGCAAGTGGGCGCAACGGAAGTCCGCGGCAATGCATTGCCGATGCGGAAAACGGAGGTGTCGGGGCGGTGGCGACAGCGTGAACAGGCTCAGGCCGCCGGATAACGCAGCCTGTGCGGGCAGCATGCTGCAGGAGTGGAAAGCGCCGCGTGTATGGAGTGGATGGAAAGCCAATTTCCCCTCGACGCAAGTTGCGGCCCTGGCGATATCCGCGCCTCGCCGGAAATGACGATCTGGGTCCGTGGGGTGTCATTGGCTAGCTGCATATTGCGCTCTCCACGCGCCTGCAAGATCACCTTTTCCCTCTAACTTGCTACAGCTCATATGCTTTCCATGCACAGTGCGGTATTGATGCCGCCAAAACCAAAGCTCAGCTTGATAGCCCGCGCGATGCGATGCGCTACGGCCTGCTCGCGTACCAGCTCGCACGGCGATGCTATCTGTTCCTGCAGATTGCGCGAAGGATGCAGGAGCGCTTCCTTCATTTGCAGCAGCGTGGCGATAATTTCCACCGTGCCAGCAGCCGTCAAGCCATGGCCAGTGATCGATTTGGTCGTATTGGCAAAAGCCCCAAGGATACCGGCCAGCCGCAGCGCCTCCATTTCAGTCTCGTCGCCGACTACCGAGCCGGAGCCGTGCGGATTGACATAGTCGACCTGCGCCGCAGTCCAGCCAGCCCGCGCCAGGGATTTACGTATCACCCCGAGCTCGCCTTCCAGCGAGGGATTGGGATTGCGGTTACCTTCCAGCTGTACGCTCCAGCCGGCCAAACGGGCGTACGGTGCGGCATGGCGCCGTTGTGCGACCTCGAGCCGCTCAACGATCACAGCGCCACAGGACTCGCCGAAGATAAAACCGTCGCGCGCCTGATCGAAGGGACGGCAGGCCAGCGCCGGCGCTTGCGCAAAGCGCTCCGAACCCATCGCCCCGAGCGAACGAAACGCCTGCAGCTCGTAGCACGACAAGTCCATCATGGCACCGATGGCGATGCAGGTGTCGACCCGGCCTGACTGTACCGCCTCGATCGCCTCGATGACGGCCAGCTGGCCGCTGGCCGAAGCGCCGCCCACGGTGGAGGCAAAGGCGCGGATACCGAACAGCTCAGTACAGATCCCGCACAGGTCACTGTCCATGAAGGACATCCCATACGTCGGCCGCATGAAGCGGAAGCGCTTGGCCGCGGCCGCTTGTGCCAGCACCAGCTCGCGCTGCTGGAAATTGGAACCACCGACAAACAGGCCGATGCGTGCCGGATCGGCCGCATCGAGCCGGGCATCCTGCCACGCTTCGTGCAGGGTCGCTACGGCCACCTGGCTGGACAGTGACGCCGTTCGCAGGTGGCCGCCTGCCAGCCCTTCGGGCAAGACCAAACCGGCAATTTCAGCCCCCAGAAAACGGGTCTCCTGGGTAGCCTCGGTGCCATCGATCACACCTGGGAGCGGCCATTGGCGCCCCGGCCTGCGCAGTACGTCGAAACGGTGCTCGCCGGCCATCAAGGCTCGCGTGAACGCCTGTTTCCCTTGCCCAACTGCGGACGTGACGCCGACTCCGGAAATGACGATATCAGGCACTTGGCATTTTCTCAAGCATGATGCGGGACAGCTCGCCAATATTGTCAGCCTTCGCCATCTGCATCAGTGGAATATCAAGCTCTAGGGTTTCAAGCGTCATCATGATGATCTCCGAGCGGTCCACCGAGTTTGCGCCCAGGAGTTTCAGAGAGTCGTGGGGCGCGATGTCGCGTCCCACCAGCGCCGGAATCACTTCGCGCGCATGTTGTACGATCACTTCAAAAATCGATTGCTTGTCCATCAAGGCTCCCGGTAATTTTTATATGCATGCCGCTGCGGCTTGGCTGACTAGATGCTTGTCTCCCACGGGAAACGTCCCGTGGCGACAAAACGGCCGATGTTGTCAAGATTGGCCGGATCGGTGAATGCCGCGATGTTGGTCCTGAGCGCGATCGGCTTGACCCGGCTTAAGGAGTCATCGAGCTCGGCTGAATAAGTTTTGTGGCGGATGATGGCGGCCTTGTTCAAGCGCTTCATCCGGACCAGATGTTTGCGCAGCAGGACATCGCTGTTTTCTTCGCAGGCATCGACCAGGCCCCATTGTTCTGCTTGCCTCGCCATGACCGGCTGCGTGCTCAGGGTGAGGTAGTTTGCCTTGGCCATGCCGATGCGGCGCACCAGGAATGGCATCACGCAGGCAGGTGTGAGTCCGAACATCATTTCAGACAGGCTGAATACTGCCTTGTCTTCGCTTAGCACGACATCACAGGCCGCGACAAAGCCCACGCCGCCCGCATTGACCTTGCCGCGCACGTGCGCCACCGAAATGAACGGTCCGCACGCCAGGCGCCGCCACACGTCATACATAGGCTCGGGCGCGTGGTCGCGCAGCGCGACGCCCGCCTGCGAGTCACGGTGCATGCCCTGGAAATCGGCACCGAGGCAAAATACCTCCGGCGCGCCTTCCAGGACGACAATTTTAGCCAGGGCCTCGTGCGCATCGAGCGCGTGCGCGATATCGTCAATCAAGGTGCGGCTGATCGTGTTGCCCGCTTCGGGCCGTGCCAGGGTGATGTAACACACCTCCGCGTCCATGCGCACCTGGATGGTCTGGTAGCGCTGGGGGGCAGGCGCCAAATCCGTCAGACCCATTCGTACTCCCGGTGGAATTCCTTGATTTCCTTGAGGAACAGCGTCTTCTTGCCATGCGTGCTGCGCGCGCCGGGGATAAAGCCGGGAACGGAAATCACATTGCGCGTGCCAAATTTCATTGTATTGCTGGCCTCGAGCACCGATTCATATTCGTCCATCGACAGTTCGTAGCGCCGGTCCAGGTGCTCGCGGATCTGCATGGCGCGGATACGCTTCTGGCCTTCCTTGTCGGCGATACCGCTGAAAAATTCGGAGCTGCAGCCCGACCCGTACGAGAAGCAGCCGACCCGTTTCGGTTCGGTAAAGTCGCCATGTTCAATGACGCTGACCAAGGACATCATGGCGGTCGCCCCCATGATGTTGCCCACGCGTTGGCAATACGTGATTCCAGGCATGACCCTGGCCTCGAAATCGGATTCGATCTCAGGCGGCTTGGCCTTGGCAACCTTGCGCATGACATGCCGGTGCGCTCCCTTGACCATGCCGCCGAACGGCGTGTGCATCGCCAGGTAGGTGAAGGTGGCTTTAAAATCGGCGCCCTCCACCCGTTTCTGATATTCGAGAAACGATTTCTCGAAGCAGTCCAGATACGATAACAGCGATACGTCCGCATTGCCAGCTTCGACATCAGGGCCAGGCCGGCAAGTATCCATCACTTCGTAGCCATAGTAGCCATTGGCGCCCACGTCGAACTGGAATACATGCGGCGTATCACTGACCAGCATGGCCACGGCGCCCGCGCCGCCGCTCGGTTCGTGGAACGACCAGTCCTCGGTCAGGGCACTGCCGCCCGGCGCCACCATGAAGCGCGAAATGTCGGTTGCGATGACCAGCACCTTTGCCCCCGGCGACGCGCCCGAGAGGATGAAGTTGAGGGCCATCTGGACTCCGGCAGCGCCCGAGTAGCAGGCGCTCTTCAATTCGATCAGGCGGCAGTTATTGTTCAGGCCGAGCAGGCTGTGGAAGTAGGAACTCATCGATTTGCCAAAATCGAACGACGATTCGGTACAGGTAATGACCATTTCAATGCGGTCTTTTTCCTCAGGAGACAGTGCGTCGACGATGGGGGCGGCGGCATTCATCCCGAAGGTGACGGGGTCTTCATAGGGCAATGAAACGGTCTTCTGCTTCATTAATAAATTCTCGAAGCGGCTCGTATCGAGCTGACGGTACCTGGACAATTTTTCGACGTCGATAAAGGCTGCGCCGGCGTACACGTTGATCGCTTCAAAACCAACCATATTCATATCCCTGTTTTCCTTTGTAGTAGCGTTGACCGCTGCCCATGACCACCTGCACCGGCGGCAAGGCCTTGATCGGCGCCGTTGATTGACGGCTGTTACCAGTTGCACACCGGTTATTGCCCGAACATGCTGATCCGGCTTTGCACTTTTCTCATGCGAAACTTTGTGAACGATTCGACATCGCTGAACTGCAGGTAAATATTGTCCTGCATGACTTGATCGAAGCGCTGGCCCGGTACTTTCCCGTATGAGTGGCCGGGATAGACGCGCATGTGCGGTTCGAGCAAGGCTTTGAGATACTCGAGGCTGGCGTACATCTTGTGTGCTGCTTCGATATCCGGGCACATGCCACAGCCTTCGGCAAACAAGACGTCGCCAGTAAACAGGTTGTCCCCGATCAGGTAGCAAAAGCAGCCCGGCGTGTGCCCTGGCGTATGCAGCGGCTGGATCTGCATGCCGCCGACATACCAGGGGGCCGTGTCGATCCCGACCAGCCATTCATTGCGGAAGCCGGAAACGGCAATTTCGCTGTTTGACATCCAGATCGGGCAGCGCATGGCCGCTGCCAATGGCGCGGCAAGGTTCAGATGATCGGGGTGGGAGTGGGTAATGAGAATGCCGGCCAGTTGCACTTGCGCTTCTTCTAGTGCGGTCTCGACCTTGAGCATTTCCCATGCAGGGTCGACAATGACGGCCTGGCGGGTGGCGGAATCAATGATCAGATAGTTGTAATTGGTCATGAATTGAAACTGCATTTTTAGGACCACCACCTGGGGCCGGCTGACCACGTTTGCCGCGGCACCATACAACTGTTCCATTGCATCTCCGTTCTCGTTATTTCATCCATCCAACTGCTTTCTGGAGTCGGATATTAGCATGATAATTAATAATTTTTGCCAAAAAATCAATGGCCGTAAAGCATTATTTTTCGGCAGTGGCAAAAATGTAAAATAGCCGGATGGAGAGCCTGCACGGCGCGTGCTCTCCACTTGCCACGTCAGTGTCCGAGCAGGTCATGGAGTTTGCGCAGCGCCTCGTCCGTTTCAAGCGCGTCGCTGTCGACCATGCTGACGATGTCGTCGATTGCCTTGCTCAGTTGCTGGGTGCACTGAGGCACGGCTGCGCCAGCCGGTGCCGGTTGCACACCAGGCCAGTAGCGATCCTGGGCGAACGGATATCCTGGCAGACTGATACGTACCGGCGCCCCTTGTTCGTACAGTCGCGTCCAGTCCACAGCCAGTCCCCTCGCCCACCATTGCGCCAGGCGTCCCAGGTTCCTGTCAGCCAGCCATGTGGCAGCCGCGGCCTGCATGCCCTCGTCGTGCACGACTTCGGCAACATCGCTGTCGAACCGTTGGACTTGCCCTGCGAACACGCCATCGATGTGCGCGCCACCCGTGACGAATGCGCGCAGCCTGAGCGCCAGGCCCGCCAGGGAGTCGACCACGAAACAGACGCGCTGATCCATGCTTTCCCTGCCGGTTTGCAGGGTGTACGCCAGTGCTCCCAGGTCGCCAGTTCCATTTAGTCCTTCGACGAAGGCGAGCATGCTTGCTGCTAACTCGAGTAGCTGCTCCGGGTTCCTGGCCGACAGGGGGACGATCGCTTGCCGGCCTGCGTCCGCGTGACGGCAGAAGTGCGGATAGTCCGCTGGCACGAACTGCTGGAGGATGACGTGCGCATTGGCGCCGCCAGCGCCAAACGCGGAGATACCTGCGATACGCGGCAGTGCGCGGCCGTCCGGCCCCACCGGTTCCCAAGGCGTCAGGGAAGTATTCACCACGAAAGGCGTCGCGGCGAAATCGATGGCCGGATTAAGGTCCCCGGCGTGCAGGCTCGGCACGATCTGAGCGTGCTGCATCTGCAGCAGGATCTTGGCGATGCCGGCCATGCCGGCCGCCGCCTCCAGGTGTCCTATATTCGACTTCGCCGAACCGATCCGGCAGTAGCCGGTGTCGCTGGTGTGGCGCGCAAAAGCCTGCCGCAGTCCCTCGATTTCGATCGGGTCGCCCAGTTCCGTTCCGGTCCCGTGCGCCTCCATGTAGCTAATGTCGCGCGCATTGATGCCCGCTTTCTCGATTGCACGTGCGATCAGGTCTGCTTGCGCGCGCGGATTGGGCACCGTGTAGCCATTGGTCTTGCCGCCATGGTTGACATGCGTGCCAAGGATCAGGCCATGAATCACGTCGCCGTCAGCAAGGGCGTCGGCAAGCGGGCGTAACAGCAACACGCCGACACCCTCGCCCGGCACGAATCCGTTGGCCCCGCTGCCGAAGCTGCGGCAGCGCCCGTCGCGCGAGAGTGCATACTGTGCCGCCATGTCAATATAATTGGACGGATGGGTGTACAGGTTGACCGCACCGGCGATGGCAAGGCTGCACTCACCTCGTCTGATTTGCTCGCACGCCTCATGCACGGCCGTCAGCGATGACGAGCACATGGTATCGATCGGCATGCTCGGGCCGGTAATATCCAGGAAATAGGACAGGCGGTTGGCCACCGAACCGAACGAGGTCTGCGGATAGAACTTGCGGTCCCTGCGCGATGCTTCCGTGCCATGCAGGTTGAAACCCTGCTTGGTGATGCCGGCAAACACGCCAACCTGCCGCTGGAATTTATCCCTCAGGTCGGCGCGGGTATAGCCCGCATCCTCCAGCGCATGGTAGGCGGCCTGCAGGAACAGGCGCTCCTGCGGGTCCATGCTCATGGCATCGCGCGGAGAAATGCCAAAAAACAGCGAATCAAACTGGTCGAATTGGTCGACAAAGCCACCCCATTTGCAATAGCTCTTGCCCAGCTCCACCGCACGCATCACGTCGGCCTCGTAGAACGATTGCAGGGACCAGCGCTCGGGGGGGATTTCCGTCACGCTGTCTTTGCCGCTACGCAGGTTCTCCCAATACTGGGCGAGGGTCGCCGCTTGCGGGAACATCCCGCTTATCCCGACGATGGCAATCGGATGTTCGTGCCCGGCGCCAGCAGCGCGTGCCGGCTGCGGCATGGGCGCTGGAGCCGCCGGGGCCGGCACCAAGGACTGAGGCGGACTTGCGTTTGCCTGCATGCCGCTCCACGCCACGCATGCCGCGCGGTGCTGTTCAAGGAAGTAGGCCGTGAGCGCAGCCAGGTTTTTGTATTCGAAAACCAGCGTTTTCGATATACGACCGAATATCTTGCCGAACTCTGCATTGAGCTTGGTGACCATCAGGGAATCGACGCCGTAGGCGGAGAATTCTCTGTTTTCATCGATGCGGCCGGGGGCCAGCTTAATCGCGGCGCCGAATATCTGTTTCATATTATGCAAGGTGCGCTCGGTCAGCAGGCGGACGTCGGCCGCCTGGCCGGCGTTTGGCGTCTGCGGGGTGACCGCAGCTTCCTGTCCCAGGAAGGCCGACAAGCGCGCCATGTCACCTTCGACCACCAGGCATTGCGCAGCGGTCAAGGCCATGGCCTCGTGGAAGGCCCGCAGGGCAGCCGCCGTGTGCAACGGCTGCATGCCGGTCAGCTCGGCGATGCTGGCCATGAGATCAGCGCCGATGCGCATGCCGCCATGCTGCCATAGCGACCAGTTGATCGACAGCGTGCGTCCGCGTCGTCCTTGCGCGGCCATCTGAGCGTTGCGATAAGCCGCGAACTGATCCATAAAACCGTTACCCGCGGCATAGTCTGCCTGGCCTGAGTTGCCAAGCGCGCTGGCGATCGACGAGAACAAGGCCAGGAAATCGAGCTCCAGATGTTCGCTGGCCACCGCCAGGTTCAGCGTGCCGGTGACTTTGGGCGCCAACACGGCTTCGAATTCGGCCATTGGCTTGTTCAGGATGTAGTTATCGCAAACCATGCCGGCACAATGCAGAATACCGTTGAGTTGGCCATGCTCCTGGATCACGGCGTGCATCAACGCCTCGACCGACGCCAGGCACTCCAGGTCGGCCTGGCGGTACACCAGCCGGCCATGCGCACCATTGAATTGCTGCAGCAGCGCCTGCTTTTGCGGTGTGAGTACCGAACGGCCCGTCAGGATGATTTTTGCCTGGCTGGTCTGTTGCAACATGTCGGCCGCAAACAGCATGCCTATGGCGCCCAGCCCCCCCGTGATCAGATACACGCCCCCATCCTTGAGCGCCATGGGCGCAGGCTGCCGCTCAACTGAGGCGACCTCCCAGCGCTGCACCTGCCGCACGCCTTGGCGATGGCGGACCAGCGTTTCCTGCGGCGTGCCCGCGTCGGCCCCCAGCAAGCGGGCCAGCACCGGGGTGCGTGTCTGCGCTTCGACCAGGATGACCTGGCCGGCAAATTGCGGGTTTTCCTGCGCCGCAGTCTTGAGCAGGCCGGACAGGCCGGACAGGAGGGCGAGGTCGGGCTCGTCGGCCACAACGACTTGCAGCAGCAACTTGCCCTGCGTGCGGCTGCGCAGCATGCCCTGCACCACCTGGAAGCACGCCAGGGCCCGTTCACGGTAGGCCTGAGCGGCATCGAGATGCGGCAGCGCGGGCCATAGCAGGCAGTGGCTGGCAGGAATCAAGGTTGCCAGCTCCCCGGTACTAACCTCGGTCGTCCCGCACAGAATAACCACGTGCTCTGCGTACAACTGGCCATCGCGCCTGGTCTGCGTGCAGGTCTTCCAGCCAGGAACTAGCAGAGTCGCATGGCGGTCCCCCGCTGTCGCTGCTGATGCCGGCTGCGCCTTTGGTACAGGCGGAGTCGCGTGCTGCACCGGCGCGGCGTCAATCCAGTAGCGTTCCTTGGCGAAGGGATATGCTGGCAGCCCGATACGCTGCGGCCGCCGAACACCACGGTAAAGCTCGTTCCAGTCGACTTGCCCGCCCCCGATCCACTGCGCCATGCGGCGTGCCAAGTCCTCCTGATGCGGCAGGCCCGGGTCGGCGCGCTTGCGGCCGGCAAGGTAGGCCTGCAGTTGGCGTCGCAGTTCTTCAACAGAATCCACCAGGAAGGCATGCCGCACTTCCATGGCTTCGCGTCCCGCCTGCAGGGTGTATGCCAGCTGCGCCAGGTTCGGTGCACCGCTTGCAAGCACGGCAAGCAGGTCGGAGGCGCGCTGGCGCAACTGCCCAGCAGTCCTGGCCGACAGCGGCACGATCGCGTCGCTACCATTGCGCTGCGGCGGCAAGGTGCATGGCGGCTCGTCCTGTATCGCGTATTCCTCCACCACGATATGCGCGTTGGTGCCGCTAAAACCGAATGAGCTGATCGCAGCCATGCGCGACTTGCCTTCCGGGGTTTCCCAGGTACGCAGACGGTCGTTCACATAGAACGGACTGCCATCGAGCTTAATGTGCTCGTTGAGCTGCTCGAACTGGATGGTCGGCGGTAACTGCCGATGGCGCAGCGCCTGGAGCAGTTTGATGAAGCCAGTTGCCCCGGCCGCCGTCAGGCAATGGCCGATATTGCTCTTGACTGAACCGAGCGCGCAGTAGTCCGCCTTGCGGGTGTAATGGCTGAATGCCTCCTTGAGCGCCTGCACTTCAAGTGGATCACCCAGTTTGGTGCCGGTGCCGTGTGCTTCGATCAGTCCGATATCGCCTGGATCAATCTGGTAGCGTTCGTAGACATCGCGCTGCAGGCGCGCCTGCGCTTCGGGATTCGGCGCCGTGATGCCGTTGGTCCTCCCGTCCTGATTTACACCCCAGCCGCGGATCACCCCGTAAATCGTGTCGCCATCGCGCTGCGCGTCAGCCAGCCGCTTGAGCAAGACCGTCGCTACCGCTTCTCCTGGCACGAAGCCGTTGGCCCGCTGATCGAAGGAGAAACAGCGGCCTTCGCTGGATAGCATGCCCGTCTGGGCAGTCCTGATGTGCATGTCCGGGCCGGCCATGACGTATACGCCGCCGGCGAGTGCCATGTCGCTCACGCCCGAGTTCAGGCTGTCGCAGGCGTTGGCGATTGCCACCAGGGACGAGGAACAGGCCGTATCGATCGCCAGGCATGGCCCCTGAAGGTTGAGGAAATAGCTGATGCGCGCTGACAGGATCGAGCTGGCGCCGCCGGTAAAACTTTGGGCGCTCAATCTCTGTTCCGCCGCGCCCTGATGGTAGTCGCTTCCCGCGCACCCGGCGAATACGCCGCAATTGGTACCGGACAGCACCTGCGCATCGTAGCCAGCGTGCTCGATGGCCTGCCAGCAGGTCTGCAGAAACAGGCGCTGCTGCGGGTCCATGCATTCCGCCTCGCTTGGCGAGATATTGAAGAACAGCGGGTCGAAGCAATCGTAGTCCTCCAGTGCGCCCATCCAGCGGCTGTTGGTTTTACCACTGGCTGCTTCGCCTGGCTGATAATAGAGGCCGCTATCCCAGCGCTCCGCGGGCACTTCGATGATGCAATCCTTGCCGGCGGCGATATTACGCCAGAATTCGTCCACGTCGCGCGCCTGAGGAAATTGCCCGGCCATGCCGACGACGGCAATTGGACCTGACTGCGGTGCGACGGGCGCCGTTGCCGTGGCGCGCGGCACGTTGCCGCGGCGGCGCGATGCGAGTGCCGGTATGGCTGCCGTGCGGTACTGTCCTTGCGCGGCAGTGGATTCAGGCATGGGAACCGTGCTTGCCGCCACTTTGACTGCAGTTGCCGGCTCGACCGCATGCGCGCCCATCTGCTGCCTGACGTAGGCGCTCAGTTGCTGCAAGGTGGGATAGCTGTAGATCTTGGTTGCATCGATATCAATCCGGTACTTTTCATTGATCTTGCGGACCCATGTCACCCCGCTGACCGAATCGAGACCCAGGTCGACAAACTGGACGCTGTCATCGATCTCGCCAGCATCCGTCTCCAGCTCGTGGGCAAGCAAATTCTTCAGGTCTGCAAGTGTGGCCATGGCAGTGTCGTGGTCTGCCGCAGCAGGAACCGTTGCCGGCACAGCCTTACCTGCTGTTGCGCGTGCCGTTGCCAGCACCATGTCTGCCACGCTTCCTTCTGGCGCAAGACCGCCAGCGGCCGGGGGCGCGGTAACGTCGGGGCCGCCAACGGCACGGCATTCCCGGATCTGCTGGTGCACGTATGCGCCAAGCTGCTTCAGGGTGGGATGGCTGTAGATCTTGGTCGCTTCGATTTCGGTTCCATATTGCTCGTTGATCTTGCGTATCCAAGTAACGCCGCTGACAGAATCGAGGCCCAGGTCGACAAACTGCACGCCGTCGTCGATGTCATCACCCGGCATCTGCAATTCCGCCGCCAGCAGCGCCTTGATACCGGCCAGCATGTCGGGAGCCGGGTCCGGCGCGGCAGCGTTGGCTCGCGCGGGGGCCGCTGGCAAGGCTTGCGCCGCGCCTGCGCCTGCGGTTTTCCCGAAGCGCTGCTCGATGCGTGCCCGTGTATCGCTGCGGCCGACGAAGGTTTGGGCGTGCATGTCCACTTCGCGGCGGCAGGCATCATCAAGCGCCATGCGCAACGGCTCCGCGAGCTGGTCCTTCAGACCGATCAACAGCTTGCGCGGCAGTCGCGTCATGTTCTGCGCCAGGGCCAGTGCGGCAGGCAGGATCTGTTCCTGCTTCAGCACAGCCTGCTTCAGTCCGCGATCGCGCAGCTCGCGCCCCGTGTACGCTTGACCGCCCAGCAGCGTTTCCCGCCCAAGGTCATAGCCGATTCTTGTCGGAAATACCAAGGTCGCGCCCGCGCCAGGCGTGAAGCCGTAATTCATGTAAGGGCTGACGTATTCGCTGCGTTCGCTAAATAAGGTGACGTCGGCGAACATGCCGAGCGACCAGCCCGCGCCGATCGCATGGCCCTGCATGGCTGCGATGACAGGAATGCGGCAGCGCAAGGCCAGTTCGAACATCCGCGAATCAGTGAAGCGTACCGAGCCGGCCTGAATTGCCAGCAGGTTTTCCTTGGTGCCGCCGCTGGCGAAGTAGGCGTCAAAGCCGGTCATCACCACGACCTTATAGGATGGCGTCGCGTCGATATGCGCGAATATCTGGTTCAAGCCATCCACCAATTGAGCCGAAAACATGTTCCTGGCGTTGCGGTCCTCCATTTTCACGACCAGGATGCCGTCCGCATGGACTGTCGCCGTCGCCACGCTGGACCCGAGCGCCAGCGGGCCGGGGTGGGCGGCCGCGAATCCCGGGTCTGCATCCGCCGCAGGCAAGGCACGCACGGCAATACGCTGTGCCTGTGCAGCTACCGCCCGCCAGGCGGGCATTGCCCCGGGCGCCAGTTCACGCAAGGATGCTGCCAGCGTGCGCGCAGTGGCCCGCACGGCGCTGCCGGCGACAGCTGCCACGCTGCCGATACGTCGGCACAGCTCGGCTCCGGAATAGCCTGCGCCAGTCAGCATGATTTCCGTGCCAACAGCATCGCCGCAGCGCTGCGCAAGCAGTACCGCCATCCGGCTCGCCAGTTCCGGACTCATCCGATCCATGGACACGCTGTAGCAGGCGTCTTCGTCATACACGCAGCGGTCGCCCAGCAGTCCTGCCAGCCAGGCCAGGTCCTGCGCGCCAGATTCAAGCGCGACGATGACCGGGAACTCGGCTGCGGCGACCAGTTGTTCCAGCGCAGTCAGCAATAACAAGCTCTGCGCGGCATGCATCTCGGCAAACACCTGGGGCCCGCATACCAGCACGAGTGCCGCGCGCGCCTCCCTGCCCACCCTGTCGAACAGGCATGCAAGGGCGGCCGTGCCGCGGTCCAGCGACGCGGCAAGGTCGACGATCGTTATCGCATCATCGTGCGACAGTACAGCCAGCGCCGCCTCTCCAGTACCATCTTGCGGCGCAAGCAGGAGTCTCGCCGCAGGGGGAGGCGGGGTCCATTGCGTCAGGAGATGGGCGACGCGCCTTGCCAGGTGCAGCTTGAGAAGGCGTAGCGCATCCTGCGAATGCGTGGCGAGCACGGTGGCGAGCTTGTGGGCATGCGCATCGATCTGCGCCGCCGGCAAGATGGCACACGTCCAGCCTTTTGCCTGCAGTGCGAGACCGCTCTCCGGTACTCCTTGCACAATCAAGGCTTCCGCCGTTACGCTGCCGAATCGTTCGTAGAGCAGCGCGATCTCGCGCGGATCCACGTCGACGCCGCTCGGCGCTTGCCGGAATCCATAGCTGCTTTCCTCGCTGAGAATCATGAAATCGCACATGCTGCCGGCAATGAAGCTGGCGGCCACTGCCTCCCCTTGCATCACGGCGGCAACGGGATAAGGGGCATTCGCCAATGCCGCGTAAAGCTGGTGTGACAGATCGGCATCGGGCGGATTCGCTGCCTGGAACAAGAAGCAGCTTGCACTGCCGTAAAGCAGTAAAGCCTTGGCTGACGATTCGCTGCGCATGGCGGCCAGCGCAGCGAGCAGTTGCATTGCCAGGTTGTTGGCCGAGATGCCCTTGCGCTGCGCGGCGGCGCTGTCGATGGCGAATATGCCGTTGCCCATGTCGGCCAGGTTCACTTCCGGCAAGCCCGAAGCATTGCCGGTGCCTGGCTTGCGCAAAAGAATGGCCGGGCGCTGCCCCGGGGATGCGGAGGCAATGTCTTTGGCGTCAAACAGCGGCAAACGGGCGTATTGCGGTGCCGCCAGGGCAATTGCCGACGGCTTGGCGCGTGCAGCCGTCGCGCCCAGGGGCAAGTGCTGTCCAGCAACAGCAAAACTTACCTGGCGCGGCAGCGGCAAGGCCGGCGCGGCCTTGCCTGCCATTGCCGAAGCTGGGGCAGGCACTGCTGGCGCCGGTATCATGGCGGTGTGCGCCGCATGCCGCGGGCCTGCAGCACTGGCGTCATCGCGTATCACGACGCGATAGCGTATCCCGCGCAGGGAAATTTGCACCTCGCCTTGCAGATCGATGATGTCCATGTCCAGTTCGGCCATGCTGCTGTCGGACGGGCTTGTACCGGCGTGCCGGATCCAGGCGAAGGAATGCGCGCTGCAGCCACTGACGAAACGCACCATGTCCAGCCCTGCGAGTTCCGTGACGACATGCGGTTTGCCATGCATATTCAGGCTGGTAGCAGCCTGGAGCGCCGCTTGCAGCACCCTGAGGGTAAGCGCGGCGTCCCCATGCACTGGCGTAGGAGGCATGGCAATCGATAGCTCCGCCAGCAACTGGTTCTCGGCAACATGAACTGAGGCAAGGTCGGCATTGCTTGCGGTTGCGCCGGCCAGTGCACCATCCAAGGCGCCCCGTAATGGCCCCAGGCTGACGCGCTGGGGCGGTATGTGCGCTACTAGCAAGGCCTTGCCTTGGCTGTGTACTACTTCCTGCGGGCCTTCGCCACTGAAAATTTCGAAATCGACATGTTCCTGATCCGGGCTCAGGGCGATATTGATCTGCCCTGAGCCGGCGGTAAATGCTTGCGGGGCCCACGCGACATCATGCAGTTCAAGCATCATGTCGCCCTGCATTTCTGGCTTGGCCTGGCAGATGGCGGCGCGCGCCATCTGCAGGCAGGCAGCGTCGGATAGCCGGCCCGCTCCGTTGGCGTCCCGCGCGGAGAAGAAGAACTCGGTGCCGCTGAATTCCGCGCAATAGCTGTGTTGCGACAGCGTCGAGGTATTGCGGTGCAACAGCAGGTCGAACGTCTGACGCGCTGGCGTCTCCATGAGGAGCGGACCGGCCTCCACCTCGATCCAATGGCGGTCCCGGGCGAAGGGGTATGTCGGCAGGCTCATGCGTTGCGGAGTTGTGTCGCCATGCATGGCAGGCCAATCCAGGTCCACGCCCTTGACCCACAGCTCCACGAGCTGTGGCAGCTTGTTTTCGGATAGCCATTGGTGCAACAGATGCTGCAGGTCACCGTCGGAGGCAAACATCGCCAGTGCTTCCCGGCTGCGTTTGGGTTGGCCACGATACACGCCGTCGATATCTTCCTGGCCTTCCAGCCAGGCTTGCAGCTTGCTCAGCAACTCGCTGGCAGAGCCGACGATCAGGCCCAGCCTTTCATCCATCGCCTCGCGTCCCACCTGCAGCGTGTATGCAAGGCTAGCCAGGTCAGGCGCGACTTTGCCGCTCATGGCATGGCTGATAAATGCCAGCAAGTCGCGTGCTTTTTGTTCGAGCTGTGCAGCCGTGCGCGCGGAGAGCACGATGGCGTCAGGGGCTGAAACACGGGCTGGCGCAGGAATGGCTTCGGCATACTCTTCCACAATCAGGTGGGCGTTCGACCCGCCGGCGCCAAATGAGGAAATGCCGGCGATGCGCGCGATGGCCTTGCCGTCTATCAGCGGCCGCTCCCAGTGCTTCAGGGACTGGTTGACGGTAAATGCGCTGCTGCCAAAGTCGATGTTCTGATTCAGGCGCGCCGAATGCAGCGAGGGTACGATCTGCCGATGCTTCATTTGCAGCAGCACCTTGGTCAGGGCCGCGATGCCCGCGGCCGACTCGCAGTGGCCGACATTTGATTTGACCGAGCCGATCGCGATTGCCCCGGGCTGGCCGTCCTGCACGGCAAACACGGCGTTGAGCGCGGCGATTTCGATCGGGTCACCCAGCCTGGTCCCAGTGCCGTGGGCCTCGATGTAGCTCACCTCGCGCGGGCTGACTCCGGCGTCACCGAGCGCACGCTGTATCGCGTTGGCCTGGCCGCGCGGATTAGGTACCGAGTAGCCATTGGTGCGGCCACCATGACTAAGAGCGCTGCCGCGGATCACACCATAGATGTGCGCACCATCCTTGATCGCCTCGGAGAGGCGCTGCAAGACCACGGCGCCTACGCCCTCGCCGGGAATATAGCCGTTGCCGCCCTCGCCGAAGCTCTGGCACTGGCCATCGCTGGAAATGAACTGTCCCGCGCTAAGCATCAGATACTTGTTGGCGTGCACGCTGACATTGACCCCGCCTGCGATGGCCACACTGGTACGCCCGCCCCTGAGGTCCTGGCACGCGAGATGAATGGCCGTCAGCGACGAAGAGCACATGGTGTCGACCGTCATGCTTGGACCATGCAGGTTGAGGCAATAGGACACCCGGTTGGCGATGGAGGCAATGCTGCCATTAAACGCCATGCGCTTGCCCCGCATGCTCGCCTCGACCCCGAACATCTGGTATTCGCTGTACATCACGCCCACGTAAACGCCGGCCTCCCCGCCTGCTTCCAGCGTAGCGCGCGTATGTCCAGCATCTTCCAGTGCCTGCCAGGCCTGCTGCAGGAAAAGGCGCTCCTGCGGATCGATGAACTTCGCTTCGCGTGGCGCAATGTTGAAAAACAACGCATCGAACTCGTCGACACCGCTGATGAATCCTCCCCAGCGGCTGTAATGGCGGCCGGCGGCGCTGCGGTCTTCGCTGTAATATTGGCGCCAATCCCACCGACTGGCAGGCACCTCGGTGACGCAATCGTGTCCTGCCCGCAAATTCTCCCAGAACGCACCGACATCGACGGACTCCGGATAGCGGCCACTCAAACCGATGATCGCAATCGGCTCCTCCTGGTTGCGCACGGGAGACGCCGCTGCCACGGGGGCGACGGCGGGAGCCGTCGCCTCGTCGCTGCGGGCGGGTGCTATCGCCGGCCTTATGCGATGTCCCAGTGGCAGCCGCCCTGGCGGCGCGGCCGCTGGCGACGCGGCTTGCACCTGACCGCCTTCTGCTATCAGCGCGCTCAGTTTCTCCCCATGGGCCTGCACCATGAAGCCGGCCAGTGCGCGAATGGTCTGGTGTTCGAAAAACAGGGTCTTGGATAGCGGGCCGAACGTCTTTTCCAGTTCCGCGGTCAGGCGCATGGCCAGAATCGAGTCGATACCGTACTGATCGAGCTGGGCGCCGACGTCGATCTTGTGCGGCGCCAGCTTCAGCACGGTGGACAGGGACTTTCGCAGATAGCGCTCGGCCTTCTCCATCAGCGCAGTATCGGCCCTCACGTGAGCCGCTGCGGGCGCCGGCCCTGCGGATGCTGGCATGGCGGCCCTGGCCCTCTCAGGCCCGGACAGCCATTGCTGCAGCCGCGCTGATTCACCATCGGCAATCAGGCATTGCCCCTCCTGCAAGGCGAGGCTGCGATGAAAGGCCTGCATGGCCAGCGGCGTTTTCAGTGGCCGTATGCCGGTGCGCTTACCGATGTCGGCCAGGATCTCGGCACCGATCGTCATTCCGCCCTGCTCCCACAACGACCAGTTGATCGACAGCGTGCGGCCGCGCCGGCCCTGTGCGGCCATGCGCGCATTCCGGTACAGAGCGAATTGATCCATGAAACCGTTCGCCGTGGCATAGTCGGCCTGGCTCAGGTTGCCCATGGCGCTGGCGATCGATGAGAACAACACCAGGAAATCCAGTTCAAGGTGTTCGCAGGCCAGCGCCAGATTCAGTGTGCCGGTCACCTTGGGCATCAGCACGGCATCAAACTCGGCCAGCGGCTTTTTGACGATGAAATTGTCGGCAATCATACCCGCCGCGTGCAAGATACCGTTGAGCTGGCCGTGTTCCACCAGCACCGCGTCCACCAGCTGGCGCAGAGACGCCAGATTTTCCAGGTCCACCTGGCGATATACCAGACGGCCGGCCGGGCCGCCCATTTGCTGCAGCATTGCCTGCTTTTCTGGCGGCAGTACGAAACGGCCCGTCAGGATCACGCTTGCCGCCCCCTGTTGCAGGATCTCGGCGGCAAACAGCATGCCCAGGCCGCCCAGGCCGCCCGTGATCAGGTATACGCCGCCGTCCTTGAACGCCACGCTCGGAGCGTGCTCCGCTGGCGGCAGCATTTGCCAGCGCTGCGCCTGGCGCATGCCATGCCGGTGCCGAATCAAGGTTTCTTGCGGTTCAGTGGCATCGGCTGCCAGCAGCCGGGCCAGCGCGGTGGTGCCGGTCTGTCCCTCGACCAGGATGAGTTGCCCGGCAAACCGCGGATTTTCCTGCGCCGCCGTCTTGAACAGGCCAGACAGGCCTGCCAGCAAGGCTGCTTCCGCCTCGTCTGCCACCACGATTTGCAGCAGCAGGCTGCCGTGCGGCCTGCTGCGCAGCATGTCCTGTACCAGCAAGTAGCAAGCCTGGGCCCGCTCACGGTAGGCCTGGGCCACGTCGCGCCCGGGAAGTTCCGGCCACAGCAGGCAATGGCTGGCGGGGATCAGCGTCGCCAGCTCCCCGGTGTTGGCTTGCGTGGTCCCGCAAAGCACCACCGTATGTTCGGCGTAGTGCGGCCCGTCACGCCCGGCCGGAGGGCAGTTTTGCCATTCCGGGACGATCAGCGAGGCGCCTCCTTGTACGGCCGGCACGCGCATTTTCAGCGCGCGCACCATGTCGAGCGCTTGTTGCTTCGAGATTTTCTCTGCGAGGAGGTCTGCGTAAATCTGCTTTAATTGCTTCTGCATTTGAATCATACCTTTTGGCATTTCGTGGACCAGACAAGCCTGGGACCAGGATCAAGCGATCAACGTGTCCGGACTCTTCATGATGGCAGTAAAAGGTGCGTCGGAAAGTTGTCTTACGTATAGATTGCCAAGCCGGACCAGGAGCTCGCCGCGTTCGTTGAGTAGGCGAACGTGCAGCTTGCGGGCGTCGGTCCGGCCTGGCTGCCCAGTTTCGGCAAACTCGGCTAGTGCGTAGCAGAGCTGCGTTAGCGGCCGTACGATGTCGACCTCCCCCAGCGCAAATGGCAGAAACGGTCCGCCAGCGGCGTTGAGCAGGGTCGCCACGCTCTGGAATGCGGCATCGATCAGGGCCGGGTGCAGTGTGTATTCGCTGAACTCGCTCTTGAGGCTATCTGGCAATACTAGCCGCGACACAGTAAAATCTTGTCCGGAGTGCACTTCCTCGATGAGCTGGAAAGCGGGACCGTACGCGAGGCCATGGCATCGCATCTGTTCGTAGAACTGGACACCGTCGTAGCGCTGTACACTTTGCGCCAACAGCGCCCGGAGTGGTACCGGCTCGTCCTGCATTGCAGCATGCGCGGCGCGGCTAGCGAGCAGCAGCTGGCCTTCGGCATGCACGATACGCTCATGGTCTTCGCCCAGCGAGGTGATTGCATACTCGACGCTGTCGTCCACGCGCTTGAGCACTGTGCGCAGCGTCTGCGGCCCCTCACGGAAACTCAGCGGCCGAATCCACACGATATCGCGCAAGGCCGCCACGTGTTGCTCGGCGGCCAGTGCGCCACAGGCAAGCGCAATTTCAAGGCAAGCGGAGCCGGGGAGAATATACTCGCCGTTGACCTGGTGATCGACGGCATAGAACGCTGTATCGGGCAGGTGCGAGCTGAAGCTGACGTGGTTCAGGGTCGAGGCATTGTGCGATACAAGGGGGTGAAGCCGATGCATGCCGGTTGCCGCGACCCTGTTCACTGGTGCAGCGGCGGCGGCCGTGTGCACTGGCGCCAGGTCGCTGACCCAGTAGCGCTGGTTTTCGAATGGATAGGCTGGCAGGCTGATTCGTGCAGGCAAGCTGGCGCCGTATAGTGCGCTCCAGTCCACCTCGCCGCCGCCGACCCATGCCTGCGCCGCGCCATGCGCGGCGTCCAGGGCGGACGGATACTGCGAGCCGACGTCCGCCTTTGCCTGGTGCGTCTCCACCACCCCGCGGTAGACGCCGGCACTTCCTTCGCTGCGCCATGCGGCGAGCCGCGCAATCAGTTCGTCGCGGCCAGTGGCAACTACGGCCAGCCTCTGCTCCATGGCTTCGCGGCCGTGCTGCAGCGTAAAGCAAACGCTTCCCAGATCGAGCGCCGGGTGGCGGCGCAGGTATGACAGCAAAACTTCGGCATATTGGCTCAATGCCTGCTCGCTGCGGGCCGACAGTACCAGCACGGCCTCTTGCGCGCCGCGCCGGGCGGCGGCCACTGGTGCAATATGCTCTTCCAGTATCACGCATGCATTGACGCCTCCGGCGCCAAAGGAATTGACGAGCGAGCGGCGTGGCTGCCCATCGCGCGACGGCCACTGCGCCAGGTGACGCTGCAGGTAGAACGGCGTTGTCTCGAATTCGATATTTGGATTGGCCTGTGCTGCATGAATCGTGGGCACCAGCTGGCGGTGCTTCATCTGCAGCAGCACCTTGGTGATCCCGGCGATACCAGCGGCCGACTCGGCATGGCCGATATTCGCCTTGACCGATCCTATCGGGCAAAAGTGCGTGCCAGCCGACTGCTGGCGAAACGCCTTGGTCAATGCCGCGATCTCGATGCTATCGCCTAGTGGCGTGCCGGTACCATGGCCTTCAATATAGCTGATCGACTCGGGATGGATGTCTGCCTGCTTCAGCGCGTGTTCGATCAGGCTCGCCTGGGCATTCGGGTTCGGGGCTGAATAGCCGTTTGAGCGTCCGCTGTGAGCCGTCGCGCTGGCCCGGATGACCCCGTGGATACGGTCCTGGTCAGCGATTGCCAGGCGTAGCGGCTTGAGGATGAGCGTTCCCACGCCTTCGCCAGGCACAAAGCCATCGCCGCCCGCACCGTAGCTGCGGCAGCGTCCATCGGACGACACCATGCGCCGGCTGCACAGGGACTGGTATTTGGCCGGATGCAGGTACAGGTTCACACCGCCGGCGACGGCAACTTCACAGCCGCCGCTGCGCAGGCTTTCGCACGCCAGGTGAATGGCCACTAGCGAGGACGAGCACGCCGTGTCGACCGGCATACTCGGGCCTTCGAAGTCGAAGAAATAGGAAACGCGGTTGGCGATCGACCATGGCAAGGCGCTGGCAGATACGCCAGCATCGTCGCCCGTGCCTGCGGTCTTGAGCAGGTTATAGGTATTGGTTGTCACTCCGACATACACGCCGACCGCCGCCCCCTTGCCACGCGGGTGGCGCTGGCGCAAGGCCTCCCTGGTGTACCCCGCATCCTCGATGGCCGACCATACCGACCGCAGGAACAGCCGTTCCTGCGGATCGACGAGGCGCGCCTCATCGGTGGGGATGTTGAAGAATGCCGGGTCGAACTGGTCGACGTCGTCGAGGAAGCCGCCCCACTTGCAATAAATCCTGCCATGCGCGGCCTCGGCCGGATCGGCGCTGTAGAGGGCTGCATGATCCCATCGGCTGGCAGGAACAAGTTCGATCAGATCGTTTCCATGTTTTAGATGTTCCCAATACGCATCGAGATCCTTTGCGCCAGGATACTCGCCGTGCATGCCGATGATGGCAATTGCTTCGCCTGGCTCGTGTGCCGCTGCGGCCTGCGCCTGCACTGGCGGCGGCAGCGGCTGCACGGCAGCTTGCATGGCAGCCGGCGCCATTGTCGCTTCAGCGCTCGGGCCCGCAAGCAAGCGCGCCAGCGCAGGATGCAGGTGCGCAACCAGGTGGCGCGCAAGCTCCTCGACCGTCTCGTACTCGAACAGGAGTGTCTTCGAGAGTGGCCCCAGATCCTGCTCCAGCCGGGTATTCACCCTGGCCACCATCACCGAATCGAAGCCGTAGGCGCTGAAGCGTTCCCGCATATCGACGCGTTGCGCGGGCAAATTCATTTCCTCGCCAATGAGCGTTTGCAGATAACGCTGGGCGGCTCCGGTCAGGTCGTCCGGCAGAAGACCCGGCGCTGGCACAGAGGCCGCTGCCGCCGGTTGCTGCCAGGCGGGCCGGATGAATGCATCGATGTCAGCCGCCTTGCCGTACAGGGCCACTGCCTGTGTTCGCCCAGAGGCGAGTAGCTGCTCCCAACAGTGCAAGCCGTCCGCCGTGGGCAAAGCCCGAATGCCCGTTTTTTGCTCGATGCGCGCCATATCAGCGGGTGCAATGGCCATGCCGCCCTCCACCCACAGGGGCCAATTGATGGACAAGGACTGGCCGCAGCGCCTTCCCACGCGGCGCCAGTCATCGCGCGCCTGGGCAAAGGCATCCATGAAATGGTTGGCGTAGGCATAGTCGGCCTGGCCCGGATTGCCGGTTATTGCAGCAACCGAGGAAAACAGTACGAACCAGTCGAGCGGTTCGTCGCGCGTGGCCCAGTCCAGATGGATGGTGCCATCGACCTTGGGCGCAAGCACCTGCGCCAGTTCCTGCTCCGTCTTTTTCAACAAAAACGCGTCGCGCGTGACACCGGCGGCGTGAATCACGCCGTGGATGACGGAGTGGTCGCGCTTGACGGTGCGCATGAGTGCGGCCATGCTCTCGCGGCGCGTGACGTCGGCGCGCACGTAGCGTACCTGCGCGCCAAGCTGCTTAAGCCGTTCGATCGTCCTCCTCTGCGCGGTACCCGGCTCACTACGGCCTACCAAAATGAGCGTTGGCTGGCAGCTGCGCGCCAAATACTCGGCAAATACCACTCCTAGCCCGCCCAGGCCGCCAGTGATGAGATACACGCCGCGCTGCTTCACCGGCATTACAGCGGCTGCCGCCGGCAGGGGCGCATACGGCACCAGTTCCAGGATCTGGCGCGACAAAGTTGCATTTATGCATGACAGCCGTACCGCTGTCATGCCGGGGCGCGCGCCGCGCAACTCGGCCAGGATGGCGCCGGCCTGCTCCGGAGCGGCCGGTGCCGCACCGTGCACGTCGAGCGCGATGGCGGCAAACACCGGATTTTCCAGAACTAGCGAGCGCAGAAAGCCGGCGATCGCGGCGCTGTGCGGTGCTGGATTGGTCGCATGGCTGGCATACATCGACAGCAAGCGCACCGGTCGTCGCAGCTGCTGCGCCAGCAGTGCTTTACACAAATGAAATAGTGGAAGAATGCCGTGCACCGCAGCGATATTTTCCGGCGAATCCGACAGATCCAGCGTGTCGGGGCAGTGATGCACGATCATGTCGGGCAGGCTTTGCTGCGCGCCCAGGGCGGCAAGCAGGCGCGTGAAGTGATCTGCCCGCGCCGGATCGAGCTGGAAGGAATTGCTGCCATCGCCTTCATAGGAGTCGCCCCAGCTGACGCGGATGATCAGCGTCTCCTGGATGCCGTTTTCCTGCAATGCGCCGGCGAGCGTATCTGGCGCGCCCAGCAGCAGCATGACTTGCTTCCGATGCCCTGGCGATACATGCGCAGGGACGGCTTCAGTGCGCCACTGCGGTGTGTAGAACACTGATGTGGCCGCTTCGATAGCCGCTGCCGGAGGTGGCGGAGCAATCGGAGCAATCGGAGCATCGTTGCTCTCGATCCAGTAGCGCTCGCGGGAAAATGGGTATGTCGGCAGCGACACGCGCAGCGGCGCTGCGACACGTGGCAGGCGCTGCCAGTTCAAGTCGACACCCAGCGCCCATAGCCGGGCCAGGCGTGGCAGGTCGCGCTTGTCGAGCAGGTCGTTGGCAAACGCGTCACTGCTGCCCGAGAACAGGTCGCCGGTATTGTCGCGCAAGCTTCTGGCGTCGCCCTGGAAGACCCCGTCAAGAGAATGCGCCGTTGCCCCGGCGCCTGTGTCCTGTTGTGCCAGCCATTGCCGCAAGTGTTGTGCCAGCTGAGCATGATCCACGGCGGTAATCGCCAGGCGAACATGTTGTGCCATGCGCCCCACTTGCGTGGTGTACGCCAGGTCGGCCAATGCGGGCAATGCGCCGCGCTCCAGGAAGCATGCCATATCGTGCGCGTAGCGGCGCAGCGCATCGGTGTCGCGCCCCGACAGCAAGACCACTTCCGGCAGCGCCGCGCTTTGCCGTACCGCTACGGGAGCGGCGACGTACTCGTCGAGTACGAGATGGGCATTCGAGCCGCCTGCGCCGAATGAACTGACGCATGCGCGCCGGGCGCCTCCGTTGCGCGGCGTCCAGTCCGCCAGTGCCGTCTGCACTTGGAAAGGTGTCGCTGCGAAATCTATGTATTGATTGGCCGGCTCGGCGTGCAGAGACGGCACGAGTTGGCCATGTTTGATTTGCAACAGCACCTTGGTGACCGCCGCAATCCCGGCTGCGGCCTCGAGATGGCCGATGTTCGATTTCACCGAACCGATGGCGCACGGCTGACGGCCCTGTGCATCGGCGGAAAACGCAGCCAGCAAGCCCTTGATCTCGATCGGGTCGCCCAACGCGGTGCCGGTCCCGTGGGCTTCGATATAGCTGACACTGGCTGGGTCGACCGCGCCGCGTTTGAGCACCTCACGAATTAAATTCCCCTGCGCGGTCGGATTTGGCACGCTATAACCGTTGGTCTTGCCGCCATGATTGACGCCGCTGGCGCGCACGACGGCATACACGTGATCGCCGTCGCGCAGCGCCTGCTCGAGCGGCTTGAGCACGAGGGCACCAACCCCCTCGCCCGGCACATACCCGTCGCCACCGTCGCCGAAGCTCCTGCAGCGGCCATCGGTGGCCAGGAATTTCCCCTGGCTCAGGCCCAGATACTTCTTCGGATGTAGCGACAAGTTGACGCCACCCGCGATCGCCGCCTCGCTGTCGCCGCTGCGGATCGATTCGCAGGCGAGGTGGATCGCAGTCAGCGATGACGAACACATGGTGTCGAGCGCAATGCTCGGACCGTGCCAGTCGAACATGTATGAGACCCGGTTGGCAATCGACGCGTGCGAGGCGCTGGCAACTGTCGTGCCCCCCTTGAGCAGCGCTTCCAGCCCTAGCAATTCATACTGGCCCCACATGACGCCCACGAATACCCCGACCCGGCTGCCTGCAAGGCTCTGCTTGCTATAGCCAGCGTCCTCGACGGCCTTCCAGGCGGTTTCCAAGAACAGGCGTTCCTGCGGGTCGATACGTTCGGCTTCTTTTGGGGAAATGCCAAAAAACAGGGGATCGAAACGGTCGACATCGGCAATAAAACCTCCCCACTTTCCGTAGCTTTTTCCAGCCTGAGCCGGATTACTGTCGAAATAATCTGCGAGATCCCAGCGTTCTGGTGGAATTTCGCCTATGCAGTCCCTGCCATGTTTAAGATTTTCCCAGTAGGCGTCAAGGTCGGCAGCGTGTGGATAGCGGCCGCTCACGCCGATAATCGCGATTGCAACGCGCTGTGTGTCCGTGGCGTTTTCCCCATCCGTTACGCCTGCGGCGGCAAAGCGGCGCTTGCGTCGGTGGGTACTGTCGGGCATAGGCAGAACCGGCTGCTTTGCCGCAGCGGCCAGCGGCGACGCCGGCCCGCCCCCTATTTTGTCACCCACCACCTGCGCGTGATCTTTCATGAAATAGCGTGCAAGCGCGCCGAGTGTCTGGTATTCGAACAGCAGCGTTTTTGACAGCGGGCCGAAGGTTTTTTCCAGCTCCCGCGTCAGGCTCATGGACAGCACTGAGTCGATGCCGTAAATGTCGAGCGGAGCATGGACGTCGATGCGCTCCGCCGGCACCTGCAGCACTGCTGCCAGTTGCTGCCGCAAGTACTGCCAGGTTTGTTCTTCGAGCATGCCGTCTTGCGCCGGCGCCGGGTTTGCCAATGGCGCCGGCCTCGTATCGTCGCGAACAGCGGCGACGGTGCCTTGGAGCAACATGCTGGCCAGCCTCGGCCGATCTCCCTGCATCACCAGGACCTGGGCGTGGCCGAGTGCCAGAGCGCCATGGAACGCTTGCACTCCCACCGCCGTCTGCAATGCGTCGATACCCAGGCTGTGCAACCAGCTCTGGCTGGCCGGCTCGATCTGCATGCCACCCTGCTCCCACAACGGCCAGTTGATCGCTACCGTACGGCCATGGCGCTGCCCCTGGGCTACCAGTTCGTTACGGTACAGCGCGTACTGGTCCATGAAGCCATTGGCGCAGGCGTAGTCGGCCTGGCCGATATTGCCCATCGCAGCGGCGACCGATGAGAACAGCACCATGAAATCCAGGTCCAGCGCGCGGCTGGCCAGGTCCAGGTTCATCGTCCCGATCACCTTCGGGGCGAGCACTGCGCGCAATTCCTGAGATATTTTTTTGACAATGAAATTGTCGCTGGTCTGGCCGGCACAGTGGATAATGCCGTCAAGGCGCCCGATGGCGTCGAACATCGCCTCGACCTGGACTCGGTCTTCCAGGTCGACCTGGCGATATTGCACCCGCCCACTCGTGGAGATGCCGCTCAGCTGCGCCTGACGGGCCGCGTCAAGCGCCCCGCGGCCGGTAAGAATGACCTGCGCGGTACGTGTGTGCGCCATGATTTCCTGGGCAAACAGGCGTCCCAGGCCGCCAAGCCCGCCGCTGATCAGATAAACGCCATCGTCCTTGAATGCGACGGGCCAACCCGCGCCCTGCCACGGCTGCTCCTGCCAGCCCAGGACCAGGCGCTGGCCGGCGCGGTAACGCACCACGGCCTGCAGCCCCTGTTCGCCTTGCAGCGTGCGGGCCAAGTCGGCGGTGTCGATCAGCGGGTCTACCAATACCAGTTGCGTGGACAATTGCGGGTTTTCCTGGCTGGCGGTACGCAGCAGGCCGGACAGGCCCGCCGACAGCGATGCTTCGGCCGCATCCGCGACAACCAGCTGGATCTTTACCTGGCCGTGCAATTTTGTGCCGAGCAGAGCCTGGACCTGCTCGAAACAGGCCTCGGCACCGCGCATGTAGCGCCGCGCCGGATCGGCCGCCGGATCATCCTGCGCCAGGCGCTGGCAGCGCGTGACCTGCCCTGCTGCCTGCATGGCACTGCCGAGGGCGCCGGTTTGCACTTGCGCCAGACCGATCAGCCACACATGGCACTGTTGCGCCGGCTGGCCAGCTGCCTCGATAGCTGCTGCCTGCCACTGCGGCGTGGTCCACAGGAGACCGGGCGCTGGCGCCAGCACGGCGCCATCTGCCGCGCGTACGCTGAAGGCGCGCAACTCGACGCACACCTGGCCCAGTTCGTCACACAGGTCGATATCGAGCTTGCTGAATGCGCTGGCCGAGCCGCACGCAGGCCTGACCCAGGCCAGCATGCGCGCCGAACAATTACCCAGGACGCGTACCGATTCCACGGCATAAGGCAGCAGCAGCCTTGCGGCCGCTCCCTCGGCCTCGGTCATCAAGCCCATGCAGGCTTGCAGCGCGCCATCCATCAGGCTTGGATGCAGCACGAAGGACGCAGCCTGGCCTGTCACTTCCGGCGGCAGGCGCAGGCGGGCCAGCAATTGGTCCTCGCCGCGCGTCAAGCTTTCCACGGCCTGATGCGAAGGACCATACAGCAGGCCCATGTCGCGTAGCCGTTCGTACAGGGTCATCCCCGGCAGCGTATCGCCTTGCATCTGGCTTTCCAGCGCCGCCAGGTCGAGCGGCGCCCGGGGCTGCGCCACTGCCAGGGCCGCCCGGCCCTGGCAATGCAAGCGCTCCTGTCCATCGTCTGCCGTACTGTAGACCTCGAACTCAATCTCGCCATCGGCGCCAGCCTGCAGCGAAATGTTCACCTCGCTGCGGCTGTCAACCACGACCGGCTGCGCCCACACGACCTGTTTCAGTTCCAGGGTGCCTGCTGGCGCCGCATCTGGCATAGCGAGCCTGATCGCGGCACGCGCCATTTCCAGGTAGGCCACCGCCGGCAGTACCTTGCGGCTCGCGTCTCCTCCCAGCCGAACTTGATGGTGGGAGAGGAACGATTCGCGGCCGTCAAACCAGCTGGTATAGCGTTGTTCGCTCAAATCCGAGGTATTCGCATGCAGCAGCGGGTGCAGCTTGCTCGCCTGGCCCTCTGCGGCTGGTTCCGCATCGAGCCAGTGGCGTTCGCGGGCGAATGGGTAGAGAGGCAGGCTGATCCGAGTGGGCTTGTTGCCTGCGTACAGCTTGCTCCAGTCCACCTCCAGGCCCTTGACCCACAGTTCGAGCAATTTGCCGAGTTTTTTGCGGGCGATCCATTTGTCGACCGCTTCCTGCATGTCCTCGTCCTGGCTGATGAGCCCCATGCCCTCCCGGCTGCGCCTGGCATGGCCGCGGTAGGCGTCTTCGCCATCCTGTTCGCCCAGCACGAAGGCCTGCAGCTTTTGCATCAGCTGCCCGGCGCTGCCGGCCAGCAGGCCAAGGCGTTCGTCCATCGCTTCGCGTCCCACCTGCAAGGTGTAGGCCACGCCGGCCAGGTCGGCGCTGTCGCCCTGGCGCGCCAGATAGGCCAGCAGATCCTGCGCCTTGTGCTGCAGCTGCTCGGCGGTGCGCGCCGACAGCACGATGACGGCCGGTCCCGTGGCGCTGTACGCGGGCTGGCCGCCGCCCCGGTATTCCTGCACGATCATGTGTGCGTTCGAGCCGCCGGCGCCGAACGAGGACAGGCCGGCGATGCGGTCGATCTCGCGTCCGTCTATGCGCGGGCGCTCCCAGGCGACGCGCTGCTGGTTGACGACAAAGGGCGTGCGGCTGAAATCGATGTGCGGATTGAGCTTGCTCGAATGGAGCGAGGCCACGATCTCGCCATGGCGCATCTGCAGCAGCACCTTCATCAGGCCGGCAATGCCGGCGGCCGATTCGCAGTGGCCGATATTCGACTTGGCCGAGCCGATACGGCAAAAGCCGTGCTCTTGCGTGTAGTGGCCGAAGGCGCGGCTCAGGGCGGCGATCTCGATCGGGTCGCCCAGCTTGGTGCCGGTGCCGTGTGCTTCGACGTAGCTGATGTGGCGGGCGTCGACGTTCGCTGCCGCCAGGGTGCGTGCAATCGCTTGGCTTTGCGCGTGCGGATTCGGCACCGAATAGCCGTTGGTCTTGCCGCCGTGATTGAGTCCGCTGCCCAGGATCAGGCCGTGGATCTGGTCGCCGTCGCGCTGCGCTTCGGACAGCCGCTTGAGCACCACGATGCCCACGCCTTCGCCCGGGATATAGCCGTCGCCGCCTTCACCGAAGCTCTGGCAGTGCCCGTCGCTGGAGATGAACTGGCCGGCGCTGAGCATCAGGTATTTCTGCGGGTGGATGCTGATGTTGACGCCGCCGGCAATGGCCATGTCGGTGCGGCCCAGCTTGAGATCCTGGCAGGCAAGGTGGATCGCCGTCAGCGACGACGAGCACATGGTGTCGAGCGTCATGCTCGGCCCGTGCAGGTTGAGCGCATACGACACACGGTTGGCGATGCTGGCGAAGCTGTTGGCAATCGGTATGTGTCTCCCCGCTACCCCGGCTTCGGCGCCGAACAGCTGGTATTCGCTGTACATCACGCCGGCATACACCCCTACCTGGCCGGACAGGTCGCCAGCCTGCGCGACCTGCAAAGCGGCGCGGGTGTAGCCGGCGTCTTCCATGGCCATCCAGGCATGCTGCAGGAACAGCCGTTCCTGCGGGTCGATATTGCGCGCTTCGCGCGGTGAAATATTGAAAAACAGCGGATCGAACTCGTCCACGCCTTCGATGAAGCCGCCCCACTTGCTGTAGTGGCGGCCCGGCTCGGTGCGGTCGGTGCTGTAGTGCGCGCGCCAATCCCAGCGCACGGCCGGCACCTCGGTGACGCAGTCGATGCCTTCGCGCAGGTTGTGCCAGAAGGCGTCAAGGTCGCGCGCCTGCGGATAGCGTCCGCTCAGGCCGATGACGGCGATCGCTTCATCCGGGCGGTTTGGCGCCGGCGCGGGAACTTGCGCATTGACATTGCGCCTGCTCTTCCTGCGGGAGGCCGGCGGCACCGCGTTTGCCTGAACGGCCGGGGACGCCAGGCTTTCGGCCGGCGCCGGCCGGGCAAACAGCTCACTCAGCTTCGCGCCATGCGCCAGGACGAAATATTGTGCCAGCGCGGCCAGCGTCTGGTATTCGAACAACAAGGTCTTGGATAGCGGTCCGAAGGTCTTTTCCAGTACACGCGTCAGGTTCATGGTCACGATCGAGTCAATGCCATAGGTTTCCAGCGCAGCGTGAACATCGATGCGGCTGGACGGCAATTGCAGCACGTCCGACAGTTGCCGGCGCAGATAGCCCTGCGTCGATTCTTCCAGCATGGTGTCGCCGGCTGCCGGGGCACGTTGCTCCGCCGGAACTACGCCAGCCGTTGCCGGCTGCGCACTGAACGCCCCCTGGGTGAGCACCCGCTGCAGCCGCTGGCGCTCGCCTTGCAAGGCCATTACCTGGCCGCCATCCTCGTTGAGCGCGCCGTAAAACGCCTGCAGCCCCATCTCGCTGCTGAGGGCCTGCAGGCCTGTGCTGTGCAGCCAGGCCGCACTGGCCTGCTCCATTTGCATGCCGCCTTGCGCCCACAGTGGCCAGTTAATGGCGACCGTGCGGCCTTTGCGCGCACCTTGCTCAACCAGTGCGTTGCGATACCACGCATATTGGTCCATGAATCCGTTGGCGCTGGCATAGTCGGCCTGGCCGACATTGCCCATGGCCGAGGCGAGCGAGGAAAACATCACCATGAAATCCAGCGCCAGCGTCTGGCTGGCCAGGTCCAGGTTGCGCGTGCCAATGACCTTGGGAGCGAGCACCGCGTCAAATTCGGCGGCACTCTTCTTGAAGATGAAGTTATCTGCAATTTGCCCCGCACTATGAATGATGCCGTCGAGACGGCCATGCGACATGACGACAGCGTCGACCAGGGCCCGGACCTGGGCCAGGTCTTCCAGGCTGACCTGGCGGTAATGCACCCTGGCGCCGCCGGACAGGCCATGCAGGTGCTCCTTGCGCGCTGCGTCAAGTGGTGCGCGGCCGGTAAGGAAAACCTGCCCCCTGGCCGTCCGGCGCAGAATCTCTCCGGCAAACAGCCGCCCCAGTTCGCCCAACCCGCCGGTAATCAGGTACACACCGTCATCCCTGAAGGCCACCGGCCACTGCTCACCCTGCCAGGGCCGTTCTTGCCAACCCTGGACCTCACGCTGGCCGGCGCGGTAGCGCACCAGCGTTTGCGGTCCCTGCTCGGCTTGCAGCGTGCGCGCCAGTTCGCCGCTCTCCATGGCAGGATCGACCAGTACGACCTGCGCACGCAGCTGCGGATTTTCCTGGCTTGCGGTGCGCAGCAGGCCCGCCAGGCCCGCCGACAGCGATGCTTCAGCGTCGTCGGCCATGACCAGCTGGAGATGGGCGCCGCCTGGTGGCATGGCGCGCAGCAGCGCCTGCACTTGTTCGTGGCAAGCGAGCGCCTCGGCCGTGTAGCGATGGGCGGCATCGGCGGACCGCGCCTGGCCCGGCGCCAGGTGCAGGCAGCGCGTGGCTTGTCCTGGTGCCTGCATGTTGCGCTCCAGCACTGGCGCCTGCACGTGCTCCAATCCCGACAGCAGCACATGGCGCTGTTGCGCTTCCCGAGCGCCTGCTCGCACTGCCAGCGGCGCTGCCTGCCACTGGGGTGTGGCCCAGACCATCACCGGCGCGGCCACACTGGCATTGACTGCGCGCGCGCTGAAGGCACGCATCTGGACGCACACCTGCCCTTGTTCATCGCACAGGTCAATGTCCAGCTTGCGCAGCGCGTCAGTGGAGCCTGGCGCTTGCCTGACCCAGGCCAGCATGCGCTGGGTGCAGCTGCGCGCAATGCGCACCGATTCGACAGCGTATGGCAACAGCAATTGTGCGGCCGTGTCTTCGGCCGGGGCCATGAGGCCGATGCATGCCTGCAGTGCGCCGTCCATCAGGCTCGGGTGCAGTACATAGGATGGTGCGTCGGCCTCGAGTTCCGCGGGCAGGCATAGGCGCGCCAAAGCCTGTCCATCGCCGCGCGCCATGCCTTCGACTGCCTGATGCGATGAGCCGTATTCAAGTCCCATCTGCCACAGCTGGGCGTATAGTGTTTCACCGGACAGCCAGTGGCCCTGCATCTGCTGCTCCAGCGCGGCGAGCGGCAGCCGATCCAGGGAGGCGGCGGCAAAGTAGGCGCCGCTGCCCTGGCAGTGCACCCGTTCCTGCCCGTCTACCTCGCTGAAGACTTCGAATTCGATGTCGCCGCTGTCGTTTGCGTGCAGCGCGATGCTGATCTTGCTGCGCCTGTCGACCACAATCGGCTGCGCCCATACCGTTTGCTTCAGTTCCAGTGCCAGGCCCGGTGCGGCAGGCGGCAGCGCGAGCCGGATCGCCTCGCGCGCCATTTCGAGATAGGCCACGGCCGGCAGTACCTTGCGGCCCGCGTCAGCGTCCAGCCTGGCTACATGATGGGAAAGAAAGAATTCCTGGCCATCAAACCAGCTGGCATAGCTTTGTTCGCTCAAGTCCGATGTATTGGCATGCAGCAGCGGGTGCAGTACTCCCGCCCGGCCCGCGCCCGCCCCCCTGGAAAATTGCTCGAGCAGCGCGCGCGCGCTATCCTTTGGCAGGCGTTTGCTTTTCAGCTCAGACACGATGTACTTAATGAAATCAGCCATTTCCCTATAAATCCTATTATCCTAGTTTCACTGCTGCATCAAGGGACACTTCCTTGTTCGCGATCTGCTCGATCAGTGCCTCGTAAAATTCGCCATCAAAAGTCATGTCATCGCCGGCAGCGGAGGCTTCCACCTCCTGCGCGCTGGCGCCGGCCTGCACAAAGCGGCAGCTGAAACCGCGCATCTGCACACAAACGTTGCCGGTATCGTCGCAAAGGTCGATATCGACCTGGGTGGCCGGTCCGTCACCAGATGCCCCGGCTGCGCGGCGTACCCACGCATACATCTGCTCGGTGCAGGGCGCTACCATGCGCAGGCTGCTCAAGGCAAAAGGCACGAGGGGGGTATTCGGCAGCACCTGCCAGTTGTCAGTCAGCCCCAGCATGGCCTGCAAGGCACTGTCCAGCATGCTTGGATGGAGTACATAGTGTTGCTTTTGTGCAACAACCTCCTGCGGCAGGCGCAAGCGGGCAAGCAACTGCTGCTGCCCCGCCTGGAACCATTCGATCCCGCGGTGCGCGGCCCCATAAAAGAGGCCCATGGCGTCGAACGCGGCATAAATTTCAACCGCGTCGCGCCGGGCGCCGTTCATGTGCTGCAGCGATTTCACATCGATGGGCGCGGGAACTGGCTGCGGACGGACCGCCGCACGGCCCTGGCAGTGCACGACGTCTTCGCCATTGTTGCGGCTGTGAATGCGAAATTCGATCTCATCGTTCATGCCGGCGCGGGAGCCAGGGGCCAGCGAGATGAAAATTTCCTTCTGTTCCTCCACCACGACCGGCCTTATCCATACGGTGTCGCACAATTCGGGCGTGTCCAGACTTCCGCGCAAGGCATCGGTCACGGCCATCCTGGCCATTTCCAGCATGGCAACCCCCGGCAGGACCTTGTGCGTTGCGCCGTCGGGCATGCGGACCCGATGGTCGGACAGAAATGATTCTTCGCCACTGAAAGTTGCGCTGTAGCACTGCGTCGTGAAATCAGACACATTGACCTGGACCAGCGGATGCAGGAAGGGGCTGTTGCGATCCGCCGAGAGCTGGCCGAAAGGATCGGCGCTGAGGGTGTTCCAGTAGCGTTCCTTGGCGAACGGATAGGTCGGTACAGGAATGCGCCTGGGTTTGGCGTCGCCGTATAAGAGAGCCCAGTCCATGTCCACGCCGCGTGTCCAGAGCTGGGCCAGCCTGCCAAGCTGGCGTTTGGCCAGGTGATTGGCAATCAGCACTTCCCTGACGTCGGGATCCTCGGTGATCAGCGCGACCTGGGCCTTGTTGGCGCCTACCTGTCCGCGATAGGTGCCAACGGCATCGCTGCGTCCGTCCAGATAGCCCTGCAGTTTCTGGACCAGCTGGTCGATGGTGGCCACCATGAATACCAGCCGCTCATTCATCGCCGTCCTGCCTGCCTGCAGCGTATACGCCAAGTCCGCCAGATCCACTGACGCTTCCTGGCGTAGCAGCATGCCCAGCAGGTCGGATACGAGCTGGCGTAGCTGTTCCGCGGTCTTGGCCGACAGCGGCACGGGCATCTCGCCATCTTGCGTCAGCACCTGGAGGCCGGGGCGCGCGCCGCCGTGCTCGCGGTATTCCTCCACCACGATGTGGGCATTGGTGCCGCTGAAGCCGAATGAACTGATTGCCGCCAGTCGCCGCTTGTCGCCATCGGCTTCCCAGGCAAGCAGGCGGTCGTTCACGAAGAACGGACTGCCGGCGAGATCGATGTGCTCGTTAAGCTGTTGGAAATGGATCGTGGGCGGCAGTTGGCGATGGCGCAGGGCCTGAATCAGCTTGATGAAACCCGTGATGCCGGCAGCCGCCAGGCAGTGGCCGATGTTGCTCTTGACCGAACCCAGTGCGCAGTAGCCAGCCTTGTGCGTGTAATGGCCAAACGATTTCCTCAGAGCCTGCACTTCAATTGGATCGCCCAGCTTGGTTCCGGTGCCGTGCGCTTCGATGAGTCCAATTCCGCCCGGATCGATCTGGTAGCGCTGGTAAATCTCGTGTTGCAGCTTCGCCTGTGCTTCCGGATTGGGTGCTGTGATGCCATTGGTTTTACCATCCTGGTTGACGCCCCAGCCGCGAATGACACCGTAGACGGTGTCGCCGTCGCGCTGCGCGTCGGCAAGTCGCTTGAGCACAACCGCCGCTACCGCTTCGCCGGGGACAAAGCCGTTTGCGCGCTGGTCAAAGGTAAAGCAGCGTCCTTCGGTCGAGAGCATGCCGGTTTGTGCTGTCTTGATGTGCATTTCCGGGCCGCTCATGACGTACACGCCGCCGGCCAGCGCAATTGAGCTACTACCGGACACCAGGCTGTCGCACGCGCTGGCAAGTGCCACCATCGACGACGAACAGGCCGTGTCGATGGCCAGGGATGGCCCCTGCAGGTTGAGGAAATAGCTGATGCGCGCTGACAGGATTGAGTTGGAGGAACCGGTGAAACCCTGCGCGCTCAGCCTTTGCTGGGCCGAACCGTGGTGATAATCACCATCGGCGCAGCCGACAAAGACACCGCATTTGCTGCCGGACAGTGCCTGCGGATCATATCCGGCATGCTCGATGGCTTGCCAACACGTTTGCAGGAACAGCCGCTGCTGCGGGTCCATGCTTTCCGCTTCGCTCGGAGAGATGTTAAAGAACAGCGGATCGAAGCAGGCGTAGTCCTCCAGCGCTCCCATCCAACGGCTGTTGGTCTTGCCTGCCAACGCTGCACCTGGACGGTAATAGGCATGCATGTCCCAGCGCTCGGCCGGTATTTCGCTGATGCAATCTTTGCTAGCAGCGATATTGCGCCAGAATTCGTCGACGTTGCGCGCCTGCGGAAACTGTCCCGCCATACCGACCACGGCAATCGCGGCGGGTCCGGCGGTGTCCAGCGCTGGCGGTGGTGTTTGCGCGCGCGTGACGGCCTGCGGCGCCGGCCGGGAAACGTTGCGGCCGGCCCCGCGGCGTGACGCGAGCGGCGCGGGCATGAAGCGGGCGGGATGGGCAAGCACGGCAGGTGCAGGGGCTGGCGCGTCCGGGTAGCCGGCCTGGAACGGCTGCGCCGGCATCCTCTGCCCCACATATGCACTGAGCTGCGCAAGGGTCGGGTAGCTATAAATCTGCATCGCCTCGATCGCCGTCCCATACTGTTCGTTAATCTTGCGTACCCAAGTGACGCCGCTGACGGAATCCAGCCCGAGGTCGACGAACTGGACTCCTTCATCAATGTCTTCCTCGCGCATCTGAAGTTCCTGGGCCAGCAGCGCCCTGATACCTTCCAGCATGGCAGGGGCACGGGTCTGGCCGCCAGGCCGCGTGCTCAACTCTAGCGCTGGCGCGGCCGGCGGCTGCGGCTCCCTCTCAAGCGGTGCAGCAGCAGGCATGTCCACGGCGTCGGCACGCATCTGTTGCCGAACATAAGTGCCGAGCTGGCGCAAAGTGGGGTGGCTATAAATCTGGATGGCGTCAATCGCGGTGCCATAGTGCTCATTGATCTTGCGCACCCAGGTGACGCCGCTGACAGAATCGAGCCCCAGGTCGACGAATTGCACCTCCTCGCCGATGTCCTGCACGCTCATTTGCAGTTCCTGGCCCAGCAGCGCCTTGATGGCCATAACGATATCGCCTGCACTGGCGTTGCCGGCCGACGCAGTGCCGACGTGGCGCGGCGCCGCTTTCGGCGACGGCGCCTCTGGCGCGCCCTCGCCGCTCCCGGCAAACCGCTCCAGGATGCGCTGCAGCGTGTCGGGCCGCCCGACAAAAGTCCTGGCGTGCATGTCCAGTTCGAGCCGATAGGTGTCGTCCAGCGCCTGGCGCATTGCTTGCGCCAGCTGATCTTTGATGCCGATGAGCACGGCGCGCGGCAGGCGGATCAAGTCGCGGGCCAGCCGCAAGGCCTCCGCGACTACCTGGTCAGGCGTGAGCACGGGCTGCGCGATGCCGCGCTCACGCAGTTCCCTTCCGGTATACTGATTACCGGTCAGCAGCGTTTCGCGGGCCAGGTCGTAGCCCAGCCTTTCCGGGAATGCCAGCGTGGCGCCGGCACCAGGCGTGAAGCCATAATTCATGTAGGGACTGACGTAGCCGCTGCGTTCGCTGAACAGAGTGAAGTCTGCAAACATGCCGAGCGCCCAGCCGGCCCCAATGCCATGTCCTTGCATGGCGGCGATCACAGGAATCCGGCAATGCAGCGCGAGGTCGAAAATGGCCGCGTCAGTAAAGCGCGCGGTGCCGGCCTGGATCGCCAGCAGGTTCTCCTTGGTACCGCCGCTGGCGAAATAGGTGCCGTAGCCGGTCAGGACGACGGTTTTGTACCCGGGGGTGGCAGCGATATGGGCGAACACTTCGTTCATGCCAGCAACCAGGCTTTCCGAGAACATGTTCCTGGCACGCTGGTCTTCCATCCTGACCAGCACGATACCGTGCTCCAGTACCGTCGCGCTCACCACCTGCGATGCGAGCGCGATAGCGCCCTCGTGCGGTGCCGGAGCGTCTTCTGTGCTGACAGGGAGCGCACCGCCATCGGCGACGGGCGCGCTGCATGGCGCGCGCCAGAATGCCAGCGTGGCTGCGGGGACCGCGGCCCAGCGCGTGGCCAGTCCGAGTGCTGCCGCCATGCTCTTGCCAGGACGCGCCACGGTAAGCGTGCCATTTTTCGCGTAAAGCGCAGCGCCAGAGAATACCGTGCCCTGGAAAAGCAGCTCTTTGGCCAGCGTGCCTCCCATGCTGCGCGCGAATGCTGCGGCTGCGATCGCAGGCCAGGGACAATCAGCGGCATCGGCGGCATACATCGCCTCGCTGCCATACACGCTTGCGTCGCAATGTTGCGTCAGCAGCCATGCGAGACCGTGCGTAGATGTCTCGTTGATGGCGATCACGGGCATGGGCGCTGCCAGCAGCAGGCCGCGCAGACGCAGGAAGGCGGCGGCGTGGCGCTCGCTCAGCGGCAGGAAGCCGGCCACTTCGCTGGCCAGGATCAGGCAGGCGTACGAGTGTCTGGCATTGATGCGCTCCAGCAGCGAGCACAGTTCCGCCAGCAAGGCAGGCACATCCGCGCTCGACGACGCCCGCACGGTTACCGCGAGTACATGGCCGCCGCTACCAGGCAGCTGCTCGCGCCGATAGCCAAGATGCACGCCGATCAACTTATCATCCTCGTCCAGTGGTGCATGGCTGATTACCGCGACAGGCTCGGCGCGTGCCAGCTTGCCCGCCAGCGCCGACAGGTCACGGTTGAGATGGCGCTTCAGCAGCTGTAGCGCATCAAGCGGCTTGTCGGCCAGCTGCGCGCCCAGCTGTCGCCCAAAGGCGACTACAAGTTCCGGCGCCAGTACCGGGAACGTATGCCCGCGCGCCTGCAACTGGCGGCCGGTGCTTTCGTCGGACATATGCAGCAGATCGAGCGCCCTGCTGCCGCCGAAGCGCGTGGCCAGCAAGCGGAACTGGGCCGTGGACGGTGGGGATGCCTGTTGCATGCCAACGCCGTAGCATGCGTCCGTACTGCAAATCATGAAGTCGCACAAGGCACCCACCAGCAGTCCCAGGCCTGTTGCATCGCCCTGCATGAGCGCGATGAGCGGCAGCGGGAACGCTGCAATGCTGTCAAATAGTCCCAGTTGGATCGCGGCATCCACATGACATTCCTCGCCGCGCAAGAAGACCGAATCACTACCCTGCAGGATGACTACTTTGGCACCCGCCTGCTTTTTTACCTCGGACAGGGCGCTAAGCAATTGTTGTTGTACATCCATGCTGGCCACATTCGCGCCATCGAGTGTTCCCAGCAAGATGGAAAATATCCCGTTTCCGTCGTCAAACAAGTGTACCGCCGCGGTTGCCGGCGCACCCGCCTGCCCAGATAATGGAGCGCCGGGTGGTGCGAGCTGGATGAACGGCTGCGGCAGGCGCTTGACGGGAGGGGTGGACATGCACGTGCCTGCAGGCTGCAAGCTGGCCAGCGCAATACGCGTCGGTTTCAGGACCGGTCCGGGCCGGCGTAGCAGCCGATCCGCCTGCGCCGTGTACATGAACCCGACAGGCACCGGCGTGGACAACGCCGGTCCGGCCGGCTGCGCCTGTGCCTGAGACACTGTGTCGGTCGGTGGCATGTGCCGCGGCGCCTGATCCGATCCATGCAGGCGATATTGAAGTCCTGCTATCTGAATGCACACCTTCCCGGCCGAATCGATCAAGTCGATATCGTACGCAATGACGCCAGCCGGTGTATCCAGGCCATCGGCCACGCGCACCCAGGCCAGCATGCTGGCCGCGCAGCCGTGCAGCGCGCGGACCGAAGCGGCCGCATGCGGCATGGATGGCTGTCCCGTCATGCCGAGGGAGCCAGCTGCCAGAACGAGGCATGCCTGCATGGCAGCGTCCATCAGGGCTGGATGCAGCACATAGGCATGCGACTGTGCCGCTATCTGCTGCGGCAGCTGCAGCCAGGCAAGCACTTGCCCCTGTGCAAGCGTGATACGCTCCACAACACGGAGCGCGGCATCCCTTTCCTGTCCCATGACAGCGAGCTGATCATAGAATGCCTTACTCGTCAGCCGCTCGCCCTGCAGGCGCTGCTCCAGGCCGTCGACATTCAGTAAGGGGGAGGTTCCAGCCGCCTTGTATGCACCCCGGCCCTGGCACAGGACATGTTCTGTGCCATCATCGGCCTGACTGTAGACCTCGTAGTCGACAAAGCCATCTTCATTGGCATGGAGGGCCACGCTCACCGTACTGGCATCAGTCGCCGCTGGCGCAAGCGCCCAAGCCGCATGCGTCAATTCGAGCGTCCCGCCCTGCTGCGCTTGCGGCAGCGCGAGCACCAGCGCGGCATGCGCCATTTCCAGGCTGGCAGCCGGCGTCAGTTCATGTTGCGTAAAAAACCACTCCTGGCCCGTGAAATTGCTGCTGTAGCGCTGCTCGCTCAAGTCCGATGTGTTGGCGTGCACCAGCGGATGCAGCATGCTTAGGTGGAGAGCGCTGCTGTGCGGCTCACGTTGCTGCGCGATGTCGACCCAGTAACGTTCCCGCGCAAACGGATACGCCGGCAGGCTCACACGCCCTGGCTTGCCATTCACGTACAGCTTGCTCCAGTCCACCTCCAGGCCCTTGACCCACAGTTCGAGCAATTTGCCGAGTTTTTTGCGGGCGATCCATTTGTCGACCGCTTCCTGCATGTCCTCGTCCTGGCTGATGAGTCCCATGCCCTCCCGGCTGCGCCTGGCATGGCCGCGGTAGGCGTCTTCGCCATCCTGTTCGCCCAGCACGAAGGCCTGCAGCTTTTGCATCAGCTGCCCGGCGCTGCCGGCCAGCAGGCCAAGGCGTTCGTCCATCGCTTCGCGTCCCACCTGCAAGGTGTAGGCCACGCCAGCCAGGTCGGCGCTGTCGCCCTGGCGCGCCAGATAGGCCAGCAGATCCTGCGCCTTGTGCTGCAGCTGCTCGGCGGTGCGCGCCGACAGCACGATGACGGCCGGTCCCGTGGCGCTGTACGCGGGCTGGCCGCCGCCCCGGTATTCCTGCACGATCATGTGTGCGTTCGAGCCGCCGGCGCCGAACGAGGACAGGCCGGCGATGCGGTCGATCTCGCGTCCGTCTATGCGCGGGCGCTCCCAGGCAACGCGCTGCTGGTTGACGACAAAGGGCGTGCGGCTGAAATCGATGTGCGGATTCAGCTTGCTCGAATGGAGCGAGGCCACGATCTCGCCATGGCGCATCTGCAGCAGCACCTTCATCAGGCCGGCAATGCCGGCGGCCGATTCGCAGTGGCCGATATTCGACTTGGCCGAGCCGATACGGCAAAAGCCGTGCTCTTGCGTGTAGTGGCCGAAGGCGCGGCTCAGGGCGGCGATCTCGATCGGGTCGCCCAGCTTGGTGCCGGTACCGTGTGCTTCGACGTAGCTGATGTGGCGGGCGTCGACGTTCGCTGCCGCCAGGGTGCGTGCAATCGCTTGGCTTTGCGCGTGCGGATTCGGCACCGAATAGCCGTTGGTCTTGCCGCCGTGATTGAGTCCGCTGCCCAGGATCAGGCCGTGGATCTGGTCGCCGTCGCGCTGCGCTTCGGACAGCCGCTTGAGCACCACGATGCCCACGCCTTCGCCCGGGATATAGCCGTCGCCGCCCTCACCGAAGCTCTGGCAGTGCCCGTCGCTGGAGATGAACTGGCCGGCGCTGAGCATCAGGTATTTCTGCGGGTGGATGCTGATGTTGACGCCGCCGGCAATGGCCATGTCGGTGCGGCCCAGCTTGAGATCCTGGCAGGCAAGGTGGATCGCCGTCAGCGATGACGAGCACATGGTGTCGAGCGTCATGCTCGGCCCGTGCAGGTTGAGCGCATACGACACCCGGTTGGCGATGCTGGCGAAGCTGCCGAATAGGGGCAGGCCCTTGCCGTTCACCCCGGCTTCGGCGCCGAACAGCTGGTATTCGCTGTACATCACGCCGGCATATACCCCTACCTGGCCGGACAGGTCGCCAGCCTGCGCGACCTGCAAAGCGGCGCGGGTGTAGCCGGCGTCTTCCATGGCCATCCAGGCATGCTGCAGGAACAGCCGTTCCTGCGGGTCGATATTGCGCGCTTCGCGCGGCGAAATATTGAAAAACAGCGGGTCGAACTCGTCCACGCCTTCGATGAAGCCGCCCCACTTGCTGTAGTGGCGGCCCGGCTCGGTGCGGTCGGTGCTGTAGTGCGCGCGCCAATCCCAGCGCGCGGCCGGCACCTCGGTGACGCAGTCGATGCCTTCGCGCAGGTTGTGCCAGAAGGCGTCAAGGTCGCGCGCCTGCGGATAGCGTCCGCTCAGGCCGATGATGGCGATCGCTTCATCCGGGCGGTTTGGCGCCGGCACCGGTGAGCCTGGGGCGGCGGCGGGCCGCATTATGCTCAGACGTTCATGCGGGCGCAGGGACTGGCGTGCAGGCGCGCCAGCGACGCCAGTGGCCAGCGCGTGCCTGGCCGGGGTGGGGAACGCCGCCTTTGCCTGGGTTGCCACGTAGTCAGGCGCAAGACGATCGAGTACTGCCTTCAAGGTTGCGTTTTCAAAGAAGAAAGTCGGCGTCAGTCCCACGCCGAGGCGCATGTTGATCAACGCGGTCAGTTCGGTCAGGCTGATGGAGTCGAGTCCATACTGGCTCAATTCACTTTCATCGTCGAGTTCTTCCACCGGCGTCTTGAGTAGCCTGGAGACCATGCTGCGCAGGATGCGGCGCAGATCGTCACGCGCTGCCGCGGTGCCCTGCTCAGGCGCGCCGGCAGTTCCCTGTGCCTCGCCGGCTGCCGCCTTGGTAGACACAGTGCCGGCGTCGCCTCCATGCGCCATCGACAGGCGCAGACGCTTCGGGGTGCCGTACGTCACCAGCACTTGTTGATGGACGCCAGCGAGCGCCTGGTAAAATGCCGTCAGTCCCTGGCGCGTCGGCAACGACTCGATACCCTGGCTGCGCAGGTGGCGCTGTACGGCCGGATCGACCCGCATGCCGCCCTGCTCCCATAGTGGCCAGTTGATGGCAAGGATACGCCGGGCGCCACGGGTGCCTGCCTGCACCGTGCGACGAATGTCCGCGTAGCGATCCATGAAGGCGTTCGCCGCCGCGTAGTCGGCCTGGCCGGCATTGCCCAAGGCTCCCGACGTGGACGACATGCAGACGATCCAGTCGAGATCACTATGCGCGCTGGCGTTGTCAAGGTTGATCAGGCCCGCTATTTTCGGTGCGAAGACCTTGCCCAGTTGCGGCGTCTGCTTCTTGGCCAGCAAGCCATCCTGCAGCACGCCGGCGCCATGAATGATGCCGTGAAGCTTGCCAAAACACGTATGAATGTACGAGATCAGCTGCGCCACCTGGCTTGCATCGGCAACATCGACTTGGCGGTACTCGATCCGGGTGCCGAGCGCCTCGATCGCGGCAAGCTGGGCCCGCTTGCTGCCATCAAGAGCATTGCGGCCCGTCAATATCAGCACGCCGCCCGGTGCTTGCTCCGCGATCTCGCGCGCGAAAATCAGTCCCAGGCCGCCGGCGCCGCCGGTCAGCAGGTAGACGCCCTTGTCGCGCCACGGCAGCTCATCGGCCATGCTCGCCGCAGGGGCCAGCTCCTCCCATGCCTCTGCAAGGCAATGGCCTTGCGCGTAGCGCAGCTGGGTTGCTTGCGGCACCGTTGCGCACTCGGCCAGCTTGAGCGCCAGGCTTTCAGCCGTTTCGCCGGCGGCAACTTCGACAACTTGCCCGATCAGTTGCGAATGTTCGATGCGTGCAGTCTTGAGCAGCCCGGCCAGGCCAGCCAGCACTGTATTGTCGCCTTCGGCCGGCACGACCACCTGCACCAGGACGGGCGCTGCCGGGCGATGCTCAAGCAGCGCATACAGTTCCGACCAGAGGCGCTGCGCATAGTCCTGGTAGCGTGCGTGCAGTTCTCCCGCTCCAGCCAGTGCCACGCAGCGCGCACCGAGCCGCTGTTCGAGCTCGCTGGCTGCCACGTCGCCCAGGTCGCACAAGAAGACCAGCTTCTGGCCAACCGCGGGCCTGGCCGCCGGCGCCAGCGGCACCGGCGCACGCCAGACGCGCTGCCATAGCAGCATGGCGGCGGCATCGCGCGAAGCCAGATCGGCGGAACGAACGCTCATGCCGCCGATCTGGACGCAGACCCGGCCCTCTTCGTCACACAGGTCAATATCCAGTTTTTCAACGGCTGCGCCGGCCAGACTGCCCTCGCTGCGGCGGCATACCGCCCACATCGACGCGGAGCAGGCCTGGTGCACTTTTAGGTGCTCGATGGAATAAGGGACCGCGAACTGGCGCCCGTTGGCCAGCAGATTGAGTGCGGCGGTCGAGCCTTGCACCGCCGCATCCATCACGCTCGGGTGTAGCAGGTAGGCTCCCGCTCCAGCCGTCACGATGGCGGGCAGTACCAGCCTGGACAAGGCCTCGGTGTCGCTCCACCACACGTCAGCCAGTCCTTGCAGCGCGGCGCCGTAAGCAAACCCGGCGCTGTCAAAGCGCGCGTACAGGGCATCCGCACCCAAATGGTTGGCTTCGCAGCGGGCGCGCACTTCGCCAATGTCAATCTGACGCGGCAGCACCCCATCCAGCAAGCCGGCCCTGCCTTGGCTGTAGACCACCTTCCCGCCAGTTTCATCGGGGCCACAAATTTCAAAGGCAATCTCGCCGTGATCGTCGAGCGACATGACGATCTCGATCTCGACCGGGGTTTCCTGCACGACGACCGGCCGCAACCAGACGGTATCCTTGAGGCAGATACCGCTGCCATCGTCAAGGCCTGCGGCGGCGGCTACCGCCGCACGTGCCATTTCCAGGTAAGCGACGCCAGGCAGAATGCGCTTGCCCAGCAGGACATGGTCGGACAGGAAGAATTCGTTGCCGGTGAACTTGGTGGTGAAGCGCTGCACGGAAAAATCGGAGTTATTCCGATGCAGCAGCGGGTGGACGCTGTCCGATGCCATGCTGGCTTGCGCGCGGTCTGCCGGTTCCGGCGGCGGAACCCAATAACGGTCACGCGCAAACGGGTAGCCCGGCAGCGTGATCCGCCGCGGCTGTTGGCCTGTCAGCAGCGCGGCCCAATCGACCGCCGCCCCGCTGGCCCAGAGGCGGGCCACCTGCCGGACTTCACCACGTTCGAGCGCGGCACGCAGATAATGCTGTGCTTCGGCGCCCGCCAACAGTGGCTCGTCAGGGCGCGCCGCCTTGGCGCTCACGAAATGAACGTGATCATCCTTGTCGCCGGCCAGGAATCCCTGGAGTTTGCGTTGCAATTCTTCCATCGAATGCACGACCAGGGCGAGCCGCCCTTCCATCGCGGTACGGCCGCATTGCAGTGTCCAGGCCAGGTCATCCAGGCGAGGCGGGGCAGCGGCACGCTGCGCGATAAAGGCGAGCAGCGCTGTGCAAGACTGGCGCAACTGGTCGTCGTTCTTTGCTGACAAGACAATGATCTGTGCATCGGCCGTAGCGGGGGCCAGCGGCCGGGCATCGATGAACTCGCGTACCAGCACATGCGCACTGACGCCGCCAAAGCCGAACGAACTGACGCCGGCGCAGCGCGGCCCGGCCGACGCCGGCTTGGTCCATGGCTGCGTCGCCGACACCACCCGAAACGGGCTGCCTTCGAGGTCGATGTGTGGATTGAGCTCGCGGAAGTGCAGATTGCCCGGCAAGGTCTTGTGCCGCATGGCCAGCAGGATCTTGAGCAGGCCGGCGATACCCGCCGCGCCTTCCAGGTGGCCGACGTTGGTCTTGACCGAGCCGATATGGCATACCCAGTCGGTTGGCGCCGCCTGGCCCGACTGCTTGAGCAGGCCGTCGAACGCCTGCCTGAGCGCGGAAATTTCGATCGGATCGCCTAGCCTGGTGCCGGTGCCGTGCGCTTCGATATAGTCGACCTGGAGCGGCGACATGCCAGCATCGGCATACGCGCGGGTGATGACGTCGCACTGGGCCTGCGGGCTTGGCGCCGTGAGCGAGCTCGCTTCGCCGCCATGATTGACGGCGGAACCGGCAATGGTGCCGTAGACCTGGTCGCCATCGGCCAGTGCCTGTGTCAGCGGCTTGAGCAGCACGAGACCTGCCCCTTCACCCCGGATATAGCCATCGGCTTCACGGTCGAACGTATGGCAGCGGCCGGTTGGCGAGAGCATGCCGGCACGTACGAACGCGCGCGTATTGCCGGGCGCGCAAATGAGATTGACGCCGCCGACCACTGCTTGCGCGCATTCACTCCTGCGTAACGACTGGACCGCATCATGCAGGGCAGCGAGCGAGCTGGAACAGGCGGTGTCGATGAGCAAACTTGGACCTTTGAGGTCGAAGAAGTACGAAATGCGGTTGGGCAGAATCGAGCCGTAGGTACCGGTGGCAGTGTGGGCCGAGACGGTATCGCCCTGGGCAACCATATCGCGATAGTCGAAATGGCAAGCGCCGATCCATACGCCTGTGGCGCTGTCGCGCACCGATTGCGGGCTATACCCGGCATCTTCGAACAATTCCCAGGTCAGTTCCAATAGCAAACGCTGCTGCGGATCGATCAATTCGGCCTCGGCACGGGAAATGCGGAAAAATCTGGCGTCGAAGGTGTCGATATCGTCGAGATAGCCGGCCACTTCAAAGCGGCGTGCAGCGGCATCCGAGTGTGGCCACCACCAGCGGTTCTCCGGGACCGGCTTGATGCCATCGATGCCGTCGCGCAGCAGTTGCCAAAAACCGTCCGGTGCTCCGCCTGGCAGGCGGCATGCGATCCCGACCACGGCGATCTCTTGGCCCAGTGCAGGGGCGCGGCTGGTCGATGCCGCCTGTGCAGTTGCGGCCGGCGCCACTGATGCGGTCTTCTGCGCCAGGGTGTTGGCGGCAGCAGGCGTTTCCTGCGCCTGCGCGACGATGGCGGAAACGGCTGGCCGGGGCTTGCCTGCCATCGCTGCCGCGACCGCGACAATGGTGTTGTGGCGGAACAGGAAGGTCGAGTCGAGGGGGCGGCGCAGATGTTCACTCAGCAGGGAGCGCAGCTGCAGTAGTTGCATCGACTCGAGCCCCATTTCCATGAAAGGCTGGGTACGCGAGAGCTTCTGTGGCGGCGTGCCGCCTTCGGCTTCAAGCGCCGTGCGCACCAGCCTGTCGACCAGCGCTTCCAGGTCGAGCGGGTGCTCCGGCTCTGCAGCAGGCACAATCGGCTGGCCTGGCGTGGCGCTGGCGCGCAAGTCATAATGCACCAGCACGCCGCAGCCGTGGTTATCGACATCTTCGGCGCGAAAATCCTCGACCAGTCCGACGATCTCGGCGCCGTGGCTCTCGTGAAAGTTCAGCAAGGGGTCCACCAGTTGCCCTCCTGCCCTGCGCAGGCGGATATAGGCCTCCTGCGCCAGCGGTGGCTGATGGCTGCCGTACGCGCTGCAGCGCGATACCGCCGCGACGCGCGCGATGTGGTTGCAGCTGCGCGCATAGGACAGCGCGAAATCAATCAGCTGGTCGCCCAGGCCGCTGGCGCGCTTGCCAGGGTGGACATTGAGACTGATAAACTCGAGTACCGGGCCGTCTGCCTTGCGTACGCGGACGATTTCGCGCCAGTTCAGGCCGTATAAATCGTCCATGGTGCCGATCGGCTGGGTGTACAGCACGCCGATGGGCAGGCCATCCAGCTCCAGCACGAATATTTCATCGGGATGACAGGTCACGCGCCGCAACAGCTCTTCGCGCGGCGTGTGCATGGCATCGGCCCAGCATTGCTGGTCGATGTCAACCAGCGCATCGAGGTCGCCGGGCCGCGCGCCACGGATGATAAACGGCCGTTTTTCCAGGTGATGGATGGAGACCCGGGTGTAAGGAAACTGACGTGGCAAATGGTGAGAGGCACCCGGACGCGGGAACAGGCCGGTCTGGCCGCCGGCCCGCACAAATGCCTCGGGCTGCACCAGAAGGTGGCCACTAAAACTGTGCAACGCGTCCTGGTGGATGCTCTCCCGCTCGTCAAGAAAGCGGGTCGCAGTAGCGCTATCGACGGCATGTGCCTGGGCGACCACAATGCCATGCCGGCCGGTAATCTGTTGCCAGCGACGCAGAAAACCCGTCATGTCCTGCGTCTTGGCGCTCTCCTGGCGGCGCTCGACGAATAGGTGAAGATGCAAAATTGCATCCAGGTCAGTGATGCCCTGGCCTGCCAGGGCATCGACGATGGATTGCGGTTCTTCGATGTCGCAGCATAAGAGGAAATGGGAAGCGCCGCACAGGTTGCGGGCTGCCGCCTGCAGCATTTGTTCGCTGCAGGCGGCGCCCAGCAAGTGCAGCGGATGGCTGCCGAGCACACGTCCGCGCAGTGAGCGGGCGGCCACAGCATCATAAATCGCGCGCAGCAGCGAGGCGTCGCCGCAGGCGCTGTCCATCAGGTAGCTCGGCTGCGCGTCCACCGGTTCCTGGTTGAAGACCTCGACCACAGCATCGCAGATCTCGTTGAAATACATCTCACGCTGGAAAGCTCTTGCCATACGACGGAGCAAGGCATCGGCGCCCTGCTCGTCGCGGCCGCTCCCGGAAACGGCAAGAGGGTTGCCAAACATCACGTCGTCGATGCGGGCCAGCATTGGCTTGTACGACACCAGGCTGTCGCCCAGAAGCAGGCGCTGCAGCAAAGCGCGGCCGGTCTGCGTGAGCGCCGCCACGCCATCGGCTAGGCTGCACCAGCCCTTGTCTAGAAAGAGTGCGGTCACCGGCTCGCGCACCCGAGCATCCAGTCCGGCGAACGGCACTTCGTCAGCGGCTGCCCCGCGCAATGCGTACAGCAGCGGCAGCAGCGCTGCGCCGTCAAGCAGGTCGCGGGTCAATGGCGACGCCCCATGCCAGCCGGAACGCGACAGCGCGACCCATTTGCCAAACGGCCATTCGTAGCCCAGCGTCGCCAGTATGTCGTTTTCCGACAGGCGGTACAGGTCGCCCAGATCAGCGGGGAGCGCCTGGCTGTCCATGTGTTCGCCGGCAATAAAACCGCCTCCCTCGGTCTTGATCCAGCCAAGCGGCTCAAGCATGCGCAACGCCACTTCCAGCTGGCCAGCATTGGCGCCTGTGATACCGGCCAGTTCTTCGACAGTCATCGCCTTTGGTTCGGTAACGGCCGTGAACAGGCCGCGGTGCCGGCATGCCAAGATGATTGGAATAGCAACAAAACCGTGGGCAAATCGATTGAAGGCGTCATTCATTTGGATAGTCTCTGGTCTCACATGCTTGATACTGGTGTCGGCATCAGCCGAAGGCCTGGCCGCTTGCGCGAGCCATCACGCAAACGTTTATCGGTGCGAGGCTGATGCACGGCGCGCCTCCGGTGAACGCGCCGCATGCATTGCGTACGGAAAGCCAGGTGTACTGGCCGGTAAAACGATCGCCGGCAGTGGTCAGGGCGTCGGCTCCACCAGCCAGTCCGCTTTGGCATTGATGTACTTGGGCCGTTCAAGGTAGCCCTGCATCTTGGCGGCAAAGAAGGCCATCATGTCAGGGTGCGCCAAGTTGGCGATGATGTATGGCAGGGCGCCGCCCAAGTCCATATCGATGGTCCAGCGCACTTCGATTTCGCCGTTTTTCTGTGGCGTGAGCAGCCAAGTGTTCTCCGAGCGCCGTACGCGGACGCAGCAGTCATCGGTCGGGGTCAGGTCGGGCAGCGCCTGGAGCACGTAGAGCACGCTCTTGGTCTGCGGATCCTGGATGAAAATATTGCGCGAAACGAAATCGCGGTCCTTGAACGGGGCGGGAAACCCACCCTTCCACGTCGTCACCGTCGCTTGCGGGCCATGGCGCTGCAACTCCTTGCCGCCGTAGAAATTGACGTCGAGCTTGGCGTCGTAATCTTGCATAAAGGTCGTCATGGCGCCCAGCGTGGACTTGACCTTGAAGACGGCCAGGAATTTTTCCAGGCTTTGGCCCGGGATCTTCATGGAATAGACCTTGACGCCATTGGTATCACTCATGAGCTCCCACTTGCTCGAACCAGAATACACAAAAGCAAAGTGTGCGACCACGCCACTGACGAGCAACAGGGCGATGACGCCCAGTAAAAAGCGCCGCAGCTTGCGGCCCCAGCTGGTTGCCCGTTTGGGTGTCGCCACCGCGTCGCCCTGGTTTACGTCTTGTATTACTGCACTCATTTATTCCCCCAAAGAAAGTCCCACACGACAAAGAAAGCAATCCGGCCTCAACGGCCCCACCCATGCACTACCTAATTACACGCTTCAAAGAACCTGCTCGAGCCGCGCGGCGAGATATTTGCCAAGACAGACGAGCGTCAGTACTGGTGTCAAACGCACATTGACCGGCAAGATCGAGCAATCGACGACATGGAGATTTTTAAGTTCGGTTTGCAGCGAGGCGTCGATGTGTTCGCCAATCTGCAGCAGGCCGCCGACGTGAGCAGCCGACAGGCCCGAGCGGGTGATGCCCTTGCCGCCTGCTTGCGCAACAATGCGCTCGGCCAGTGCTGCGCCCTTTTCCAGCTTGGCCTTTTCCTCGCGGGTGAATTCCTTGTGCAGGCCGCCGTCGGCCCGTAATTCGCCGCCAAGCCCGTCGCGCACCATCACGCCGACGCCGATGTGGCTGCGATGGCGGAACAGATCCATGAATTTTCTGGTGGAAAGCATCTGGCCGCGGTACATTGAGCGGGGAAGGCAGCCGTCGCCGAGCAACAGGCCGTCCTCCTCCGCCATGGTCATCAGGCCAGGAAACAGGTCGCCGCCTTTGAGGCCGTCCACATGGCCAAAGACGATCATGGCCGGGTCGCAATAGAAGCCACGTGAGCCTACGTTGACGATACCGCTGCCGCGCAGGATCTGCGGTGTGGCCAGCGATCCTGCGGCAAGGACAATCCGGCGTCCGAAAGCCTGGCGCAATTCGCGGCGGCGGCCGATTTTTATCTCATATTCGACACCGGTGGCGCACCCGTCTTCCACCAGCACTTTTTGCACTGTGGCGCGCGTGATCAGCGTGGCGCCGCGTTGCACTGCCTCATCGACATAGCGTTTGGCGCGCCAGATGGCGCCATGCGAAAAGCCGTCCTTACACAGCGATTCTTCGGCCAGTAGCGACTTTGCCTTGTTCCAGGCCAGGCCCAGTTGCGTGGCGCTCTCGGCTACCTTGCGCACCTGTGCGCCCAGCAGGCGGTCGGGAATTGGGCAGGTGATCGGCAGTTCCCGCTGCGCCGCCGAGAGTGCTTCGGACAGATCGATGCCGAGTGGACGGAACAGTTCCAGCGGCGGGGTGTCGGCAATGCCGAAATACAGCGAAGTGGTACCGCCGGTGGTCAGTGCCCGCGCCGTGCCGGCACCTTCGGCAACCTGCATGAAATTGCCCACCGAGGCGAGGTAGATCAGGCCGTCGCGCGGGCTTGTATCGCCTCCGCGTTCGAGCAGCAGGACGCGCCTTCCTTTGCCGGCCAGGTCGCGTGCGACGGTTGCGCCGCCAGGTCCGGAGCCGACCACGATGGCGTCAAATTGCGCAGAAGCGGCGCGCGCCGGCGCAGCCACGCTCATTCGTGCTCCTCGCACACTTTGATGAACCACTCGTGACGCGGGTTGTCCCATTCGAACTGGCCCAGTTCTTCGTCGAGCGCGATCGAATTACAAAACTCATCCGGGAAAGTCTTGAGTCCCTTCGCCACGGCTGGCAGCAAGCCCGGCAAATCAGCATTGATGGCAAAGCCATACGGCTCCAGATGGCCGAAATGATGGGTCGAGTGTTGGGTCGCCTTACGGAAGTCGAACGGCAGCCTGGGAAAGATCCCCGGGACGAACTGGTGCGCGTCGATGTCGCTCTTGACTTCCATGCTCAGCGTAAAGAATGCGATGAGCGGGTTGTAGAAAGTCGAGGGGTAGCCGAGGCCATTGCGGAATAGGCCTTCCAGAAAACCATTGCCGCCAACGGCGATCAGGCCGAGCGGGATGGCATCGTGATGGCCGCCATGCAGGTAGAGGAAATCGAGCTCCGAATTGTGTCCCAGCCAGTGATCGCGATAAAACCACGCATTGATCGCTTTGTAGAACTGGCCATGGAGTGCCAGGTTGAGGACGCACACAAGCGGTGTGAACAGGACCGAAAACTGCAGGTAGGTAAGAACGAGGTACCAGGGCAGGACAAGGATCAGGTGTGCCAGCAGCCCCGTAACATAGGCGTGCACGATTTCATAGCGGATGCTGCCGCGCACCAGACCTACATTCTTCCATGGCGACTGCAGCAGCACCGAGCTTACGACATCGTGTTTGCGCCAGTGGTCGACCAAGCTGACGGTGCGATAAATGAAAAAACCGCCCAGATGCAGATACAGTAAGCCAAAGCCGACCTGGCGCATGAACTCGACATGGTGCGGCCAGCTGGGGGTAGCCTGAATCAGGACGTTCTCCAGCAATACCAGGCCGAGGGCCGGCCAGTACAAGCGCGGCAGGTTTTCAATCTTGTGCGCGAACAGATAGATGATTTCCTGGGGGCGGCGCAATAGCAGCGGCATCTTGAAGAGCACGCCATGGCGCACGGAAAATGAAACGATCATGAAGAAGCACAGCGCCACGCCGAAGGCACAAAGCCATGGTTCCCGGCCGTAGGCGCCGTAGATGGCCGCAGCACACATGAGCATCATCAGCACGTAGTCAAGAAAGTCCGACTTCGCATAGTTGATCTTTGGCTTGTGCTTATACTTGCGGGCGCCGAACAACCTGTGAAATCGCCTCTTTTGCTTTTCTTGCATGAAAACGGCCTCTATCTTCGCTTTGTTAGAAAATAATTATTCTGTCTTTTTATGCAACTTCAATCTCAATAGTAATTGAAAAACATGTTTCCGGGGCGCATTTTTATAACATTTGTAAAATGGCCACAGCAACTGCCGCAGCGGTGTGAAAACAGCAGGAGACGCACCGTTATGTTCGCCTGGAAATGTGGTCAAGCTGGACGGTTGAGTGCTGCCCTGCGCACGCATTGCGCGCTGCTGAATGGCGTGCGGCATCAGGCCCCACGGCCGCCTGCGGCCCTGCATTCGGCAGTGGGCGGGCCGGGACTGGCCCACCCTGCCGGACCTGGATTACTGTGCCGCGGCGGGCGGCGGGCTGGCTGCAATGAGCCGGTTCAGCTCAGCCAGGCTGGCCAGGTCGAGCTTGCCGGCCGCCGCCTTCAGCTTGAGGCTGCGCAGCAAGACGTCGTAACGGACACGGTCCAGGTCACTGCGCGTCTGGTACAGCTGAGCTTGCGCATTGAGTACATCGAGATTGGGCCGCAAGCCCGCCTTGTATCCTTGCTGGGTGCCTGCCAGCGAGCTGCGGCTGGCCGTTTCTGCCGCCGCCAGCGCCGTTGCCCGTGCCATGGCGGTCTGCAGTTCAAAGTACGCACGCTCGGCGTTGCCTTCGCTGGCCTGTATCGCTGCGTCGAGATTATTGCGGGCCTGCTCTTGCAGCAGAACATTTTCTTTGACCAGGTTATGGCGCGTGAAACCGGCGAACAAGGGGAGGTTCATTTCCACGCCTAGCGAAGAGTTATTGCTGCGCCCTACCGTGAGGGAACTCAGCGCGCTGGCTTCGCCGCTTACCCGGTTCCTTGCCACAGAGCCGACCAGATCCACGGTGGGAAGGCCGGACGCATGTGCCCGGCGCGTGTCCAGTTTGGCACGGTCGAGTGCCAGCTTGCTGCGCTCGACCGAAGGGTGGCTGGCAGCATCGCGCAGCCATTGATCGAGCCTGCCGGCAGAAATGCGTGACGCAGCCGATTGCACCGCCATCTTCTGGGCCACAATGCCAGGCCGCCCGGTCAGGCGTTGCAGGGCCAGCTGGGCAATGCGCACATCATTGCCGGCTGCCATCTCTTCTGCCTCGGCCAGGCTGGCGCGGGCTTGGGCATCTTCCTGGTCCGTGATAATCCCAAGCCCGGCTTTGAATCTGCGGATCGCCGCATCGACCTGCGCGTCGATGGAGGCCTTGCTCAACTGCTTTGTTTCGAGAACGTCCTGTGTGGCCAGCACGTCGAAGTAGGCCTGCGCTACCCGCAGGATAAAGTCCTGCATCGTGATGTCAAAGTCGATCTGGGCACTTTGCTCTGCCACCTTGGCGATTGACACATCGGTCCCGAGCGCCGCGTTGAACAGGGGCTGGCGGAGCCGGAGTGTCACTACATTGGCTCGGTTATCCGCATGAACGCCAGCCCTGTCCGCGTCGCCCGGTACGCCGGCCCGCACATCGGTCGACGAGGCCACCATGTTCACGACGGGCAGCAAGGCGCCCCTGGCACGCGCCAGGCGCGGCGCGGCAGCCTGATACTGTGCATCGGCTGCCAGTATGCTGGCGTCATGCTGGCGCGCCAGCTCGAACACCTGGATCAGGTCTTCGGCACAGGCCGGGGCCGGCAAAATGGCGCATGCACCCAGAATGACGATCGTGGAAAGGCGAAGAGATACGCAAAACTTGCTGCAGGAAGGAATCGTCATCAGGTATCCGGCCTGGCATGCCGGCCGGCGTCATCGCCGACTGATCCGCCCGACATAATATGAGTAAGAAAAAATAAGCTGCGAGCGAACATGAGCCACTGCAAACGCCCACGTCCACACCTTCCTCGCAGTACGCATCGCTTTCAAGCATCCCTTCTGCACGCAGTCTCTCGACGGCGTCCACTGCCATCGCTGCCATGGTGATGGTTCCGTCGGGCCCGCGGCGTGAACGTGGCGTCCTTTGGAAATCAAGACTATTTGGCAATTGATCTACGGCATGATGCGATGCAGATACTGCCATCGAGACGAAATTAATTCAAGATAAATATCGCTTTTTAAACAACATTTCAAATTTCGCTGTTATTCTGTTGTCCATGGCGTTTCCAGCGGCGCCCCTCCCCCGGAGGCTGGGGCGCGCCCTGAGCAATATGGGCAATTTTTTCGGATGAAATTGGACATCAAACAACATGATTTTTCGGAAACCGGACCCGTCATGCCAGTGATTCAGCATGGCATTTCCCGACACCGGGCGGCGACAAGCCCCGGACGTGATACATGAGCGCCTGCTCCCCATCCGCGCAAGCGTTCGATTGCGGCCAGCCTGGCATCGACCTATGGCTAGCTGATTACAGCGAAGCGTCCTCGCCCTGCCTACAGGCCGGCATGCGCCAGCTGCTCAACGATTCAGAGCGCGCCCAGCAAACGCGCTTTCACTTTGCCGATGATCGCCTGCGCTATCTCGTCACGCGGGCCATGGTGCGCACCGTGCTGTCGCGCTATGCCGCCGTCGCGCCGTCGGCTTGGGAATTCACCACCAACGCCTATGGGCGTCCTGGCCTCGCAGCGCACCACGGCATCCCCGCGCTGCGCTTTAACATCTCGCACACGCGTGGGCTGATCGCACTGGCCGTATCGGCCGGCCGCGCTCTCGGCGTCGATGTCGAACATGTGGCCGCGCGCGCCGGCGCCAGCGGCATCGCCAGCCATTTTTTCTCGTCCGTCGAAGCCGCCGCGCTGGCGTCGCTGCCGCAAGAACAGCGCCAGGAGCGGTTTTTCGAGTACTGGACGTTCAAGGAATCCTACATCAAGGCACGCGGCAGGGGGCTATCCCTGCCGCTCGATCAATTCAGTTTTCACTTTCCTGATCCCCAAGCCGTGCATATCAGCTTTGACGAAGGCTTCGACGATGCCGACCCACAACGCTGGTGTTTCTGGCAGTCGCGGCCGGCGCCCGGGTATCTGCTCGCGCTGTGCGCGGAGTGCAATGGCGGTAACGCGCCCACCATCACGGTGCGCAAGGTACTGCCACTGGTAAATGAATCGCTGGTCGACGCCACTTGGCTCAGGACCAGCGCCGCCATGCAGCAGCAGTCGCGGCGCTAGTCAAGGAACATGGCCGCAAAGCGCTGCGCGATGATCTGGTCGAGTCCGTGGCTTCCTGGGTCGACCGCGAAACGCTGCGCGATTTGCGCCACTTGGGCGTATTCCTCATGATCGCGCGCACAATGCTCGAGCAGGCCGCCGGTTTGCTGCTCCAGTTCAGCACTGGCCCCGAGCCAGCGTGGATCGCAACGAGGAACCGCCGACAGTCCCTCTTTGGGTAACTGTTCTACATTCCAATGGAAATCGAGGCCGCTGCCATCATGGCGTGCCACCAGCGCCATCTCAGTGCCGCTGTCGACCCGCACCTCTGGCAGGATCTTGAGTCCCTGTTTCCAGTGGAATGTGCTGGCCGTGCGCGGGTCGTTCGAGATCCAGTGCTTGTCGTCGAGCCTCAGGTCGAACCAGAATAACACGGCGCCTACCGTGCCCGGCAGCAGTGTGAGGGGACGGCACTGCCGCTCCTGCGCTAACGGGCCTGCGGTGGCAAAATCGAACTCGAACACGTCAAAGGCGTCGCTGAGGACACGGTGCGGCAGCGTCGCTGCGTCCACATTGGCAAATGCTGGCGAACTGCGGAAAGGGTTGAAGAGGCTGGTGTCAATATCCCAGATTCGCTCGTGGCGATATTCGATCAGCATGGCGCGGATCCGGCCTGCCGCTGGCAAATAGCGCGCATGCTGCGCTAGCAGATGTTCGCGGGCATAGGCCAGGAAATGCAGGACGCCTTCACCGATCAGGCTGCAGTCGAATAGCTCGAACAAGGCGAGATCGGCGCGGCGCGGCAGGTCGCCGGGAATGCTCAGCTTGCGGCAATCCTTGTCCAGCACGGCGATTTGCTGTTCCATGCCTGCCAGGGCTACGGCCTCGCGGCCTGCCGCGGCAATCGCCGTACTGTGCTCGCATCCGATGACTTGTTTTGCGCCCGCCTGTATCGCCATCATGGACAGCAAGCCGCAGCCGGCACCGATATCGAGCACCAGCGCGGCCGGCTGCTCGGCCATCGCCGCCTTGAGCGCCGCGGCGTACGCTGCGTTGCGGGCGCCGTCGCCCAGCATCGGGACGTACCAGTCAGGCAGCGTGCCGGCACGCCGCGCAGATGGCGGCGTCAGCGGTGCGAAGTGCAGGCGGTTTTCCTCCACGCTCGCGCGCACCTTGAATGCCGTGCCTGCCCGCACTGCAACGGAGTCGGTGTACTGCACTGCCGGCTTGATGCACCGTAACGCGCTGCTGGGGGCATTGCTCAGCTGCGCGCTGCCCAGGTCGAGGTCAAACCAGAAAACGATGGCATCGATGCAGCCATCCTCCGTCACGGGAAGTTCGATGTCCCAGGTCGTTTCGGAGAAATCGGCAAACTCGATGTTGCCGCAGTGCACCTGTGCCGTACGCGCTTGCCAGAACGCAGGGCCGAGCTCAAGCGCTTGCGGGGCCATGTTCCAGCGCAGGCGATTGATGGCCGCGAGCGCGAACGGCGCGTCCGGATAGGCCCACTCTATGCCCATGGCATATACCGTGGCCCTGGCTGGCAAGAGCCGCGCCGGCATCATGCCGCTGGAGGCGCAATATTCGCGCACAGCGCGGACGATTCCGGTGCCAAGCAGTGTATGGTCAATCCGCGGGAAAACGAGGCAATCGCATGGTGCCGGCGGCGGCTTGGCGCCGTCAAGCGTGACAATATCGATGGCGGAGGCAAAGGCATCGAAGCTGGCGCGGCGCTGCTCTTCACTCATGCCCGCCAGTGCTGGCCCGTGTTTTGCATGCCAGCGCGGCAGGAAGTGCTTCTGCGCAATGCCGCCGGCGATCCGGGCGTCGATCGGAAAGGCTTCAGCGCACAGCACGTGCTGCGCTCCGTGGTGCAATGCGCGCAGCGCAAATACGCCAAGCTCGCTCCCTCGCAGCAGCACCCGCTCGCCGCGCGTTGACTCCAGCGCGGCATCCCATGCGGCGAGCCAGAGCGGATCTTCGAGGCGGGCCATGGCGCGCCTGGGCGAGACCTGTGCACTATGGCGTTTCAGGTGCTGCCGAAGCGCCTCCACGCGCAGGGTGTCAAAGGATGCGGGCATGGCGGGATCGCGCAGCAGCGCAGGATCGAATCCGGCCAGCGGCGTCGCCACGATGGCGGGCATGCCCTGGGCTTGCGCGGGTGCGTCGCTCTGCCCCAGGCTGGCGCCGAGCAGCTCCGCCCGTCGCGCGATCTGCGCATCGCCTGGAGCGCGCTGCAGCGCCCCGCGCAAGGCCTCCAGCGCCTGCGGCAACTGGTCTGCAGCCACGCGCGCGTCGGCTTGCAGCACCAGCCCGAGAGGATTTTCTGGCGCCATGGTGCTGATATGTTCAGCTGCTGCCAGGGCAGGCCCGCAGCGGCCGAGGGCGAGCAGGACCTGGACCTGTTCCGCGCGCCAGTCAATATTGCCGGGATTGGCCTGGATCAGCTGGTCGTAGTACATCAACGCCAGTTCCAGCTGGCCCTGGCTGACGCTGTCGCGCGCCACATGCTCCAGGTAGGGGGTGGCCATGTGCATGAATTCGGACGGCACCTGTGCCAGCATCGCCAGCATGTGCGCCGGGTTGCGCGAAGCGAGCGCTTCACTCAAATTGGTGCTCCAGTCGCTCATTGTTACTCCGTTGTTGTTTCTGCTGTAAAGATGCGGGTGCCGTGGCTTAGCGCGCCGCCAGCAAGGCCGCCAGGTTCTGGCTGTCGCGCCCGAAGGGCGTCAGCAGTGCATGGATGCTTGATGTGGACGCGGTGGGCAGGCTATATTTGGCAAAGGTAGCCAGCGTTCCCGACGGCCCGACATCGATGTAACGCTGGCGTCCCTGGCGCTCGAGGTATGCGATGGTTTGCCGGAATTGCATGGGCCGGCGTACCGCGCGCCAAAAGAAATCGTCTGGCAAGTCGCGCAAGATAGCGCCTTGCTCGCAGCACGCGAGCGGGAGGTGGCCGGCGCGGCGCGGGACGCTGTGCATATGGGTGGCAAACGGGCGCTCGGCCGGGTCGATGGCCGTTGAGTGGAAGGCGAAAGAGACGGCCAGCCGCTGGTGGCTCAGGCCGCGCTGGCTCAAGACGGCACCGATCGACCCGAGATCGGCAGGCATGCCAGATACCGTAAAGTGGCCGTCGAAGTTGATGCCTGCCAGCTCACTGCGTTGGCGCATGAATGGTTCGTCGTACAGCGCGAGGGGCGCGAGCACGGCAAGCATGCTGCCTGGGGCGCACATGGCCTCGAACGCCTGCGCCTGTTCAAGCACGGCTGCCATGGCGTCGCCAACCTCGATGTAACCGGCCACGGTCGCTGCGGCAAACGAGCCCATGCTCGCGCCCAAGGTCATGTCTGGCTCAATCCCCGAGGCGATCAGGCATTGCGCGAGTGAGTATTCGAGCATGAAAATGGCCGGGTGGGTCAGCCGCGTCTGGTCAAAGGTTGCCGACTTGGCGCCTGCAAACATGGCCTCGAGCACCCGCCTGCCTCCGATGGCATATGCCAGGTCGTCCATGCGGTGCATCCATTGGCGAAACACCGGATTGTCGTCATATAGCTGCCTGCCCATCTGGTAATACTGCGATCCCTGACCCGAAAACATGAACACTGTCTTACCAGACATCGATAACCCCTTTTCCCCTTTTGCAGGCAGTCTTTCTTGTGCAACAGTCAACCCGGAACGGCCAATACCTTCGCGCCGAGCATGCCGTAATACTGGCACCAGAATTGAACGGTGTCCCGCGCATTCTCCAGCGATGGTGCCGAGTCGATTTCAAAAATCGTGATCTTGTCGCTGCCGGCGGCCTGTTCCATCCACTGCGTGATGGCAGCGCCACTGTCTTTTTTGAGATCCGAGATAATGTCTTCTTCGTCGCCGAGGGTGCGCTGAGTCCAGCCGATATAGCCAAGGTGGTCAGTTCCCACGCCCATGCCGAAAATTAGAAAATTACCATTATTCATTTTAGTCACCTGTCGGAAGAAGCTGTACTAAAAAGCGGCCCCGTCTTTTGGCGGGGCCGTAGAATCTGGGCGGGATTCTTACACGGGCGTCAATTCGTCCAGGTCAAAGTATCCTTTGTAGCCCTGCATGTAGACTGCGGCCCGGTGGCCAAACAGCACTAGCGCGTCGGTCCTGGTCTCCAGCACGTCGTAGCCTGGAATAGTCGACGTCATCCTGCTGCCGATCGGATAGTTTTTCTTCCAGGCAGATACCTTTTCTTCGGCGCTCCCGCTGTGCAGCGATATCGACGGTTCAGGAGCCCGGGCAGGCAGTTCTGCGGCGAACTGCGCCAGATCCGTTTCTGTTGTCTGGGACTGGATCGTATAAGCCAAACGCGTCAGTACATCGCCATGGCCGCATTCGATAAACTCGGCAGTTTCGCCGCGCTGCCGGGCCAAGGCCATCAGGTATTGCATGCTTTCCGACCAGCGCACTGTGCCGGCGATCTGACTGGCCAGCGTGTCGAGGATGGCGTTGCCCTGGTAGGGGCGCGCGGTAACATTGGCCACTACGGGAATGGCTGGCGCGGCAAATGGGATGTCTTTCAGATAGTCACGGAACTGTTCCATTGCCTCATTCATGTACTGTGAATGGAAGGCACCGCTGGTGGCCAGCGGATAGAAGCGAATTTTCCCCTGTCGCTGGAAGTGCTGCTCAGCGCTGACAATCTCGTCGTACAGTCCGGAAATCACCGTTTGCATGGGCGCATTAAAGTTTGCCATGTAGACGTTATTCAGTCCCTTGGCCTTGAGCACTTCGGCGATGTGTTCTTTGGGAGCATTCACGATCGCAGCCATGCCGCCGCCTGCGATGCGGGACATCAGTTCGCCGCGCCGCTGCACCATGCGCAGGCCTGTTTCAAAATCAAAGCAGCCGGCCGCCATGAGCGCGTTGAACTCGCCAAGGCTGTGGCCGGCCAGAAAATCGGGTGTTCCCTCTTCCTCAACCTTGCGTAGATACGATAGCGCATTGACGACGTACAGGGCCGGCTGCGTGAATTGGGTCTTGCCCAGTTCTTCGCGCGGATCCTGTAAGCACAATTCCTTGATCGAGTAACCCAGGACGGCGTTCGCTTGAGCGGTCAGCTCTGGGTAGCGGTCGAACAGGCCGGCGCCCATTTCTTTCGCCTGTGATCCCTGGCCAGGGAACATGTACGTCTTCATCGATGCATCTCCAAGGTAGAATTACTTTGTCACTTCGCTTCGTCATGATGTCCGGAAAACCGGATGCGTCCGGGGAGCATGCCCGTTGAAGGCATGCACAAAGTAGTGCTCGGTGCTGACAGGCGCCACATACGTGTTTGGAGGCGAGGACAGGAATCGAACCTGTCTGAACGGCTTTGCAGGCCGCGGCATAACCTCTTTGCTACCTCGCCTGAGGATCTTGCTTCAATGCATCAGATGGAACCGTCGCGTCAGTCCGGCATGCGACAGTCCATGCACTGGTACAGCCTGTATAGTCTATTTTCAAAAAATCATTATGACATAATTTACAATTTTCAAAACATCAACGCCACATTTTTTTTCATTTTATTTAGAAACGCCACTCTCGGTGAGACCCATTGCGAATTGGCCCTTGCGGATCATGTGCATGAGCTCGATACCTGCAATTACGGATGCAGCAGAGTGGAATGATTTGAAGTTGAGCGTCGGCTTGGTCACTCGCTTGATAGCTCGGCGGTCCTGCTCCACGATATTGCTGAGGTATTTGATTTGGCGCACCAGGATCAGCAGGTCCGGCCGGCATTGATCGTATTGATGGCCGCCTTGTTCGCCCCGCTCTTGTCCATCGCCACCTTGTCCGGGGCGCCGCTCGACTCCATCGCTTTATTGAAGAAGCGCTGCGCGGCAGCCATGTCACGCAGCGCTGCGAGCAGGACGTCGACGGTCTTGCCCAGCTTGTCGACGGCGCGGTAAAGATACTTCCTGGTACCTTTGATCTTGATGCAGGTCTCAGCCGCAGGAAAAACCTGCCTTGGAACGCCTAACAAAACGTCGTCCAGAGAAACAAACGGCCCCGAAGCTGGTCAAACCCACCTCATCATTTTCGGTGACCGCGCCATGGCCACAGCAATTCTTCCTGACGGCCGGTGGGCGCTGATTCAGCCTTTGCTGCCAGCACATCGTCCCTCCCCCAAAGGCGGGCGCCCTCAAAGCGAAGCTTTAGAATTGCGGAAAGGAACGAAGGTGATACTGTCAACCGCTGCGCTGCTCACCTCAACTGTAGCTGTTGCAGCGGAGGGAGCGGCGGACGCATCACCGGCAACCCTGAACGTTATCGCGCTGCCGCCCGGCAGTTTTGCGACCTGAATCGCCACTGCCGGTTTAGACACTCCTGATCCATCGTCCGTGGAAGATGAAAGACCGATGGACCGTGCTAAGGTACGGCGAGCCCAAGCAACGCGGCCATGGACATTTTCTCAGGCCCGCGGGTCCGGCCCGCCGCTCTTAAATATTACTGCACACGCGCCAGGTACTCGGCCAGCTGGCCGAACGTCGCCTTGAACCCCTGCGTCATCGACTCATGCCCTTCCAGGAAAGTCCGATGCTGCTCATCGGTGGCCTTGTGCGGCGTGGAGCGCAGGGTCATCGTCGTCTTGCCGTTTTCTTCCGTGAGGGTCATGACATTGAACGATTCCAAAGGCCAGGTGGCGCTGACAGGGTGCTGCACGGCGTTGCCCTGCTTGTCGGCGAACGACAGGATCGAGACGATCTTTTCCGGCGCTTCGATGGCCTGGTAGGTGAACTTGCCCCACATCTCATAGCCATTGTCGGCACGCATGCCGTAGTGGAAGACACCGCCCGGCTGCAAGTCCAGCGCCAGCACGCTCAGTTCGAAGCCGACGGGGCCCCACCATTGGGCCAGGCGTTCCGGCTCCACCCACGACTGGAACACCAGTTCGCGGGGCGCGTCGAAAGTTTGCGTGATGACAAAGTCGCTGCTGTCGCGGTGCTGTCCTTCCTGCTTCTGTTTTTCCGTCGTCATGCTGTCTCCTGGTGGTGGTGGGCTCGCTGTTAATGTACCAGCGGCGCCGATAAACGGGAAGGCCTGTACGCCCGTCAAGCGGGCATGCTAGAATATTAGTTCGATACCTAACTATTAGACGACTCACCTTATGACTTCTATCGAAGAGCGTTTTTCCGCCGCGCTCCACAAGACGGCGCGCGGCTGGCGCCATGCGATCGACCGGCGCCTGAAGGACCTGGACCTGGGGCAAGCAAGCTGGATGTGCATCGCCATGATCGCCAAGTCGCCGCAGCCGCCCTCGCAAAGCGAACTGGCGCACCAGCTGGGCGTGGAAAACCCCACCATGGTGTCGATGCTGGACCGGCTCGTGAAATCGGGCTTCGTGCAGCGCCAGCCATCGGAAACGGACCGCCGCGTCAAGCTGGTGGTGCTCACCGATGCGGGCATGCAGGTGTACGACACGGTGCGCAAGGAAGCGGACGGTTTCCGCAAGGAACTGCTGCAAGGCATTGATCCCGATCAGCTGCGGGCCGCCACCGAACTGCTGGAAGCGTTGCAGGCGGCCACGGAGAAATCCGCATGAGTTCGGCCACAGCCAGCGCCGCACCGGCGCTGCCCGCCTCACAGGACCCCACCCTGAACCGGCGCATGATCACGATTTCCATCATGCTCGCCACCATCATCCAGGCGCTCGACGGCACCATCGCCAACGTCGCCCTGCCCCACATGCAGGGCAGCCTGTCCGCCTCGCAAGACCAGATCACCTGGGTGCTGACCTCGTTCATCGTCGCCGCCGCCATCGCCACGCCCCTGACGGGCTGGTTGTGCGACCGCTACGGCCAGAAAAATACCTTCCTTGTTTCCGTGGCCGGCTTTACGCTCGCCTCCGTGCTGTGCGGCCTGTCGGGCACCCTGTCCGAGATCGTTGCCGCGCGCCTGCTGCAGGGCGTGTTCGGCGCGGCGCTGGTGCCGCTGTCGCAGGCCGTCTTGCTCGACATCAATCCACGCGAAAAGCACGGCTCGGCCATGGCCATCTGGGGCATGGGCGTGATGATCGGCCCCATCCTGGGCCCCACCCTGGGCGGCTGGCTGACGGACAGCTACAGCTGGCGCTGGGTCTTCTTCATCAACATCCCCATCGGCGCCATGGCCTTCTATGGCATCTGGCGCTATATCCGCAAGGACCCGCCGAACCGCCGCATGAACTTTGACATGTTCGGCTTTGCCACCCTGAGCCTGTCCATCGGCGCGCTGCAGATGCTGCTGGACCGGGGCGAGCAGAACGACTGGTTTTCGTCCACGGAGACGTGGATCGAAGCCATCGTGCTGGCCATGAGCTTGTGCTACTTCATCGCCCACACGGCCCTGCGTCCGGCCGGCAAGTCCTTCCTCGACTACCGCCTGCTGAAAAACTCGAACTATGTGAGCGGCCTGCTGTTCATCTTCATCGTCGGCATGGTGCTGTTCGCCACCCGCGCGCTGACGCCGTCGATGCTGCAAGGCTTGATGAATTACCCGGCGGCCATCGCCGGCCAGGTGACGGCTCCCAGCGGCCTGGGCACGATGCTGGCCATGCTGATCGTCGGCAGGCTGACGGGCAAAATCGATACGCGCATCCTGCTGGGCGTGGGCTTTTCCATCACCGCGTTCTCACTGTGGCAGATGGCCAATTTCACCTTGGACCTGGTGCCGAAAACCGTCGTGTGGAACGGCATCATCCAGGGCATCGGCCTGGGCCTGGTGTTCGTGCCCCTGAGCGCGGCCACGTTTGCCACCCTGTCGCCGCAGATGCGGGCGGAAGGCACGGCCATCTACAGCCTGGTGCGCAACATCGGCAGCAGCATTGGCATCGCCCTCGTGCAGACCTTGTTGGTGCGCAATACGCAGATCGCCCACGCGTCCCTGACGGAACACATCACCATCGCCAACCCGGCCCTGCATGACCCGGGCATTGCCAGCGTCTACAACCTGGGCACAAGCACGGGCATGGCGGCCCTGAATGGCGAAATCACGCGGCAGGCATCGATGATCGCCTACCTCGACGACTTCTGGCTGATGATGTGGCTGACCATCCTCGTGCTGCCGCTCTTGCTCCTGATAAAACCACCGAAGAAGAATGCGCCCGTCGTGGTCGACCACGCGGCCATGGAATAACCCTCATGCAAACACCTATGAAACTCTCCCTGAGCGTCCTGGCGCTGAGTCTGGCCCTGGCCGGCTGCGCCAGCATCCCGCCCGACACGCAACCGTTGCCGCAGCAAGACCTGGCCACGCTACAGCTGGCGGCCGACATCCACCTGGCCAGCGAAGGCTGGCCCGCCGCCCAGTGGTGGCGCCAGTTCCAGGACAGCCAGCTGGACCAGCTGATCGAACACGCGCTGTCTGCCAGCCCGAACCTGGACGTGGCGAATGCCCGCATCGGCTCGGCCCTGTCCGCGTTCGATGCCCAGCATGCGGACCGCGGCCCCAGGGTAGACCTGGGCGCGAATGCCAGCCGCCAGCGCTATTCGGGCAACGGCCTGATGCCCGCCCCCATCGGCGGCAATTACTACAATGAAGTCACCGTGGGCGTGCAAGCCCACTACGACCTGGACTGGTGGGGCAGGCACAAGGCGCAGATCGCCGCCAGCCTGGGCGAAGTCAACGCGCGCCGCGCCGAGTATGCGATGGCGGAACAGATGCTGTCCGCCGAGATCGCCCGCCACTACTTCAGCATGCAAAATGGCTGGGCCCGCATGGGCAACCTGCATGCGCTGGTCAAGCTGCAGCAGCAGCTGGTGACGGACAAGGAAAAGCGCATCGCCAATGGCCTGGGCATCAGCGACGACCATCTGTCCGCGCAAACGCGCTTGAGCTTGCTGCAACAGCAGATCGCCCTGCTGGAAACGCAGATCGTCACGGAACGGGAAGCCCTGCGCGCCCTGCTCGGTGCGGACTCCTCGGCCCTGGCCAGCCTGCAGCCCAGGCAGGCGCAAGCGCTGCCGCACGCCCTGCCCGGCAAGCTGGGCATGGAATTGCTGGCGCGCCGGCCCGACTTGCAGGCGGCGCGCTGGCGGGTGCAGGCAGCCATGAGCACGATCGAGGCAGCGCAGGCGGCGTTCTACCCCGATATCGACCTGGGCGCATCGTTCGGCCTCGATGCCATCAAGCTGGGCAAGCTGCTGCAGTCGGGCAGCCGCACCCTGTTCATCGGCCCCGCCTTGTCGCTGCCCCTGTTCGACAGCGGCCGCCTGCAGGCGCAGCTGGCCGGCGCGCGCAGCGAACGCAATGCACTGATCGCCGACTACAACCAGAACGTCTTCAATGTGGTGCGCGACGTGGCGCAGGCGGGCGCCAGGGTGCAAGGCGTGGAAAACCAGCTGCGCCTGCAGGAAGACAACCTGCGCGCCAGCGAAGCGCAGCTGCGCAACGCCAATGCCCGCTTGAAACAGGGGCTGGCCGACCGCGCCACCCAGCTCAATGCGGAAATGACCGTGCGCGGCCAGGTGGACCTGGGCATGCAGCTGCAAAACCAGCGCCAGAACGCGGAAATCAACCTGAACGTGGCACTGGGCGGCGGCTACCGGGGCAGCAGCGACTTTGCCGATACGGCAAGCACCAGCAAACGCAGCACCCAACAATAACACTGACTACGGAACACATCATGAGCAGCGATACCACAGCAAGCACCACCCCAACCGAACAGCCGGGCAAGCGCAAGGCCGTCCTCCTCGCCATCACGGCCGCCTTTGTCGTGGCCGGCGTGGCCTGGGCCGCCTATTACCAGCTGGTGCTGGCCAAGGAAGAAGTCACGGACAACGCCTACGTGGGCGGCAACCTGGTCACCCTGTCCGCGCAAGTGACGGGCAATGTCGATGAAATCCGCGCCGACGAGACGCAGATGGTGACAGCGGGCGCGCCCCTGATCACCCTGAACGGCATCGATGCGGACCTGGCCCTGAGCCAGGCGCAGGCGCGGCTGGGCAACGTCGTGCGCCAGGAGCGCGAGCGCTATGCCAGCGTGGCGCAGTACGACGCCGTCATCGAGCAGCGCCGCCTGGCGCTGGCCACGGCGCAGGGCAACCTGACGCGCCGCGCGCCGCTGGCCGCCGACCAGACGATTTCCGGTGAAGACCTGGCCCATGCGAAACAGGCCGTCGACGACGCGAAAGCGGCACTGGCCGTGGCGCAACGCCAGGCCGAGTCCGCCAAATCGGGCGTGGCCGGCGTGAACCTGGCCAGCCATCCGGCCGTGCTGTCCGCCAGGGGCGACGTGGTGCAGGCCTGGCTGGCCGTGCGCCGCAACGCCGTGGTCGCGCCCGTCTCAGGCTATGTGGCCAAGCGCAGCGTACAGCTGGGCACGCACGTGACGCCGGGCACGCCCTTGATGTCCATCGTGCCGCTCGACCAATTGTGGGTCGATGCGAACTTCAAGGAATCCGAATTGCGCAATATCCGCGTGGGCCAGGCGGCCACCATCGAAACGGATTTGTATGGCAGCAAGGTGGTCTACCACGGCAAGGTGCTGGGCATGTCGGCCGGCACGGGCAGCGCGTTTTCCCTGCTGCCGGCGCAAAACGCCACGGGCAACTGGATCAAGGTGGTGCAGCGCGTGCCCGTGCGCATTACCCTGGACCCGAAGGAACTGGCCGCCCACCCGCTGCGCATCGGCCTGTCGACCACGGTGACGGTCGACACCAGCCATGGCGAAGGGGCGACCCTGGACCAGCCGATGGTGGCGTCCACCGTCTACACGACCAAGGCGCTGGGCCAGCCCGTGGATGAGGCGGAGAAGATGGCTGATACCATCATTGCGCAAAATTTGGCACATTAAGACAAGCGCCAGCCCCAAGCAACATCCGGGGTCGTACCCTGCAGGGTACGACCCCGGCAGTCGGCCCTTGGGTTTGCTTGACGCTACTTCGTCTTGCCCGCCGCCGCCACCTGGTCGAGGATATGCTTGGGCACGGCCGCATAGTGCTTGAATTCCATCGTGTAGGTGGCGCGGCCCTGGGTCAGCGACCGCAGGGTGGTGGAATAGCCGAACATTTCGGCCAGCGGCACCAGGGCCTTGACGATGCGGCCCGAACCGCCGGGGATGTCGTCGACGCCCTGCACCATGCCGCGCCGCGCCGTCAGGTCGCCCATGACGTTGCCCATGAACTCTTCCGGCGTTTCCGCCTCCACCTGCATCATCGGTTCCAGCAGCACAGGATGGGCCTTGCGCATGCCATCCTTGAAGGCGATGGAGCCGGCCATGCGGAACGCATTCTCGTTCGAATCGACGTCGTGGTAGGAGCCAAAGGTCAAGGTGGCCTTCACATCCACCACGGGATAGCCGGCCAGCACGCCCGCCTTCAGGGTCTCGACGATGCCCTTGTCGACGGCGGGAATGAATTCGCGCGGCACCACGCCGCCCTTGATGGCGTCGACGAACTGGTAGCCGGTGCCGGGCGGCAAGGGTTCGAGTTTCAGCACCACGTGGCCGTACTGGCCCCGTCCGCCCGATTGCTTGACGAACTTGCCTTCCACGTCTTCCACCGCGCGCGTGATGGTTTCGCGGTAGGCCACCTGCGGCTTGCCCACGTTCGCTTCCACGCCGAATTCGCGGCGCATGCGGTCGACCAGAATTTCCAGGTGCAGCTCGCCCATGCCCGACATGATGGTCTGGCCCGACTCTTCATCCGTATGGACCTTGAACGACGGGTCTTCCTGCGCCAGGCGGTTCAGGGCGATGCCCATCTTTTCCTGGTCCGGCTTGGTCTTCGGTTCGACCGCCTGCGAGATCACGGGTTCCGGGAAGATCATTTTTTCCAGCACGATGATGTGCTCGAGCGCGCACAGGGTGTCGCCCGTGGTGACGGCTTTCAGGCCCACGGCGGCGGCAATGTCGCCCGCATACACTTCCTTGATTTCCTTGCGTTCGTTCGCATGCATCTGCAGGATGCGCCCCAGCCGCTCGCGCGCGCCCTTGGTGGGGTTGTAAACCATGTCGCCCGAGTTCACCACGCCCGAATACACGCGGAAAAAGGTCAGCTGCCCCACGAACGGGTCCGTCATGATCTTGAAAGCGAGGGCCGAGAAATGCTCGTCGTCCGTCGGGTGGCGTTCCACCTCGTTGTCGTGCTCGTCATGGCCCATGATGGGCGGCACTTCCATGGGCGACGGCAGGTATTCGATGACGGCGTCCAGCATGGCCTGCACGCCCTTGTTTTTAAAAGCGCTGCCGCACAGCATGGGCACGATCTCGTTGCGGATGGTGCGCGCGCGCAAGGCCTGCTTCAGTTCCGCTTCCGTAAACGTGTCGCCGTTCAGGTAGCGCTCCGTCATCTCCGTGGTGGCTTCGGCCGCATGTTCGACCAGGTGCTCGTGCCATTCCTGCGCCTGGGCCTGCAGTTCGGCGGGAATCTCGCCATAGCTGAACTGCACGCCCTGGCTGGCGTCGTCCCACGTGATGGCGCGCATCTTCAGGAGGTCGATGACGCCCGTGAAATGCTCTTCCGCGCCGATGGGCAGCTGGATGGGCACGGCCACGCCCTTCAGGCGGTCGGCGATCTGCTGGCGCACGCGTAAAAAGTCCGCCCCCACCCGGTCCATCTTGTTGATGAAGGCGATGCGCGGCACGTGGTATTTGTTGGCCTGGCGCCAGACGGTTTCCGATTGCGGCTGCACGCCGCCCACGGCGTCGTAGACCATCACGGCGCCGTCGAGCACGCGCATCGAGCGCTCCACTTCGATCGTGAAGTCCACGTGGCCGGGCGTGTCGATGATGTTGATGCGGTGCTCGGGGAAGTTGCCCGCCATGCCTTTCCAGAAGGCCGTGGTGGCGGCCGAGGTGATGGTGATGCCCCGCTCCTGCTCCTGCTCCATCCAGTCCATGGTGGCGGCGCCATTGTGCACTTCGCCAATCTTGTGGTTGACCCCCGTATAAAACAGGATGCGCTCGGTGGTGGTGGTCTTGCCGGCGTCGATATGGGCGCTGATGCCGATGTTGCGGTAGCGCTCGATAGGTGTTTTGCGGGTCATCACAATCTCCATGGCTAGCCCGGCGCGCCAGTGTCTGCACCGGTTTTCCAGTGTAGCAGACATCGATTTGGGCGGCACGGGCGAGCGGTTTTTACCATGCATACAACACCGACATGCGCGCGCACGTTAGGCGCACAGGATAAATGGCGGATTCAGCTATACTTTCCTATCAATTAATTCAACAAAAATTAATCAAAATCAAGACGCATCCTGGATCGCTGGGGTACGCACCGAACAATATTCCCTCACATTTTATGACGATCCAACTAAAAAAAATAATCCTCTCTTCCCTGCTGGCGTCCCCGGCGCTGGCCATGGCCGGCGAACTGGAACAGCAAATGCAGCGTTGCGCCGTGCTTGGCGATGCCAGCGCCCGCCTGGGCTGCTTCGATACCCTGGCCAAGGCGGCGGAAAAGGCCACCATCGCCGCCGGCGGTGATGCCGCCACGGCCGCCGTGACCCTGGCAGCCGCCGCCGAGGTCGCCCCTTTCACACCCGTCAGCCCGCCTGGCGTGGCCACGCCGGAAGCGGTGAATGCTGCCATTCCCGCCATCGCGCAGGCTGGCGCGGCGCCGCCGGAAGCGCCGATTTCGCGTACACAACAATCCTGGGAACTCAACGATGCGTCGAAGCGGGGCCTGTTCAACTTCCGTCCCCACCGCGACACCTATCTGTTGCTGGCCAATTACAGCGATGCCTCGAACGACGAGCCGTTCCAGGATTTCACGCCGGGCGGCATCAAGAGCCAGCACGTGGAATTGACGTTCCAGCTGAGCTTCAAGATGAAGATGCTGGAAGACATCGCCGGCACGCCCATCGACATGTGGTTCGGCTATACGCAGCAAAGTTTCTGGCAAGCGTATAACCGCAAGGCGTCGAGCCCGTTCCGCGAGACCAATTACCAGCCGGAACTGATGCTGGTCATGCCAATCAACAAGAATCTGGCCGGTCTGGAATTCAATTACCTGAACTTCGGCCTCGTGCACCAGTCGAATGGCCAGACCTCGACCCTGTCGCGCAGCTGGAACCGCGTGTATGCCGAGCTGGGCATGGAAAAAGACAACCTGGCCATCACGGCGCGCGTCTGGCACCGCCTCGACAATAGCGCCAAGGATAATGACAATATCGACATCATCGATTACATGGGCCATGGCGACTTGCGCCTGAGCTACCGCAACAAGGGCCATGAATACGCGGTGACGGCCCGCCGCAATTTCAGCAAGAAGCACGGCTCCATGCAGGCCAGCTGGGCTTTCCCCTTGAAAGCCAACCTGAAAGGCTATCTGCAGCTGTTCTCCGGCTATGGCCAGAGCTTGATCGACTACAACTACTCGCAGAAATCGATCGGCGCCGGTTTCATGGTCGACCTGTAAGCAGCACAATGACGGAAATGAAAATGGCGCCATGGACGCCATTTTTTATTGCGAGAAAGTAAATCTCAGCGCCGGCCGCCGCCCAGCACGCGGGCCGGCAGCATGACGATGGCGCGCAGCAGTTCGAACACGCCTTCCACGCCGATGCCGATCAGGCGGAATGGCAGCAACAGCAGCCAGGCCAGCGGATACAGCACGAGGGCCAGCAAGGCCAGGGGCCAGCACACCAGCAAGAGCAGCAGCCACAGCACAAATCCCAGCATCGCGTTCCCCCAGAATGAAATGTGCGGAGCAAGCCGTGCTTGCCCCGCTACCGTGACAGCACTATATAAAAGCGCGGCCGCGGCGGCAACGGCCATGCGATGAACTGCAGGATGGGGGGATGGACTGGATAAAAACGGGGATGAACGGTAGTTGGCGGCCCGTTTATTGACCGACGCAAATCACTTTCGTGACGTACTCACGCGCGTTCGGCTTCTTGCTGGTGGCCCATTTGATGGCCTGGTTGGCATCTTCGATGGTCATGACGGTGGCCTTGTCCTTGGACTTGATGAAGGACACGCCTTCAAATACGCCTTCCTTGCTGCGCATTACCTTGGCAAACACGGGCGGCCTGGTCTCGCCGTCGCTGATTTTATTCTGTTGCACGAGGTAACGCTGATCGATCTGTTCCATGATAGTAAAGCTGTCCAGTGGGTAAAAGACGAAATATACCCCGAATGGACAAACGCCGCAGGACGAAATCGCTGCGGCGTTGCCTTTGTATTAATGATGCTTAAGCATACACCGCGCTCTGCATCACCGGCTGCAGGTTGACGTCATAGATCACCTGCGCGCGGATCGACGCTTCCAGCGAAGGGATCGAGCCGCCCGCGCGGTACTGGAAGCTCACCTGCAGCACGTCGCCCGCCTTCACGGCGACGGGCGTGGCCAGCGGCAAACACATGTAGTGGTTCAGCCAGTCGATGGTGGTCGAGCGTTCGGGCACCACGGCCAGGATGTTCTTGGTGACGAAGCGCAAGGCGTTCAGGGTGCCGCTGCGCTCGACGACAAACTTGCCGTCGAAGCCGAACACGCTGTCCGTCGGCTGGCTGAAGTCGATGATGCTGTAGACGGAGGGCGGCGCCAGTTCCTGCACGCCAGGGTGGATGGCCGTGGTTTCCTGGAATTGCACGATGGGCGCATAAAAACCCTCGAAATCGTATTCCTGCTGCATCGGCTGCACGGCCATGATCACGGCTTCAGGCAGGAAGATGGGCAGCGGGCCGCCAAAACGGGCCAGGTAGCGGCGCTTGAACGATTCGATCACTTCCACCTGCTTTTCGCGCAGCATGCCCACATGGATCATTTCGCAGATGACCACGTCGACGGGCTCGGGCGGCAGGTATTCGAAGGCGTCCGCGTGCACCACTTCGACTTTTTCACCGTTGGGATTGAGCGCCAGCATCTTGCGCGCTTCCTTGACCATGTCCGGATTGAACTCCACGCACCACACCTTGTCGGCGCGCGCGGCCGCAAACCACGACAGCACGCCCGTGCCGCCGCCCAGCTCCAGCACCTTCATGCCGGGTTTTACCGCGTAATCGATCGCCGACTTGAACCCGTGCATGCGGTTCTGGTCCATCAACATATTGTGGTGGTAATGGACGGGGATAAATTGCCCCAGGTAACAACTCTCGATTTCTCGTTCATTCAGCATGTCTGTCCTCTTGGAGTCTGGCTCCGATGGCCGATCGGTTTTGTCATTCCAGAAAGCAGTGATATCGCACGGGCTGCGCGAGGGGCGGCGACAAACCAGCCGGCGCCTGACGTTGATGTGATGATTGCCCATGCGAGGTATCTCCTGATTAATGCGACACGATCATTATCGTGAATCGGGAGCGGGAACAAAGGGCTGAGGTGAGAGGCAATTCCATGCCAGTTTGAGCGCTGGCATGGAAAATATTACCAAAGAGATATTTACTTGCGTGCCGCGCGCGCCTGCTGGGCGGCCGTGATGATGGCCACCACGCCAGGCTTGTCGCCCGCCCGGGCGAACTGCACGGCCGTCCAGCCGTGGTTGCTTTTCAGGCTGGCGTCCGCGCCCCAGGACAGCAGCAGCTTGACGGCGCCCTCCTGCCCTTCGCGGGCGGCAAACATCAGCGGCGTGATGTTGGCGGGGGCGCGCGCATCGACCACGGCGTCGCGGTCCAGCAAAATCTTCATGATGGGCAAGTCGCCGGCCGAGGCCGCATAGTGGAGCGCCGTCCAGCCGCTCTGGTTGACCTTGGCGCCCTTGGCCAGCAAGGCTTGCACGGCGTCCTGCTTGTGCTTGTAGGCGGCCATCATCAGCGCCGTGTTGCCATTGGCCGAGCGCGCTTCGAGGTCGATGCCGGGAGCGTCGAGCAGCACCTGGAACACCCGGTCCGCATCGTCGCGCAGGGCCAGCACGAGGGGAATGTCGCCCCGCTGCGCGTCAGGCTGGTTCGGATTCATGCCTTCATCCAGCATGCTGCGCACGCCGCTGGCGTTGTTGACGGACACGGCGCGGAAGAAGGCGTCCGGTTCCGGCGCCGCGTGGCTGGCGCCGGCCCAGCACAGCAGCATCGCCAGCGCGAGTTTTTTCATCATGTCTGACCTTAAGAAGTTATGGCAACTGATTGAATAACTTGAAGAAATTGTCCGTCGTCTGGCGCGCCACCTGGTCCAGCGGGATGCCTTTCAGGGTGGACAGGTATTCTGCCACATGGGCCACGTAGCCCGGCTCGTTCATGCGGCCGCGGAACGGCACGGGCGCCAGGTACGGCGAATCCGTCTCGATCAGGATGCGCTCGAGCGGCACTTCCAGGGCCACGGCCTGCAAGTCTTTCGCGCTCTTGAACGTGACGATGCCGGAAAAGGAAATATAGAAGCCCATGTCGATGGCGGCGCGCGCCACTTCCAGGGATTCCGTAAAGCAATGCATGACGCCGGCCACGCCGCCGTCGGACACGCCAGCGCCCTCTTCGCGCATGATGCGCAGCGTGTCTACACTGGCCGCTCTTGTGTGAATAATCAAGGGCTTGCGCGTGATTCTTGAAGCTTTGATGTGGGTGCGGAAGCGCTCGCGCTGCCATTCGAGGTCGCCCGTCAGGCGGAAATAGTCGAGGCCCGTCTCGCCGATGGCGATGATCTTCGGATGGTCCGCCAGGCGCACCAGGTCTTCCACCGACGGTTCAGGCGTGTCTTCATAGTCGGGATGCACGCCGACGGATGCGAAAATATGCGGATACTGCTCGGCCAGGGCCAGCACCTGCGGGAAGTCCGGCAAGTCGACGGACACGCACAGCGCGTGGGTCACCTTGTTCTCGGCCATCTTGGCGAGGATTTCGGGCATGCGAGCAGCCAGCTCGGGGAAATTGATATGGCAATGGGAATCGATATACATAAGGCGGGATTGTACCGGAGCGGGGAAAAACCGGCAGGGGAACGGCTGCGCCGCGCAGCCCCTGCCGAGGCGGTTCAACTGCTTGCCGCCGATTACACCTGGGAGGCCGGATGGTCGGCGAGCGGCACGAAATGGCCGGTCGATTCGTCGAGCGCGTCGAGGGAGCCGTTCTCGATGTCGTAGACCCAGCCGTGCAGGGTCAGCCTGTTTTGCGCCATGGCCAGGGCCACCGAAGGGTGGGTACGCAGGTTATTCAGTTGCGCCACCACGTTGGCGCGCACCATGCCGTCGATGCGCGACTGCTCCGTCGGATGGTCGATCGACTCGTTGATCATGCGCGCCGCATCGGCGTGGTGCAGCCAGCTGCGCACGGCCGGCATGTGGTCGAGGCAGGCGCAGGTGGCGATCGCCTTCATCGCGCCGCAATCGGAATGGCCGCAAATGACGATGTCGGTCACGTTCAGGGCGGATACGGCAAATTCGACCGTGGCGCTCACGCCGCCCGGCTCGGGGCCGTACGACGGCACGATGTTGCCCGCGTTGCGGATCACGAACAGCTCGCCCGGCTCGCGCTGCGTCACCAGTTCCGGCACCATGCGGCTGTCGGAACATGAAATGAACAGGGCTTTGGGGGTCTGTCCCGTGGCCAGCGTCTTGAACAACTCGCGGCGCGTGGGAAAAACCTCTTTTTGGAAGCGTAGGAAGCCAGCAATAATGTCGCGCATAAATAAATAAGATGGTTGTCTGAACCCGTATTATCGCTGATCTGGCGCCTGCCCTGCCTATTGTCCTTCTGGCGGCTGCCACAGCTCCACCTTGTTGCCCTCCGGATCGATGACCCAGCCGAACTGGCCGTATTCCGAATCGGGCGCCTTGTCCAGCACGTTGCAGCCTTCGTCGCGCAGGGCTTGCAGCAGCGCATCGAGGTCATCGACCCGGTAATTGATCATGAAGGCGGCCTTGCCGGGCGCGAATTGCTCGCTGTCCTGTGCCGCCACGGACCAGATGGTGGTGCCGGCCGTGGGCTGGCCGTCGGCGTCCGTCCAGGTAAACGCGGCGCCGCCCCAGGGCTGCACGTCCAGGCCCAGGTGGCGCTGGTACCAGGCGCGCAGCGCGGCCGGGTCTTGCGCGTGGAAGAAGATGCCGCCGATGCCAGTGACCCGTTTCATGCATGCCTCCGTTGCCGTCCAGTACATTGACTGTAACACCGGGGGCCAAGCGTGGCAAACGGCGCGGCGAATCTGCGCCAGCACGCCTGTCCAGCAAAATGAAAGCGCGCCAAGAATCACATAATCAAGATCAACTTAACGATGCAAGTGCTTGATTTTATTGGCATCTTGATGCGTAGTCGAGCAACATATCCTCCAGGAACAGCTTGGGCGACAGGGGGTGCTCGGCAATGGCCCGGCGCTCGTTTGCCGCCTTGATGGCCGCCATCAGACGGCTGACGTTGATGCGTCCGGCAAGCGCTTCCAGCTCGCGCCGGTGGCGCGGATAGTAGCGTATGGTGCCCGACAGCTTGACGGAAAACACATCGTACAGCCAGCGCTGCAGGGACGCCACCAGCGGTGCCAGCGGCGCCTTCTGCAATTTGTCGGCCGCCTTCAGGGCCGCTTCCACGCCCGGATTGGCCAGCACCTGCAGCAATTGTTCCGTTTCTTCGCGGCCGCCCGACTCGGACTGGGCCAGCGCGGCCAGCGGCGCGCCGCCCTGCTCGCGCAGCCAGCTGTCCGCATCGTTCAAACCCTGGGCCTTGAGCCAGGCCAGGGCCTGCTCGTGGCTGGGCATGGGCAAGGCGAACTTGCGGCAGCGCGACAGGATGGTCGGCAGCAACCGGTCCAGGCTGTTCGATGCCAGCAGGAACAAGGTGCCCGGCGGCGGCTCTTCCAGCGTTTTCAGCAAGGCGTTCGAGGCGGGCGTGTTCAGCGCCTCGGCCGGATACAGCACCACCACGCGCAAGCCTTGCCGGTGCGTGGAAATGTTCATGAAGTCGGCCAGGTTGCGGATCTGCTCGATCTTGATGTCTTTCGACGGCGTCTTGGTCTTGGCGCTTTTCTTCGCGCCTTCGCCCTCTTCGCCGTCATCGGCCACCTCGTCTTCCAGCGCTTCCGGACGGACCCGGCGGTAATCGGGATGGTTGCCCTGGCTAAACCAGCCGCACGAGGCGCATGCGCCGCAGGCGTGGCCGTCGGGACGCACGTCTTCGCACAGCAGCGCTTGCGCAAAGTGCTCGATGAAGTCGGCCTTGCCGATGCCTTGCGCGCCATGGAACAGGATGGCGTGCGGCATGCGCGGACGCAGGGCTTGCAATTGCTGCCAGGCATCCTGCTGCCAAGGATAGAGGGAACTTGTCATTTTATTCTTTGTAAATCAGCATGTTGCGACGCTTTGCTCAAGTAACACATCAAGCAGGTGTGCCAGTTGTACTTGAATGTCAGCAATGCTTTGCGTGGAATCGATGATGCGGAAACGTCCGGGGAACTGGGCCGCGCGGCGCAAATACTCGTTGCGCGTGGCGGCAAAGAAATCCGATCGCTCCTGCTCGAACTTGTCCAGCGCGCGCGTGGCATCCAGGCGGGCGCGGGCCACTTCCAGGGGTACGTCGAACAGGAACGTCAGGTCCGGCTGCAGATGCGGGTGCACCCACGCTTCGAGCTGCTCCATCTTGCCCAGGTCCATGCCCCGGCCGCCGCCCTGGTAGGCGAAGCTGGCATCGGTGAAGCGGTCGGAGATGACCCACTCGCCCCGCTCCAGCGCGGGGGCGATGACTTGCGCGATGTGTTCGCGGCGGCTGGCGAACATCAGCAGGGCTTCCGTTTCCAGGTGCATCTTTTCGTGCAGCAGCAGTTCGCGCAGCTTTTCGCCCAGGCTGGTGCCGCCCGGTTCGCGCGACGAGACGAGGGCCACGCCCCGCTGCTGCAGGTAGTCGGCGACAAAGCCGATATGCGTCGACTTGCCCGCGCCATCGATGCCTTCAAAGGTGATGAAGCGGGGTTGATAGTGTTGTGTCATGAAACTCTTAATCTGGTGATGATGAATGCCGGCGATTAGCGCTGATACTGGTTCACGGCGCGGTTATGGTCGGGCAAGTTGGCCGAGAACTGGCTGGTGCCGTCGCCCCGCGCCACGAAATACAGGGCCTGCGTGCGGGCCGGCGCCAGCGCCGCCGTCAGCGATTGCGCGCCGGCCAGGGCGATCGGCGTGGGCGGCAAGCCGCCGCGCGTGTAGGTATTGTACGGCGTGTCCGCTTCCAGGTCGCGTTTGCGGATCTTGCCCTGGTAGCTGTCGCCCATGCCATAGATCACGGTCGGGTCCGTCTGCAGCAGCATGCCCGTCTTCAGGCGGTTGACGAACACGCCGGCGATCATGGCCCGCTCGGACTTTTGCCCCGTTTCCTTTTCCACGATGGAGGCCATGATCAGCGCCTCGTACGGGTTTTTATACGGCAGGGCCGGATCGCGCTTGAACCACGCTTCGGACAAGCGGCCTATCATGGCCGTGTGCGCCTGCTTGAAGATCTGCATTTCGCTGGCGCCCTTGGCGAACAGATACGTGTCCGGGAAGAACAGGCCTTCCGGCAGCACGAACTCGGGACTGATCTTCGCCATCAGCTCCCTGTCGGACAAGCCCACCGTATCGTGCTTGAGGCCCGGATGATTGGCCATCGCCTGGCGCATCTGCTTGAACGTCCAGCCTTCGATGATGGTCAGCGACTCCTGCGCGAACTCGCCGCGCGCCAGCTGCGTGATCAGGCGCTGCGGCGTCGTGCCGGGCTTCAATTCGTAGGAGCCGGCCTTGATCTTCGAAGTCTTGCCTTCGATGCGCGCCAGCAGGTTGAACAGGATGGGCACGATGGGCACGCCCGCATCGGCAATCTGCTGGCCGGCCGCATGCGCGCCGCTGCCCGGGCTGATCGTAAACGGGATCGCGTCGCCTTCCGTGGTGATGGGCTGCTGCGCCCAGTACACAAAAGTACCACCGGCGCCGATGGCGGCGATGACTGAACTGACTACAAGTTTTTTAAAGAAAGCCATTGTTCCGATTCTTGTGATGCGGTCGCTGATGGGCAGCGCCCGCTTGTTATGATCGTTCATTTGTGAAGCAAGTGCGCGCAAAGCGGCGCCAACACTGGCAATCTTGCCGCTGCCGACGCAAACTGCGCGACATCACTATAATGAACCCGTAATGATAATGCTTAATCGCTGATCTAATGGAAATTATGAATAACTGGAATCAATTTTTAACCGCCCAAGGCGCCCGCCCCGTTGCCACCGATGGCGCGCCTGACCGCGGCGCTCCCATCGCCGCCGCCCCCATCCATGATTTTGGCCAGTCCCTGACAGTGCCCCAGCTGCAAGACGGTTTTGTCGCGACCATCACGGACCAGGGCTTGATCGGCCTCCATGGCGACGATGCAGCCAGTTTCCTGCACGGCCAGCTGACCAACGATGTGGAGCACCTGAGCCAGGAGCAAGTGCGCCTGGCCGGCTACTGCACGCCGAAAGGCCGGCTGCTGGCCAGTTTCCTGATGTGGCGCAATGCCAGCACCATTTATCTGCAATTGCCGCACGCCATACAGCCCGCCATACAGAAGCGCTTGCAGATGTTCGTGCTGCGCGCCAAGGCCAAGCTGCACGATGCGTCCGGCGATGAAGCCAATCAAGTCATCCTGGGCCTGGGCGGCAAGCAAGCCACCGCCGCCCTGTCCGCCTGGTTCCCCGTGCTGCCCGCCGCGCCGTTCAGCAAGGTCGAGCATGCATCCGGCACCCTGCTGCGCGTGGCCGACGCGTTCGGCAGCGCCCGCTATGAATGGCTGACGTCGGCCGCCACGGCGCGCGACGCGTGGCCGCAATTGACGGCCCAGCTGGCCAAGGGCGGCTCCGACGCCTGGCAATTGTCGGAGATCCATGCGGGCATCCCGCAAATCACGGCCGCCACGCAGGAGCAATTCGTGCCGCAGATGGTCAATTTCGAACTGCTGGGCGGCGTCAATTTCAAGAAAGGCTGCTATCCTGGCCAGGAAATCGTCGCCCGCAGCCAGTACCTGGGCAAGCTCAAGCGCCGCACCACGCTCGTCAGCATCGCTGATGCGGCGGCCGCGGCGGGCGGCGAACTGTTTGCCGTCAGCGACCCGGACCAGCCTTGCGGCATGGTCGTCAACGCCGCGCCGAACGGCGCCGGCGGCATCGACGCTCTCGTCGAGATGAAGCTGGGGGCGATAGCGGAAGGTTCAAGCGCAGCCGGTGCCGTGCGCTACGGCTCGCCCCAGGGCGCCAGCGTGCATTTCCTGCCCATGCCTTACGTGCTCGACGCACTCGACTTGTGAGAATGCCATGAAAGATTTGTACATTTACTATCAGGTCAAGGAAGAGCACGCCCAGGCGCTGGAAGCCAGGGTCCGCGCCATGCAGGCGAAACTGGCGGCCGCTTCCGGCGTGGCGCCGCAACTGAAGCGCCGTCCGGAAGCCAAGGACGGCTTGCAGACGTGGATGGAAATCTATCCCGTCGTGGGCGAAGGTTTTGCGGACTTGCTGGCCGCTGCCGCCGACGAGGCAGGCTTGCTGGCCCTGACGGCCGGCGCGCGCCATACGGAAGTGTTCATGGATTTGCCTCCATGTGCCTGATCGTTTTTGCCTGGAAAGTCAATCCGCACGTCCCGCTGATTGCCGCCGCCAACCGCGACGAATTCTATGAACGCGCCAGCGCCCCCGCCGGCGCCTGGCCCGAGCACCCGCAAGTGTATGCGGGCCGCGACCTGCAGGCGGGCGGCAGCTGGATGGGCATCACCCAGGCCGGCAGCGGCAGTTCGCGCTTTGCCGCCATCACGAATATCCGCAGCCCGCAAGACCGCAACCCGGACGCCCCTTCGCGCGGCGCCCTGGTGGCAGACTATCTGGCAGGCAATATGTCGCCGCAAGACTACATCGCGCAAATCCGTCCCGGCTGCAAAGCCTACAACGGTTTCAACCTGGTGCTGGGCGATGCGGACACCCTGATCTGGTTTTCCAACCGGGGCGATGGCGATGCGCGCAATGGCCAGCCTTTGGAGCCGGGCATCTACGGCCTGTCGAACGCCCTGCTGGACGCGCCTTGGCCGAAGGTGCTGAAGACCAAGGCCCAGTTCGCCAGCCTGCTGTGCCAGGGCGCGCCCGACGAAGCCTACTTCGACATGCTGGCCGACACCACGCGCGCACCCGACTTCCGCTTGCCGGACACGGGCGTGCCGCTCGACCTCGAGCGCGTGCTGTCCGCCGTCTGCATCGAAACGCCGGGCTACGGCACGCGCACGTCCACCGTCGTGAAACTGTTCCCCGATTCTCCAGGGGAATTGCATGAACTGGTGATTCAGTAGGTCGGGTTAGCGCGCAGCGCGTAAGCCGACACCACCCGCCACACTCCAGCGGCATCACCGCCGTCCCGATGCCGGATCAGCGCGCCATTGGCGCCCTGATCCGGCCTGCGCAAGCTTCCCTGCCCCATAAAAAAAATCACCGATCATCCAGGCGCACAAAAAAAGAAAGCGCTTGCGCAAGCGCTTTCTTTTGTTTACGATGCATGCAAACGCGGCAACAAAGCCGTGCATCAAACACATAAAAATAAAAACACCATCAGGAGACACCATGGCCACCATGGAAGATGTAGCGCGGGCGGCGGACGTATCGCTGTCGACCGTTTCGCACGTACTCAACGGCACCCGCAAGGTCAGCCCGAAAACCGTCGCCGCCGTCAATGCAGCCATGCAGCAGATCGGCTATGTGCCGAACATGCTGGCGCGCGCGCTGGCCGGCTCGTCGTCGGGCACCATCGGCGTGGCCATATCCGCCTTCACCAATCATTACTTCAGCGAAACCGTGCGCGCCATCGAGGCAGCCTGCACGCGCCACGGCTTGATGATGCTGTTTTCCGATACGCATGACGATCCCGAGCAGGAATTGAAAGTGGTGCAGAACTTGCACCAGCGCAGGGTCGACGGCATCGTGCTGGCGCCGTCGGGCGATGTGCACAACCGCACGCTCGACTATTTGACCAGCAACAAGATCGCTTCCGTGCTGGTCGACCGCATGTCGCCCCAGCCGTTCGACCAGGTGGGCGTGGAAAACATCGAGGCGACGGCGCAGCTGGTCAGCCACCTGATCGCCGCCCACGGCCACCGCCGCATCGGCTTCATCGCGGGCGCGCCCGGCCTGTCCACGACGGACGAGCGCATCGACGGCTACCGCCTGGCCTTGCAGCGCGCCGGCATCGTCTTTGATCCCGCGCTGCTGCGCTCGGGCGACTCCAACCTGGAGCGCAGCGGCGCGGCCACGCGCGAATTGCTGGCCTTGCCATCGGACAAGCGCCCGACGGCCATCGTTGCCGGCAATAACCTGATGACCATCGGCACCATGCATGCCTTGCGCGACGCGCACATTGCGGTACCGCAAGACGTGGCGCTGGCGGGCTTCGATGATTTCGACTGGGCCGATTATTTCAGCCCCCGCCTGACCGTGATGGCCCAGCCGCTGGAAGAGCTGGGCGCCATGGCCGTCGACCTGTTGATCGAACGTATCGCCAACCCGGGCCGCGCCCAGCACGTGCAGCGCCTGTCGCCGGCCTTGCGCGTGCGCAACTCCTGCGGCTGCCCCTGACCTTTTACCGTACATACACATGCATCCAGCAATTTCCCTCGGTATCGACCTCGGTACCTCCGAACTGAAAACCGTGCTGATGGACAGCGCCGGCAGCGTGCGCGGCCAGGCCTCCGTGCGCATCGCCACCAGCCGCCCGCAAGCAGGCTGGTCCGAACAGTCGCCGCAGGACTGGTGGGACGCCTGCGTCAAGGCGCTGGGCCAGCTGCGCGCCGGCTGGCCGCAGGACTATGCGCAGATCGCCTGCATCGGCCTGTCGGGCCAGATGCATGGCGCCGTGCTGCTCGACCTGGACCAGGCCGTGATCCGTCCCGCCATCCTGTGGAACGATGCACGCGCCGAGGCCGAAGCGGCCGCCCTGGCGCGCGACTATCCCGCCTACGCGGACGTGACGGGCAGCCTGCCCATGGCGGGATTGACGGCGCCGAAACTGCTGTGGCTGCAAGCGCACGAGCCGGCCGCCTTTGCCGCCATCGCCTGCGTGCTGTCGCCAAAAGATTATCTGCGCCTGCGCTTGACGGGCAACAAAGTGACCGAGATGTCCGACGCTGCCGGCACCCTGTGGCTGGACGAGGCCAAACGGTCCTGGTTCGCGCCCATGCTGGCCGCCTGCGGCCTGACCATGGCACAGATGCCGGCCCTGGCCGAAGGCGATGCGGCCACGGGCACCGTGCTGGCCGCCATCGGCGACCAGCTGGGCTTGCCCGCTGGCGTGGTGGTGGCGGGCGGCGGCGGCGACAATCCCGTCTCGGCCGTGGGCATCGGCGCCGTCAACGGCGGCGACAGTTTCATTTCGCTGGGTACCAGCGCCGCCATCGTCAGCGTGACGGAAACGCCGCAGGGCAACCCGGCCGGCGGCGTGCACAGCTTTTGCCACGCCCTGCCCGGCCGCTGGTACGCGATGGGGGCGATCCTGTCGGGTGCCAGCTGCCTGCGCTGGGCGACTGGCATACTGGGCCAGCCGGACGAGGCGTCCCTGCTGGCGCTGGTGGAAGCGGGCTTGCCGCTCGATACGCTCATTTCCCCCTCGGCGCCCCTGTTCCTGCCCTACCTGTCGGGCGAGCGCACGCCCCACAACGACCCGCAAGTGCGGGGCGCCTTCCTGCAGCTGGGCCACGACAGCACGCCCGCGCAGCTGGGCTACGCCGTGCTCGAAGGCGTGGCCTTTGCCTTGCGCGACGCCATGGCGGCCGTCACCTCGACAGGCGCCGTCGTACCCCACTGCATGCTGGTGGGCGGCGGCGCACGCAGCCAGTACTGGGCGCAGCTGCTGGCCAATGTGCTGGGCTGCGAAATGCGCACCTTGCACAACAGCGAACTGTCGGCCAGCCTGGGCGCTGCCAAGCTGGGCTTTGCCGCCATCGGCCAGCGCCAGCTGCTGTCCACCGGCTTGCCTATCAAAAACACTTTCCTGCCCGATGCCGCGCACAGCGCAGCCTTGAGCCTCCGCTACGGCCGATACCGTAGCCTGTTTCCTGCCGTGCAAGCCTTGCACCAACTTAGCGAAGGATAAGCAGCAATGAATCAACTGCAACAATTGAAGCAATACAGCACCGTCGTCGCCGACACGGGCGACTTCCTGCAACTGGCCCGTTTCGCGCCGCAAGACGCCACCACCAATCCGTCGCTGATTTTAAAGGCCGTGCTGCAGCCCGATTACGCGCCCTTGCTGGAAAGCACGGTCGCCGCCCATCCGGGCGCCTCGCTCGACGATATCGTCGACCAGGTGCTGGTGCGCTTCGGCCTGGAAATCCTGAAGGTGGTGCCGGGCCGCGTGTCGACGGAAGTCGATGCCCGCCTGAGTTTTGACCGTGCCGCCACCGTGGCCCGCGGACGCCGTCTGATCGCCCTGTACGAAGCGGCAGGTATCGACCGCGAGCGCGTGCTGATCAAGGTCGCCGCCACCTGGGAAGGCATCCAGGCCGCGCGCGAACTGGAAGCGGACGGCATCTTTTGCAACCTGACCCTGCTGTTCGCGTTTTGCCAGGCCGTCGCCTGCGCCGACGCGAAAGTGCGCCTGATTTCGCCGTTTGTGGGCCGCATCTACGACTGGCACAAGAAGTCGCAAGGTGCGGCATGGGACGAAGCGGCGCGCAGCCTGTCCAACGATCCGGGCGTGCAATCGGTCACGCGCATCTTCAATTACTACAAACAACATGGCATCGCCACGCAAGTGATGGGCGCCAGCTTCCGCAACGCGGGGCAGATCACGGCCCTGTCCGGTTGCGATTTGCTGACCATCAGCCCGGACCTGCTGGCGAAACTCGAAACGCTCGATGCGCCATTCGAGCGCGCGCTGGGCGGCGACCTGGGCGCGGCGCAGCCGGCCGTCAGCTACGACGAAGCGGCCTTCCGCTACGCCTTGAACGACGATGCGATGGCCACCGAAAAGCTGGCCGAAGGCATCCGCGGCTTTGCCGTCGATGCGGGCAAGCTGGACGCCATGATCGAGAAATTGCGCAGTCACTAAGTTTTCACTCAGGTTTCACCCGCAGCACCTTTGCTTTTCACAATAAAAACCCTTGGAGATCCTCATGAAAAAAGTCATTACCGCCACCCTGCTGCTGTCCGCCGCCTGCGGCGCCTTCGCCGCCGACAAACCGCTGAAATCGATCGGCGTCAGCGTGGGCGACCTGGCCAACCCGTTTTTTGTCGCCATCGGCCGCGGCGCGGACGAAAGCGCGAAAAAGCTGGGCGGCCCCGGCGTGAAAGTCACGACTGTTTCCAGCAAGTATGACCTGAACACCCAGGTGGACCAGATCGAGAACTTCATCGCCAACAAGACCGACATCATCATCCTGAACGCCGTCGATTCCAAGGGCATCGCGCCCGCCATCAAGAAAGCGCGCAATGCGGGCGTGGTGGTGATCGCCGTCGACGTGGGCGCCGTGGGCGCCTCGGCCACCGTGATGTCCGACAACACCATGGCGGGCGACGTGTCGTGCGCCTACCTGGCCAAGCAGATCGGCGGCAAGGGCAATGTGGTGATCCTGAACGGCCCGCCCGTCACGTCCGTGATCGACCGCGTCAACGGCTGCAAGAAAACCCTGGCCGCGTTCAAGGATATCAAGATCCTGTCCGACAACCAGAACGCGGGCGGCAGCCGCGACGGCGGCATGACCGTGATGTCGAATTTGCTGACGGCCCATCCGAAGATCGACGGCGTGTTCGCCATCAACGATCCGACGGGCATCGGCGCCGAACTGGCCATCAAGCAATCGAAGCGCACGGACGTGAAACTGATCACGGCCGTCGATGGCGCGCCCGATGGCCAGAACGCCCTGAAAAACAAGGCCGGCCTGTTTGCCGCCACCTCGGCGCAAAACCCGTACCGCATGGCCACGGACGCCGTGCAGATGGGCTACGACATCATGAACGGCCGCACGCCGAAGCAAACGATGGTGCTGTTGCCGACCCCGGCCATCACCAAGGAAAACGTCGCCACCTACACGGGCTGGGTAAAGAACTGATCTGCCTGACCTGAACCACGTGGCGCCGCCTGCGATCAGGCGGCGCCAGTTTCACCAGCAAGGAAGGACAGTCATGAGCGACGATATTATTTTTGAAATGCGCGGCATCGAGAAGCGCTTTGGCGCCACGCGCGCGCTGCGCGGCGTGCACCTGACGGTGCGCAGCGGCGAAATCCATGCCGTGATGGGCGAGAATGGCGCCGGCAAGAGCACCCTGATGAAGATCCTGTCGGGCGTGTACACGCCCGACGCGGGCGAGATCATCCTCGACGGCAAGCCGATCAGGATCCGCAACCCGGGCGAGGCCCGCGCGCTGGGCATCAACCTGATCTACCAGGAACTGAGCGTGGCCAAGAACATGACGGTGGCGCAGAACGTCTTCATGGGCAGCGAGCCGCAGGGGCCGTTCTGGACCGTCAGGGGCGGCGAGATGCGCGCGCGCACGAACGCCATCCTGGCCGACCTCGGTTCCCGCTTCGATGCGGACACCATGGTGGCCACCCTGTCGATTGCCGAGCAGCAGCAGGTGGAAATCGCCCGCGCCCTCGTGCACGAAAGCCGCATCCTGATCATGGACGAGCCCACGGCCGCCCTGTCCGACCGGGAAACAGAACAATTGTTCCGCATCATCGAAGAGCAGCGCGACAAGGGCCTGGCCGTGCTGTACATCAGCCACCGCATGGCCGAGGTGGAGCGCCTGGCGCGCCGCATCACGGTACTGCGCGACGGCGCCTACGTGGGCGAGCTGGGCAAGGATGAACTGGATCAAAAGAAAGTCGTGCAAATGATGGTGGGCCGCCCCGCCGACGACTTTTATTCGCACCAGCGGCGCACCACGCGGGGTGCCGAGCGCCTGCGCGTGGACAAGGTTGGCGGCGGCAAGGTCAAGCCCGCCTCGTTTTCCCTGCATGCGGGCGAAGTGACGGGCCTGGCGGGCCTGGTGGGCGCGGGCCGCACGGAACTGGCGCGCCTGATCTTTGGCGCCGACAAGAAAGCATCGGGGCAAGTCTGGCTCGACGGCCAGGAAGTGCATATCCAGCGGCCCCTGGCGGCGATACGCCACGGCATCGGCTACCTGCCCGAGGACCGCAAGAGCCTGGGCCTGTTCATGCAATTGTCGGCCATGGAAAACATGTCGATGAATATCCTGTCGCAGCATGCGACGGCGGGCGTGGTCAACCGCGGCGCCCTGACGCAGCTCACGCGCGAGGCGATCAGCAACCTCAACGTCAAGGTATCGGGGCCGGAAGGCATCGTGGGGGGATTGTCGGGAGGTAACCAGCAGAAAGTCTTGCTGGCGCGCTGGCTGGCCATCGCGCCCAAGGTCCTCATCCTCGATGAACCGACGCGGGGCGTGGACGTGGGCGCAAAGAGCGAAATCTACAAGATCATCCACCAACTGGCCGATGCGGGCACGGCCGTGCTGTGCATTTCCAGCGAACTGGCCGAGCTGGTCGGCATCTGCGACAGGGTGATGGTGATGTGCGAGGGACGCCTGACGGGCGAAGTGACGGGCGACGACATCACGCAGGAAAACATCCTCGCCTATGCCACCCTGCAGGAAGCGGCATAAAAACACCTGTCAAAACCTGCCGCGCCCCACAGCCGCCCGCAACGGTTTTGTCAGGCGTTTCAAGAATACGTCTTAAATAATCATTCAGGAGACTCATGATGACAACTAGCACCACCCGCGGCGCCGCGCGCGCCGGCGAACCCTTCAATGCCTCGAATATGATGCGCCGCCTGGGCATGCTGCCCGTGCTGGTGGTACTGTACCTGGCCATGTACGGCCTGACCGTGTATTTCTCGGCCGACGGCACGTCCACCTTCATGACCAGCAACAACACCATGAACATTTTCCGCCAGGTGTCGATCAACATCGTGCTGGCGTCCGGCATGACCTTCGTCATCCTGACCAGCGGCATCGACCTGTCCGTCGGTTCCGTGCTGGCCGTCTCGGCCGTGGCGGGCATGCTGATGTCGCTGTCGGCCCAGTTCGCCGGCTTTTCGATTCCCGCCTTCCTGATCGTGGGCCTGCTGCTGGGCGCGCTCAATGGCGTGCTGGTGGCCCTCGTCGGCCTGAACCCGTTCGTCGTGACCCTGGGCACCATGACGGCCCTGCGCGGCGCCGCCTATCTGCTGGCCGATGGCACCAGCGTGCTGAACACGGAAATCCCCAGCTTCGAATGGATGGGCAATGGCAGCTTCCTGGCCGTGCCCTGGCTGATCTGGCTGGCGGCCGCCGTGGTGCTGCTGACCTGGTTTATTTTGCGCAAGACCACCCTGGGCCTGCATATCTACGCCGTCGGCGGCAACATCCAGGCGGCCCGCCTGACGGGCATCAAGGTCGGCCTCGTGCTGATGTTTGTCTACACGATCAGCGGCCTGTTCGCGGGCCTGGGCGGCGCCATGTCGGCCAGCCGCCTGTATGCAGCCAACGGCAACTGGGGCACGGGCTATGAGCTCGACGCGATTGCGGCCGTCGTGCTCGGTGGCACCAGCCTGATGGGCGGCGTGGGTTCCGTCTGGGGCACCGTCATCGGCGCCCTGATCATCGGCGTGATGAACAATGGCTTGACGATCCTGGGGCTGTCGTCGTTCTGGCAGTATGTGGCCAAGGGTGTCGTGATCGTGCTGGCCGTGATTCTGGATAAATGGCGCCAGTCGCACGCGCAGAATTAAAATCCGGGGTCAGACCCTCAACACCGCTAACGCAAAGCTCTGCGCCAACGTTATCGGGGGTCTGACCCCAGCAGTTAAAACCGCAAGCGCATCTCCACATGCGCAATCCCCGCCTCTTCGAATTGTTCCCCCTGCTGCACGAAACCGTGGCGCGCATAGAATGGCGCGGCCACGCTTTGTGCGTTCAGGACCACCGCGGCATCGCCCCGTTCGCGCGCTTTTTCCATCAATAAGGTCAGGATGGCGCCGCCCACGCCCGTGCCGCGGCCCGGCAGGCGCACGGCCATGCGGCCGATGTGGCCATCCGGCAATAAACGGCCCGTGCCGATGGCGTTGCCGGCATCGTCATAGGCGACGGCGTGCAGGCAGACGGCGTCCATGTCGTCGAGTTCGATCTCGGCCGGCACTTTCTGTTCATCGACGAAGACTTCAAAACGGATGGCGGTGGCGTCGGGGCCCAGGGTGGCCCAGTCGCCGAGGCGGATGGTGTGCTTGGTCATGGTAGGCAGTAGTAAAAGACAGGCCCTTATTGTCGCACGGCCTGCCCTTCTTTAGCAGGGCACTCAGCCCAGCCGCTTCAAGCCAGCTTCACCAGCTGCTTGCCGAAGTTACGGCCTTTCAACAGGCCGATGAAGGCTCCGGGCGCGCTGGCCAGGCCGTCGGCCACGGATTCGCGGAATTTCAGCTTGCCCGTCGCCACCAGGCTGCCCAGCTCCGCCAGTCCCTGCGGCCAGAAGTCCGGCTGCTCGGAAACGATGAAGCCGCGCACGGTGAGGCGGTTGGTGAGGATCAGGCGCGCATTGTCGAGCGGCGTCGGCTCGCCGTTGTAGCCGGCGATCCAGCCGCACACGGCCACGCGGCCAAACGCATTGGTGCGCGCCAGCGCCGCATCGAAGATGGCGCCGCCCACGTTTTCAAAGATGGCGTCGATGCCATCCGGCGTGGCCGCCGCCAGGTCGGCTTCCAGCTTGCCCGCCTTGTAGTCGACGCAGGCATCGAAACCCAGCTCATCGACCACGTACGCGCATTTCTCCGCGCCGCCCGCGATACCGACGACGCGGCAGCCTTTCAGTTTCGCCAGCTGGCCCACGACGCTGCCCACGGCGCCGCTGGCGGCCGACACCACCACCGTTTCGCCCGCTTTCGGCGCCATGATCTGGTTCAAGCCGTACCACGCCGTCATGCCCGGCATGCCCACGGCGCCCAGGTAGGCGGAGGCAGGGATGTGCGTCGTGTCGACCTTGCGCAGCATGGTGCCGTCGGATACGGCCACTTCCGTCCAGCCCAGGGTGCCCACCACCAGATCGCCCGCGGCGAACTTCGGATGCTTCGATTCGAGCACCACGCCCACCGTGCCGCCTATCATGGTTTCATCGAGCGCCTGCGGCGCCGCATAGCTTTTATTGGCGCTCATGCGCCCCCGCATGTAGGGATCGAGCGACAGATACTGGTTGCGCACCAGCAACTGGCCATCCGCGATGGCGGGAATGTCTTTGGTTTCCAGGCGAAAATGTGCCGGCTGCACTTCCTCATTGGAGGCGGGGCGCGAGGCGAGGACGATGCGTTGGTAGGTGGTCATGAATGCTCCTTATCAATAGATAGGATCAGCGGAAGGCTGGGGTCAGACCCGCCGGGTCTGACCCCGGGTGTCTGCTGCGTAACGACTAAATCTCATAATCCATACATTGCCTGGCTTCCCGCACGGCCCCAAAGAACGGCTTGATTTTCACGTGCTCGGGGTGATTCTGGTAGGCGTCGAGCGCTTCGCGGCTGGCAAACTCGCTGTACAGCACGATGTCGTAGGTGGCTTCCAGGCCCGGCTGGGCCACTGCCGCCTCGAATTTCAGGATGCCGGGCACCAGGTCGGAACAGGAATCGAGCAGGGCTTTCAGTTTCAAGGCATTCGTGGCGCGGTCGGCACCTTCGGCGTGGTCTAACAGTTTCCAGAAAACGATGTGCTTGATCATGGTGGCAGGCTGGTTGTTTATCAATGAAGCATTACTGTAACCGCTATCGGCGCGCCTTGCAGGAAGCGGGCCGGAAAGTAAAACGGGCGGCCCTGGAAGCCGCCCGCAGACTGGGTTCACGCAAACATCACAGCACTTCGAACAGGCCGGCCGCGCCCTGCCCGCCACCGATGCACATGGTGACGACCACGTATTTGACACCGCGGCGCTTGCCTTCGATCAAGGCGTGGCCCGTCAGGCGCGCGCCCGACACGCCGTACGGATGGCCGACGGCAATCGCGCCGCCGTTCACATTCAGGCGGTCCATGGGGATGCCCAGGGTGTCGGCGCAATACAGCACTTGCACGGCAAACGCTTCGTTGAGTTCCCACAGGCCGATATCGGCCACCGTCAGCCCCGCTTTTTTCAGCAGTTTCGGGATGGCAAACACGGGGCCGATGCCCATTTCATCGGGTTCGCAGCCGGCCACGGCAAAGCCGCGGAAAATGCCCAGCGGCTGCAGACCTTTCGCTTCGGCCACTTTCGCATTCATCACGATGGCCATAGCGGCGCCATCGGAAAACTGGCTGGCGTTGCCGGCGCTGATGACGCCGCCCGGGATGGCCGGGCGGATCTTGGCCACGCCGTCGTACGTCGTGTCGGCACGGATGCCTTCATCGCTTGAGATCGTCACTTCGCGCGACACCAGCATGCCGCTGGCCTTGTCGGCCACGCCCATGACGGTGGTCATCGGCACGATTTCCGCGTCGAACAGGCCGGCCGCCTGGGCCGCGGCGGCACGCTGCTGGCTTTGCGCGCCATACACGTCCTGGCGCTCGCGCGAAATCTGGTAGCGCTTGGCCACCGTTTCGGCCGTCTGCAGCATGGGCCAGTAGACTTCCGGCTTGTGCTGCTGCAGCCAGACCTCGCGGTACATATGCGTGTTCATCTCATTTTGCACGCAGGAAATCGATTCCACGCCGCCCGCCGCATAGATATCGCCTTCGCCGGCGATGATGCGCTGCGCGGCCAGGGCGATGGCCTGCAAGCCCGACGAGCAGAAACGGTTGACGGTCATGCCGGCCGTGGTGACGGGGCAGCCGCCCCGCAACGCCACCTGGCGCGCGATATTGCCGCCCGTGGCGCCTTCCGGAAAGGCGCAGCCGACCAGCACGTCTTCCACTTCCTCCGCCTCGATGCGCGCGCGCTCGACGGCCGCCGCCAGCACATGGCCGCCCAGGGTGGCGCCATGCGTCATGTTGAACGCGCCCTTCCAGGACTTGGCCAGGCCCGTGCGGGCGGTCGATACGATGACGGCTTCATTCATGCTGTGTCTCCTTGTGGGAATGTTGTATGGTCAGTGGTCGGTCTACGGAATCAGAATAGCACATTTAAGTACGGTCGTTCGCAAAGTTGCGCCGTCTTTTTACCCCGCACAAAGGGCGCGCACTGTAAGCTTGGTGTAAGTTTCAAGCAAGCATGACGTAAGGTTCGGAGAACACACTCGGCTCCAAGCTGTTGCAAGAATGGTCAAAAAAGACCTCGGCACCAGTTCACTATAAAACATAGGGAGACAAACCATGGCATCATCATCCGGCCCGGCCGACGTACGGAAAGTATCCACCAAGGGCACGCCGATCACGCCCGAGGAACGCAAGGTCATCTTTGCGTCATCGTTGGGCACCGTCTTTGAATGGTACGATTTTTACCTGTACGGTTCGCTTGCTTCCATCATCGCCAAGCAATTCTTCATCGGCGACCCCACCACCACCTTCATCTTCGCGCTGCTGGCCTTTGCCGCCGGCTTCATCGTGCGTCCGTTCGGCGCGCTGGTCTTCGGCCGCCTGGGCGACATGATCGGCCGCAAGTACACCTTCCTGATCACCATCCTGATCATGGGCGGCTCCACCTTCATCGTCGGCTTGCTGCCGGGCCATGCGTCCATCGGCATCGCCGCACCGATCATTCTCGTCATCCTGCGCATCCTGCAAGGCCTGGCGCTGGGCGGCGAATACGGCGGCGCAGCCACGTATGTGGCCGAGCATGCGCCTGAAGGCAAGCGCGGCGCGTTCACGGCGTGGATACAGACGACGGCAACCCTGGGCTTCTTCCTGTCGCTGATGGTCATCCTGGGCACCCGCCTGGCGACCGGCGAGAAGGATTTCGAGGCGTGGGGCTGGCGCATTCCCTTCCTGGTCTCCGTCATCCTGCTGGGTATTTCCGTGTGGATCCGCCTGGCCATGAATGAATCGCCCGCATTTGCGAAAATGAAGGCCGAGGGCAAGACCTCGAAAGCGCCGCTGACGGAAGCGTTCGGCAAGTGGAAAAACCTGAAGATCGTCATCCTGGCCCTGATCGGCCTGACCGCCGGCCAGGCCGTCGTCTGGTACACGGGCCAGTTCTACGCCCTGTTCTTCATGATCCAGACCCTGAAAGTGGACCTGGCAACGGCCAACGTGCTGGTCGCCATCGCCCTGCTGCTGGCCACGCCGTTCTTCCTGTTCTTCGGCAGCCTGTCCGACCGCATCGGCCGCAAGTACATCATCCTCGGCGGCTGCCTGATTGCCGCGGCGACCTACTTCCCCATCTTCAACGGCCTGACCCACTTCGCCAATCCGCAGCTGGAAGCGGCACTGAAGAACTCGCCAGTGGTGGTGGTGGCCGATCCCGCATCCTGCCACTTCCAGTTCAACATGACCGGCACCAAGAAGTTCCCGTCGTCGTGCGACATCGCCACGGGCTTCCTGTCGAACAGTTCGGTGAACTACACGAAGGAAGACGCGCCGGCCGGCAGCATCGCCAAGGTACGCATCGGCACGAAGGAGTTTTCCTCGTTTAACGCCGTCATGACGGCCGATGGCCTGAACTTCGATGCGGACAGCAAGGCCCACGAAGCAGCACTGAAGAAAGAACTGGGCGCCGGCATCAAGGAAGCGGGCTACCCTGCGAAAGCCGATCCGGACCAGATCAACAAGCCGATGGTGGTCCTGCTGCTGTTCATCCTGGTGCTGTACGTCACCATGGTGTATGGCCCGATCGCCGCCATGCTGGTGGAAATGTTCCCGACCCGTATACGCTACACGTCGATGTCCCTGCCTTACCATATCGGCAACGGCTGGTTCGGCGGCTTGCTGCCCACCACGGCTTTCGCGCTGGTGGCCTTCAAGGGCGACATCTACTACGGCCTGTGGTATCCGATCGTCGTCGCCCTGGCGACCGTCGTGATCGGCACCCTGTTTGTCAAGGAAACCAAGGATAACAATATCTACGCCGACGATTGATCTGGCGCATGCCCCGGCAGCCATGCCGGGGCGTTCAACGCAAAACGCCGCTGACTGGTCAGCGGCGTTTTTTTATATTTATAGGGCGTATGGCGTGGCGAGCCGGCGCTTATTTGTCGCTCTTGCTCTTTTTCAGCTGGTCGCGCTGCTGCATGTATTCCTGGTAGCTGGTCTGGTTGCGCTTGCGGCAGGCATTGCGGTCGTCGAAATTGTTGAGGCTGTTGCAATACTCGCCGATCTTGTCCCGGTTCGCGTCATACAATACTTCACAGCCGGTAATGGCCAGCAAAAGGGGAACGATCAGATATTTCATTGCTACTCTCATGGATAGGGACGGAATTGCGCGAAAAAAACACCAGATTGCCCGCTCGACAAACGGGCAGCTTTATCTTAACGCGATCTTGACGGAAAGTACAAGCGCTCGGTATTACTTAATGGAAAGGATGACCGTGCACGCCCCGCTGGCGCATGCTATGGTGCACGTTTCTCCCACCGGATTCATGCCAGGCATGCCCGCGATTGCTCCCGCCACCCTGCCCGCCGCCCCGCACGGCCCCCTGCAAGCCATCTTCGGCGCCTTGCTGCAGGACGTGTGCGCCAGCCTGTCCACGCATGCCGGCAACTTGCTAAGCGGCATTTACCTGTACGGCAGCATCGCCCGCGGCGACGCCACGCCGGGCGTGTCCGACCTGGACCTGACCCTGGTGCTGCGCCAGCCAGCCGCGCCGCAGCAACTGGCTGCACTGGAGGCCTTGCGCCTGGCCTTGCAGGCGCGCCACCGGGAGGTGGTCAAGATCGATTTCGATATCGGCCACCGCGCCCAGGTGCTGGCGCCGGAAAACCTGTACAGCTGGGGCTACTGGATCAAGCACCAGTGCCGCTGCGTGTGGGGCGAGGACCTGGCCCCGCACTTTGCGCCCTTCGCGCCGTCGCGCGCCATCGCCCTGGCCGTGAACGGCGACTTCGTTCCCGTGCTGGAAGACTATGCGCGGCGCCTCGATGAGGAGCGCGCGCCTGGCGCCATCGTCCGCCTGCAAAGGGAAGCGTCGCGCAAGCTGATCCGTTCCACCAATATCCTGCGCCACGATGGCGAGGCGGGCTGGCCCGCCGACCTGGACGAGCATGTGACGCTGTTGCTGCGCCGCCATCCCGCCATGCAGGCGCAGGCGGCCTATTTTCTTGCCCAGGCCAGGCCCGGCGCCACGCCGGCCAGCGGCTTTGCGCCGGCGCTGCGCCGGTTCACGCAGTGGCTGGCGCAGCAGCAGGCGAATCAAACGTCCAGTTCCTCGTTCAACAGGGGATTGTCCGCCGCAAACGCGGCCAGGTGCTCGAGCAGCACGCGCACGCGGGCCGGCAGGTAGCGCCGCTGCGTCCACACGGCGTACACGTGGCGCGGCTGCGGCATCCAGTCGGGCAAGACGCGCACCAGCGAACCGCGGGCCACTTCCTTGCGGCACTGCAATAGCGGGCACAGCAGGATGCCGATGCCCGCATCGGCCATCTCCACGGCCAGGCGCATTTCATTGACGCGCAGGCGCGCCTGCGGTTCGATCGCCATGTCGGCGCCGTCGCCGGGCCGCCGCAGACGCCAGCTGCGCAGTGGCTCGGCCACGATCAGCTCATGCTGCGCCAGGTCCTGCAAGTCGCGCGGCACGCCCGCGCGCGCCAGGTAGCCGGGCGCCGCCACCATCACCAGCGAAGCGCTGCCCAGGCGGCGCTGCATCAGCGAGGAATCGTCGAGCGCCCCCACGCGGATGGCCAGGTCGGCGCCGCTGCCCACCAGATCTTGCAGCTGGTTCGACAGTTCCAGCTCCAGGCGGATATCCGGATAGCGCTGCATGAAGCTGATCCAGGCGGGCGTCAGCAAGCCGCTGGCGAAGTTGACGGGCGCCAGCACGCGGATGCTGCCCGAGACGGCCGACAGGCTGGCGTCTAGCTGCTGCGTCGCCTGGCGCAGCGCATGCACGAGGGGACGGCACTGCTCGTAGTATTGCCAGCCTTCCGCCGTCGGCTGCAGTCGGCGCGCGCTGCGGTTGAGCAAGCGGTAGCCCAGCTGGCTTTCCAGCTTTTGCAGCCGGCGCGTGACGGTGGCGGCCGGCAATTCTTCCTTGACGGCTGCCGCATGCAGGCTGCCCGCCTCCACGATGGCGACAAACAGGGCCAGGTCATCGAGCATGGGGCGTCATGTATGATTGCATTTATGGAATTTGAAATTAAAAATATGGCGCTAGTATAGATTGCTGCAAGTCGTTACGCTGCCTTATTCTCAATTTTCCTGAAAGTGCACCATGTCCGAAGCCCTGCGCCTGCGCTGCGTATTTGCCTTCCTGATGTCGCTGGTCATGACCTTGCTGATGAGCGCCTGGGTCACGTGGCTCAATATCGGCCTGCAGGCGGACTTCCTGCCCCGCTGGCGCCATGCCTTCTTTGCCGCCTGGCCCGTGGCCTTTTGCGCCGTGATGCTGTTCGCGCCCCGCGTGCAGCAGATCAGCCGCGCCATCGTTGCCAGGACGACGCGCCCGGCGCCTGCCTGCCCCGTCTGCTCGCCCGCTGCGCCGGCCGGCACGCCGGCGGCCGCCTGTTCGTGTAACCGCTGAGCAGCGCCCGCCCCTTTCCAGCGCCTCTCTCCGCTTCCCCGCCCAGCCGTCCTTAACCGGCAGTTGGCCATCGGCAGTATCACTCGGTTACTCGCGCCCACAGCCGCCCCGATCCGGGCTATGCTATGGCCGTCCTTGTTTTTACAGCGGAGTGCCGATGCTCGATCACGTTTCCCTCACCGTTACCGACCTGGAACGCGCCGAGCGCTTCTACGACGCCATCTTTGCCGCGCTGGCAGTGCCCAAGGTGGGCAGCGACCACGCCAACGCCTGGATAGGCTACGGCGAGCGCAGCGATGCCGGCCACCCCGAACGCAGCTACTTTTCCGTACGCCTGGGCCCCGCGCCCGGCGATGCGCCGCGCCGCCATTGCTGCTTCAAGGCCCCCTCGCGCGCGGCCGTGGAAGCGTTCTGGCACGCGGGACTGGCGCACGGGGGCATCGACCTGGGCGCGCCCGGCCTGCGCCACTATCATGCCAGCTACTACGCGGCTTTTTTGTTCGATCCGGACGGCAACCGCATCGAAGCCGTCTGCCATCGCGCCTAGGCCAGCGGGCAAGACGGGAAATCCGTCTCTGTTCGGCATTTTCACTTCTGCGTGAAATGCCTATAATGGCTGGCACGCCATACCGGTCCCCGGTCCCTGCACCAAGAAGGAGATTCATGCATCATCTATTCGTCGGCCGCCCCGCGCGCACCATGCTCCTCTCCAGCGCCGGCTTGCTGCTGGCAGGCTGTTCCCTCCTGCCGTCCACCCCGGCGATGCCGGGCGTACCGGCCACCGCGGCCCTGCCCGACGCCAGCATCGCCTACACCGTGAGCGGCCAGGCCGGCGTGCCCGTGGTGTTCCAGTCGGCCATGGGCGACGGCAAGGATGTGTGGGCCAAGGTGGTGCCCGAGGTCGTGAAACAGCACCGCGTGCTCGTGTACGACCGTCCTGGCTACGGCGACAGCCAGAAAACCACCACGCCGCGCGACCCCTGCACCATTGCCGCGCAACAGCGCGCGCTGCTGGCGCAAGCGGGCCTGAAACCGCCGTATGTGCTGGTCGGCCAAGGCCTGGGCGGCTTGTACCAGTATGTGTATGCCAGGCTGTACCCGCAGGACGTGGCCGGACTGGTCCTGCTCGACCCCACGCACCCGCAGCAATGGAGCCGCCTGCAGACGGACGCCTCCACCTACGCCATGCTCGTCAAGACGCGGCGCAAGCTGATGTTCAACAGTGCGGAGTCGGCCGAGTTCGATGCCCAGGCACAGTGCCTGCAGCATGTCGACATGGCCAGCCCCCTGCGCGTGCCCGCCATGCTGCTGGTGCGCGACAAGTTCGGCATCGAGGAAATGGGCTCGTTCGAGAACGTGGTGCGGGCGCAGGAAAAGGATTGGCAGCGCCTGTCCGGCGCGCCGGCCGTCGAGCGCATCACGGGCGCCGGCTATTACATCCAGAAAGACAACCCCGTCATCGTCAACGAGGCGGTCAAGATGGTGGCGAAGAAGAAGTAATAAATATCGCTGGCATTTAACCCCAGCAGCAAAATCCGGGGTCGGACCCTGAGGGTCCGACCCCGGTCTCTGCCGTTGGGTTTCTTAGCTGTTGAAACCCTTGCCCTCGCCCGCCAGCTTCACCAGCAGGGGCGCCGGGGTCCACGCTTCGCCGTGGCGGCCTTTCGCGTAGCCGGCGATCGTATCGAGCACGTTCAGCAAGCCGACCGTGTCCGCGTAGAACATGGGGCCGCCGCGGAACAGGGGGAAGCCGTAGCCCGTCAAGTACACCATGTCGATGTCCGAGGCGCGCAGGGCGATGCCCTCTTGCAGGATGCGCGCGCCTTCGTTGACCAGCGCATACACGAGGCGTTCGACGATTTCCTGGTCGCCGATCTTGCGCCGCGCCACGCCGATGTCGGCCGAGTGCTGGACTATCATGGCGTTGACCTGTTCCGACGGATGGGCCTTGCGGTCGCCCGGCTTGTAGTCATACCAGCCGGCGCCCGTCTTCTGGCCATAACGCCCCAGTTCGCACAGCAAGTCGGCCGTCTTCGAATACGTGACCTCCGGCTTTTCCACGTAGCGGCGCTTGCGGATGGCCCAGCCGATATCGTTGCCGGCCAGGTCGCCCATGCGGAACGGGCCCATGGCGAAACCGAATTTCTCCACCGCCTTGTCCACCTGCTCGGGCAGGCAGCCTTCTTCCAGCAGGAAACCGGCTTGCCGGCTGTACTGTTCGATCATGCGGTTGCCGATGAAACCGTCGCACACGCCGGACACGACGCCCGTCTTTTTCAGCTTTTTCGACAGGGCCAGCGCCGTGGCCAGCACGTCCTTGCCCGTTTCCTTGCCGCGGACGATTTCCAGCAGCTTCATCACATTGGCAGGGCTGAAGAAGTGCGTGCCGATCACGTCCTGCGGGCGCTTGGTGAACGCGGCGATCCTGTCCAGGTCCAGGGTGGAGGTGTTCGACGCGAGGATGGCGCCCGGTTTCATGACGGCATCGAGCTGCTTGAACACGGTTTCCTTGACGCCCAGTTCCTCGAAGACGGCTTCGATGACGATGTCCGCCTGCGCGATGTCCGCATAGGCCAACGTGCCGGAAACGAGAGCGATGCGCTGCTCGGCCTTGTCCTGCGTCAACTTGCCCTTCTTGACCGTGTTCTCGTAATTCTTGCGGATGGTGGCCAGGCCCCTGTCCAGCGCTTCCTGCTGCGTTTCCAGCAGCATCACGGGAATGCCCGCGTTGGCGAAATTCATGGCGATGCCGCCGCCCATGGTGCCGGCGCCCACGATCGCCGCCGTCGCAATGGCGCGCACGGGCGTGTCGGCCGGCACGTCGGGCACCTTGCTGGCCACGCGCTCGGCAAAGAAGGCATGGCGCAGGGCTTTCGACTCGGGCGACTGCACCAGCTGCATGAACAGTTCGCGCTCGTACTTCAAGCCGTCGTCGAACTTCATCGTCACGGCGGCCGCCACGGCATCGACGCATTTCAGCGGCGCGGGGAACGGGCCGGACATGGCCTTGACCGTATTGCGCGAAAACTGCAGGAACGCTTCATGGTTCGGGTAGTCGACCTTGCGCTCGCGCACTTTCGGCAGCGGGCGCACGTCGGCGACCTTGGTGGCAAAGGCCACGGCGGCGGCCAGCAGGTCGGCGCCGGGGGCGATCACTTCGTCGAACAGGGCCGTGCCGGCCAGCTTTTCCGACGCCACGGGCGTGCCCGAGACGATCATGTTGAGCGCCGTTTCCAGGCCCAGGACCCGCGGCAGGCGCTGCGTGCCGCCCGCGCCCGGCAAGATGCCCAATTTGACTTCTGGCAAGGCCATTTGCGCGCCAGGCGCGGCCACGCGGTAGTTGCAGCCCAGCGCCAGCTCCAGGCCGCCGCCCATGCAGACGCTGTGGATGGCTGCCACGACGGGCTTGGTCGCGCTTTCCACCACCTTGATCAGGGTATGCAGGGTCGGTTCCGTGAGCGCCTTGGGCGAATTGAATTCCTTGATATCGGCGCCGCCCGAGAACGCCTTGCCGGCGCCCGTGATGACGATGGCCTTGATGGCCTCGTCCGCCAGCGCCTGGCGGATGCCGGCCACGGCGGCCGTGCGCGTCGCCAGGCCCAGGCCGTTGACGGGGGGATTGGCCAGGGTAATGACGGCAACGGCGCCGTTCACTTGATATTCAGCACTCATGTCTCTTCCTTATTGATTTACCGGTTTTTGCTTGGCGATGAGGTGGTTGCAAGGGATGAAGCTTCACTATACCGCATAAAAGAACGCTCGTATTATTTTTATCGCGGCGCGCCAGGCGCCGGTGCCGGCCACCATGGTACAACATCGCCCGCTGCGGCCGGTGGCACCGCTGGCAGAAGGCGCCAGCAGCTATCGAATGCATATCCATTTTAAATAATTAAAACATAACAAGGAAAACACCGTTTTATTATGTGCGAAATGCTCTGCGCCATCGGGGGCGCGGGCCAATAACGACACTTTTTACATTATTTATTCATGCCCCTTGTTTTTCGCCAGGGGCTGGGGAATAATAAAATTATTGATTCAAATCAATACTCTGCAATTGATTTATTATCAGGGATCCGTGCCGCCGGCTATCGCCCGTTTATATCGCGCAGATTCTCACCGATTATCACGCGGATCATGTGCGGGGAATTATAGAAGCATTTTATATCGTCATTACCTGTCAGTATTAGCGCCACCCATTCCTCTTCCCACACTGAAGGAAATACTATGGACGCAGCCAGCCATGTCAGCCACTCCCAGGATCTGGACTTACAAGCGATAAATACTGCATTGAACCGTGTCCAGGCCGTGATCGAGTTCGAACTCGACGGCACCATCCTGCATGCGAATGACAATTTCCTGCGCGTCGTCGGCTATTCCCTTGCCGAGGTGCAAGGCAAGCACCACGCCATCTTCTGCGATCCCGAGTATGTGAAAACGGCCGAATACCGCGACTTCTGGGCCAAGCTGGGACGCGGCGAGTTCGACCAGGGCGAATACAAGCGCCGCGCCAAGGATGGGCGTGAAGTGTGGATCAACGCCTCCTACAACCCCATCCTCGACGCCGACGGCAAGCCGTATAAAGTGATCAAGTTTGCCACCGACATCACGGCCAGCAAACGCCGCAACGCCGATTACGAAGGCAAGATCGACGCCATCAGCAAGGCCCAGGCCGTGATCGAATTCCGGCTCGACGGCACCGTCATCCGCGCCAACGACAACTTCCTCAAGTCCGTCGGCTACACGCTGGCCGAGATCGAAGGCCAGCACCACCGCATGTTTTGCGAAGCGGACTACGCGCAGAGCGAGGAATACGCGCAATTCTGGCAAAAACTGGCCAAGGGCGAGTTCGACGCGGGCGAATACAAGCGCGTCACCAAGGACGGCCGCGAAATCTGGCTCAACGCCACCTACAATCCCATCTTCGACACGGAGGGCCGGCCGTTCAAGGTGGTCAAGTTCGCCAGCGACGTCACGGCCATGAAGAAGCGCAACGCCGAATACGAAGGCAAGGTCAGCGCCATCGGCAAGGCGCAGGCCGTGATCGAGTTCGACATGCAGGGCAATGTGCTCGATGCGAACGAGAATTTCCTTGCCGTCATGGACTACGACTTGAGCGATATCAAGGGCGAACACCACCGCATGTTCTGCGAGCCCGAATACGCCAGCAGTGCCGAGTACAAGAAATTCTGGCAAAAGCTCAACCGCGGCGAATTCGACGCGGGCCGCTACAAGCGCCTGGGCAACCATGGCAAGGTGGTGTGGATACAAGCCACCTACAACCCCATCCTGGACCTGAACGGCAAGCCCTATAAGGTGGTCAAGTTCGCCATCGACATCAGCGAACAGGTGAACCTGGAAAACAGCATCCAGGCCAAGGCCAGCAACGACAGCCGCAAGGTCAATGCCCTGCTCGAGTCGGTGGCGCGCGCGGCGCAAGGCGACCTGACCTGCAATATCGTGCCCGAGGGCGACGAGCCCATCGACCTGCTGGCGGGCGGCATCAGCAAGATGATCGTCGACTTGCGCGGCGTGATCGGCAACGTGGTGTCGGCGGCCAACGGCTTTGCCGACGCCTCGCATACGATCGCCGAGCGGGCCACGGGCGTGGCCGTGGGCACGCAGGCGCTGGGCGCCACGGTGGAGGAAATGAACGCCTCCATCGACGGCCTGACGTTTTCCATCAATTCCATCGCGGAAAACACTTCGAACGCCGACTACCTGGCGAAAGCCACGCAGCAGGAAGCGGAAGCGGGCGCGCGCGCCGTCGCCAAGTCGATCGAGGCGATGGACCTGATCAACCGCTCGTCGGAAGACATCGGCGAAATCGTCAAGGTCATCAGCGAGATCGCCAACCAGACGAATATGCTGGCGTTCAACGCGGCCATCGAGGCGGCGCGCGCGGGCGAGCACGGCCTGGGCTTTTCCGTCGTCGCCGACGAGGTGCGCAAGCTGGCCGAACGCTCGTCGCAGGCCACCAAGGAAATCTCCAAGCTGATCAACGAATCCGTCAAGCGCGTCTCCACGGGCAGCGAAATCTCGCGCCAGGCCAGCGACGCCTTCGACAAGATCGTCTCGGGCGTGGCGAAGACCACCCTGGCCATCTCGGATATCTCGAAGGCGGCCAACGAGCAGCTGCTGACGGCGCGCGAAGTGTCGACGGCGATCCAGTACATCGCCGAGGAAACGGAAAAGTCGGCCGCCAACTGCGACAGCATCGCCCGCTCGACGGATGGCCTGAACGAGCGCGCGGGCAGCCTGAACCAGACTGTCTCCGGCTTCGTGGTGTAGGCCATGAGCCACGCGGCCACCTTGACGCCCGAGGTGCTGATGACCCTGATCGCACTGGTGCGCCAGCATACGGGCATCGCCATGACGGCGCGCAAGAGCGTCTTGCTGGAACGGCGTTTGCAGCCACGCCTGCAGGCGCTGTCCCTGCCCAGCTACCAGGCTTACCTGGACCGGGTGGCCAGCGACCGCGACGAAGTGGCCCATTTCATCGACCTGGTGACCACCAACGACACCCTGTTCTTCCGCACGCCGTCCATCTGGGATTACTTCCGCGACCGCTACCTGCCCGCCTGGGCGCGCGCGCATCCGGGCGGCTGCCTGAGCATCTGGTCGGCCGCCGCCGCCAGCGGCGAGGAGCTGTATTCGATCGCCATGCTGTGCGAGCAGTTCAAGCTGCAGGCGCCGGCCTTCCGCTACCAGATCCTGGCCAGCGACATTTCGCAGCAGATCCTGGGCGCCGCCAGGGCCGGCCAGTACAGCGGCCGCTCCGTCGAACGCATCCGCCTGTCGCACCCGGACTTGCTGCGCAAGTACTTCACGCCCTCCCCGTATGGCGTCAAGGTCAACGAGGAACTGCGCCAGCACGTCAGCTTTGCGCAGCACAATCTGCTCGAAGCGCTGCGCCCGGCCCAGCGCTTCGACCTGGTCTTCCTGCGCAATGTACTCATCTATTTCGACGCCGAACACCAGGAAACCGTGCTGCGCCAGGCGCGCCTGAGCCTGAAGGACGAGGGCCGGCTGATCCTGGGCGAGTCGGAAACCATCGCCCGCCTGGGCACCGGCTACCAATTCGAGTTTCCCATGATTTATAAGGCGGGCGCGGCATGAGCATCGGCCTGCTCAATGAACACGGCGCCCCCTTGCACCACGTTGGCATGGGACAACTTAGCGTGGGCATGCACGGCGAACAGCTGCAGGCGCTGCTGGGCTCCTGCATCGGCATCGGCTTCATCTGGAAGAACGGCCCCTGCTGCGGCCTGGCCCACTGCCTGCTGCCGGAAGCGCCCGGCGCCGAGGCGGGCCTGGGCGCGCCTGGTGCGCGTTATGTGAGCCAGGCCGTGCCCTCGCTGCTGCGCCTGATGGGCGTGCGCCAGGCCGACTACGCCGATATCGAAGTGGTGCTGGCGGGCGGCGCCAGCATGTTTGGTCCCCGCAATGGCCGCCTGCAGGTGGGGCGGCAAAATGCGGCAGCGGCGCAGAAATACCTGGACCAGTGCGGCCTGCACGTGAGTTTTTGCGCGCTGGGCGGACGCCACGGGCGCCAGCTGCTGATCGATTGCGCCCACCACAGCTACGCCGTCACCGATGTGGTGGCGCAACCCGGATTGAATCCACGCAAGGAAGGCGCATATGGATATGCATGAAGCGACGGGCTTGCACAGCCAGGCCCAGGGCGACGCGGCCGCCGACCTGTTCGGCTCCTTCCAGCTGGGCGGCGATGAATTCGCCCTGCCCGCCGGCTGCATCCGCGAGGTGGTGAACTACCCCGCGAAAGTCACGGCCCTGCCCCTCTCGCCCGCATACCTGGAAGGCATGTTCACCTTGCGCGGCAGCGTCATTCCGGTGGTCAACCTGGGCCGCTTGTTCCGCGCCGATGCGCCGCGCGCCGTGGCCACGGACAAGATTGCCATCCTGGATTTTCAGCAAGTGCTGATCGGCATCGTGTTCCAGGACACGGGCGAGATCCTGCGCGTGCCCGCCAGCGCCCGCAGCGCGCTGCAGTATGGGGCCGGCGACGCGCACGCCGTCATCGCCGGCACGATCCTGCTCGACGGCGGCGCGCGCCTGCTGCAGATCCTCGACCCGCACGCGCTGCTGCGCATCGAGAACGTGCCGCACGTGCTGGCCCTGCAGGCGAGCGGCGCCAAGCTGAGCACGGCCCGCTACCATGCGCAGAGCGAGCGGCGCCAGTGCGTCAGCTTTCATGCGGCCGGCGCCACGTTTGCCTTCGAAATGCTGGCCATCCAGGAAATCATCAAGGTGCCGGAACTGCACAGCTCTCTGCTGAACAGCGAACTGTGCCTCGGACGCATGCATTTCCGCGGCAGCCAGGTGGCCGTCGTCGACTTCGGCGCCCTGCTGCAGGCCGCCGGCTCCGGCAAGGCGGCCACGCCCGAACAGCGCATCATCGTCGTGCGCCTGGAAGAGACGACGATCGGCTTTCTCGTCGATTCCGTCGACAGCATCGTGCATTTCTTTGGCGACGAAGTGCTGCCGATTCCCCTGCTGAGCAAGGCACGGGCCGCCATGTTCGCCGGCTGCATCACCAGGGAAGGCCTGGGCGACATCATTTTTCTGGACCACAAGGAAATCCTCTCGCAAGCCGAGATCGTCGAAATGCGCGACGGCCACGCGCGCCTGTATCCGGCCGACACGGAAACGGCCACCGCCGCCACGCGCAAGGCGCAGCGCCGCGTCTACATCACGTTTACGGTGGAAACCCAGTTCGCCGTGGAAATCGGGCAAGTGCGGGAAATCATCGACTTCAGCGGCGCCATCACCACGCCGCCGGGCATGCCGGCCTGCATGCGCGGCATGCTGAACCTGCGCCAGCAAATGATCAGCATCATCGATCTGCGCCAGTTGTATGCGATGCCGCCGCTGGCGGACACGGGCGCCGGCAAGATCCTCATCGTGGAACGGGGCGCCGAGCGCTACGGTTTCCTCGTCGACCATGTCGACAACATCATGACCATTTCCGACAGCCAGCGCTTTGCGGCGCCGCAAATCATCCGCACGGGCACGCATGACGACTTGCGCAGCGAAATGGATGAAATGATCGATATCGGCACGCAGGAGCAACGCCAGACCCTGTCCGTCTTCCAGTGCGATCATCTGCTGGAAAAGCTGGGCTCGGCGTTGCCGCAGGCGGCGTGACAAACAAGCATTAACCCAACGGCATCAAAATACCGGGGTCGGACCCTGAGGGTCCGACCCCGGCCCTTGCTGTCGCGTTCCCTGAAGCTCAGCCCCCGGGTCCTTGCCGCCGGCTGGATCAGGCCCGCTGATGCATCACAGCCCCGGCAGCTTGTGCCCCTTGAACTGCTCGCGCAGCTTGTTCTTCTGGATCTTGCCCGTCGCGCCCATGGGCAAGGCATCGATGAACAGCACGTCGTCGGGCGTCCACCACTTGGCGATCTTGCCTTCAAAGAACTGCAACAAGGCTTCGCGCGTGACCTCCATGCCGGGGCGCAGCACCACCACCAGCACGGGACGCTCGTCCCATTTCGGGTGGAATACGCCGATGCAGGCCGCCTGCAGCACGGCCGGGTGGGCCATGGCCAGGTTTTCCAGGTCGATGGTGCCGATCCACTCGCCGCCCGACTTGATCACGTCCTTGCTGCGGTCCGTGATCTGCATGTAGCCGTCCGCATCGATGGTGGCCACGTCGCCCGTGGGGAACCAGCCATCCTGCAGCACCTCGCCGCCCTCGTTCTTGTAATAGGAAGAGATGATCCACGGCCCCTTGACCAGCAGATGGCCGTAGGCCGCGCCATCCCACGGCAATTCCTTGCCGTCGTCATCGACGATCTTCATGTCCACGCCATAGATCGCATGGCCCTGCTTGTGCAGGATATCGCGCTGCGCCGCCTTGTCCATGGCCAGGTGCTTGGTCTGCAAGCCGCCCGTGGTGCCCAGCGGCGACATTTCCGTCATGCCCCAGCCATGGATGACTTCCACGTCGAACTTGTCGATCAGGGTATCCATCATGGCCGGCGGGCACGCGGCTCCGCCGATCACCGTGCGGCGGAAGGTGGAAAATTTCAGATCATTCTGCAAGGCGTAGTTCAGCAGACCCAGCCAGACCGTGGGCACGCCGGCCGAGAACGTCACTTTTTCCGATTCGAACAGCTCGTACAGCGACTTGCCGTCCAGCGCCGCGCCGGGAAACACCATGCGCGCACCCGACAGCAGCACGGAATACGGCAAGCCCCAGGCATTCACGTGGAACATGGGCACGACGGGCAGGACCGTGTCGGTGGCGCGCACGTTGAGGGCGCTGGGCATGGCCGACGCATACGCGTGCAGCACGGTCGAGCGGTGCGAATACAGGGCGCCCTTGGGGTTGCCCGTCGTGCCCGAGGTGTAGCACAGGGCGGCGGCCGAGTTTTCATCGAACAGGGGCCACGTGTAGTCGTCCGAATGCGTGTCGATCAAGTCTTCATAGCACAGCAGGTCGGGGATGCTGCTGTTGGCGGGCATGCGGTCGCGGTCGCACATCAGCACGAAATGGCGGACAAAGGTGCAGTCGGCGGCGATCTTTTCCACCACGGGCAGGAAGGTCAGGTCGAACAGCAGCACCTGATCTTCCGCATGGTTCGAGATGTAGGCTATCTGTTCGGGAAACAGGCGCGGATTGATGGTGTGCAGCACGGCGCCCGAGCCGGACACGGCATAGTACGCTTCCAGGTGGCGATAGCCGTTCCAGGCCAGCGTGGCGACCCGGTCGCCCATGCCCACGCCCAGCCCGTGCAAGGCATTCGCCAGGCGCCGCGTGCGCTGGTGGCAATCGCGGTAGGTATAGCGGTGCACATCGCCTTCCACGCGCCGCGAGACGATTTCCCCGCTGCCATAATGACGCGCTGCAAACTCGATAATGCTGGAAATCAGCAGGGGCTGGTTCATCATCTGGCCCATCACTGGGCTCATGGGAAATGCCATCGTGTCTCCTGGTAGTGGATGCTGGATTTTATTGCTGGAATTTAAAGATTTTTCCTAGTTTCGTACGGTCGTGCGGAAATCGTCAACGCATTTCGATATTGCAATGCAGCATGGAATTTTCGATTCCGTTTTTCCTCGCGTTCACGCCCGCCGCGGCAGGCCGAAAGACGCCCGGCGCACGCCCTGGCGCTGTGCGGTAAAATCGTATTTTGGCTGGCGCTTGTCTTCCCTTTCCTGCCGGCACCTCTTATTGAATGGAATTGCCATCACCGCCCTTACCTTACCACTGGATAATGCCTTTGCGGCCCTGCCGCCCGCGTTCTATACGCGTTTGATGCCCACGCCCCTGCCCGCCCCGTATTTCGTGGCTGCCAGCGGGCCGGCCGCACGCCTGGTCGGCCTCGATGCCGCGCGCCTGGCCGAGCCGGATTACGTCGCGCTGCTGAGCGGCAATACGGTTGCCGAGCGCTCGATACCGCTGTCGGCCGTGTATTCGGGCCACCAGTTCGGCGTCTGGGCCGGCCAGCTGGGCGACGGCCGCGCCATCTTGCTGGGCGACATCGCCACCGACGATGGCCCGATGGAACTGCAGCTGAAAGGCGCGGGCGCCACGCCGTATTCGCGCATGGGCGACGGGCGCGCCGTGCTGCGCTCGTCCATCCGCGAATTCCTGTGCTCGGAAGCCATGGCGGCGCTGGGCATTCCCACGTCGCGCGCGCTGGCCATCATGGGTTCGCAGCAAGGCATCATGCGCGAAACGGTGGAAACGGCGGCCGTCGTGACGCGCATGGCGCCCTCCTTCGTGCGCTTCGGCTCGTTCGAACACTGGTTTTACCGCAAGAAGCCGGACGAGCTGAAAATCCTTGCCGATTACGTCATCGACGGCTTTTATCCCCATTTGCGCGCTGCGGCAAATCCATATCAGGCCTTGCTGGCCGAAGTGTGCGTGCGCACGGCGCACATGATTGCGCACTGGCAAGCCGTGGGCTTCATGCATGGCGTGATGAACACGGACAATATGTCCATCCTGGGCCTGACCATCGATTACGGCCCGTTCGGCTTCATGGAAGCGTTTGACGCCGAACACATCTGCAACCACACGGACCAGCAGGGCCGCTATTCCTATGCCAACCAGCCGCAGGTAGGCCACTGGAACTGCTATGCGCTGGGCCAGGCGCTGCTGCCGCTGATCGGCGAAGTGGAGCAGGCGCAGGCAGCGCTGGACACCTACCAGGGCGCCTTTGCGGACAAGATGAATGCCTTGCTGCGCGCCAAGCTGGGCTTGCGCACGGCGCAAGACGACGATACGGCCCTGTTCGACAGCATGTTTGCGCTGATGCAAGCCAATCACGTGGATTTCACCAACTTTTTCCGCGCGCTGGCGACCTTGCAGGTGGCCGCCCCCGAACGCGACACGATGCTGCGCGACATGTTCATCGACCGCCCCGCATTCGATGCGTGGGCCGCCGCCTACCGCGCGCGCCTGCTGCAGGAACACAGCATCGATGCCGAGCGCAGCGCCGCCATGAACCTGGTCAACCCGAAATACGTGCTGCGCAACTACCTGGCCCAAGTGTCCATCGAAAAAGCCCAGCAGCAGGACTATACGGAAGTGGCGAAACTGCTGGAAATATTGCAAAAGCCATTTGACGAACAGCCCGAACACCAGCACTATGCGGCCCTGCCGCCCGACTGGGCCAGCCAGCTTGAAGTCAGCTGCTCATCCTAAGGAGTCATTATGACCACGAATAAAGTCAAGAAAACGGACGCCGAATGGCGCGCCATGCTCGATTCCATGCAATACGAAGTGACGCGCCACGCGGCCACGGAACGGGCCTTCACGGGCAAGTTCTGGGACCACCACGAACACGGCATCTACACCTGCGTCTGCTGCAACACGCCCTTGTTCGCGTCGGACACGAAGTTCGATTCCGGCTGCGGCTGGCCCAGCTATTTCCAGGCGCTGGACCCGGCCAACGTGACGGAAATCGTCGACCGCAGCCACGGCATGGTGCGCACGGAAATTGTCTGCGCCGTCTGCGACGCCCACCTGGGCCACGTGTTCCCGGACGGTCCGCCGCCCACCGGCTTACGCTATTGCATCAATTCTGCCTCCCTGCGCTTCGATCCGCAGCCTTGATGGCACGGGAATGACGCATGGGAGCAGCGATGTTGCTCCTAAGTCATTCCTAAGATGTTTACACCACGCTCATAGTAAAGTCTCGCCATGAAATTTCTATTCGACCTATTCCCCCTGATCGCCTTCTTCGCCGCCTTCAAGCTGGGCGGCATGTATGAAGCGGCCACGCATGATTTCGTGCAGCAATACCTGTCCGGCTTCGTGTCTGGCGGCCTGATCAAGGCCGACCAGGCCCCGTGGATACTCGCCACCCTGGTCGGCATCGTCGCCACGGCTTGCCAGGTCAGCTATCTGCTGCTGCGCGGCCGCAAGGTCGACGGCATGCTGTGGCTGTCGCTGTTCATCTTTGTCGTCTTCGGCGGCGCCAGCATTTACCTGCATGACGATTTCTTCCTGAAATGGAAACCGACCCTGATCTATTGGCTGTCCGGCCTGGCCCTCCTGATCGCCCACGTGGGCTTCAAGAAAAACCTGATCCGCAAGACCATGGAAGCGCAGGTGCAATTGCCCGACGCCGTATGGAACCAGTTGCTGGCCGCATGGATCATCTTCTTCGGCGCCATCGGCGCCCTGAACCTGTTCGTGGCCTTCGTGCTGTACAAGGGCGACATGGCTGCCTGGGTCAGCTTCAAGGCGTTTGGCGCGACGGGCATTTTCTTTGCCTTCATCGTGGCGCAAACCCTGTTCCTGGCCAAACACATCAAGGAAGACGCATGATGAATACCCTAACCGAAAATACTTCGCCGGAAACGCGCATGCAGCGCATCCGCACCCGCCTGGAAACGGCACTTTCCCCTCTGGAATGCGTGCTGGAAGACGACTCGGCGCGCCACCGGGGCCATGCGGGCGCCGCCTCGGGCGGTGGCCATTACAATCTGCGCATTATTTCTAGTCAATTTGAGGGGCTCAGGCTCGTCATGCGCCATCGACTGGTGTATGATTCCGTGCACGATATGATGCATAATGAGATACATGCATTGGCGATTGTGGCCTTGGCGCCGTCCGAAGCAGTGTAAGGATGGCGTTTTGGCGTACCGGGGCGACTTGGTACGCCGCTGGCCGCAAACGCCATGCACGCGTTTTCTGTCCATGCGTTTTTTACGAAACTTTCCCTAACAGGATTTAATAATGACTTTTAAGCCAGCCCGCTTGCTGATCGCACTACTCGCCGTTGTCGCGGTACCTGTTTTTGCGCAAAATGTTGCCGTTGTGAATGGCAAGCCTATCCCATCGTCGCGCGTTGATGCAGTCGTCAAGCAAGTCGTCGCCCAAGGCCAGCAAGCGGATTCGCCGCAGTTGCGCGAAATGATCAAGAAGGACTTGATCGGCCGTGAAGTGCTGATGCAAGAAGCGGAAAACAAAGGTTTCGGTAAAGATGCAGCTGTGAAACAGCAAATCGAGAACGCACGCCAGGCCATCGTCATCAACGCCCTGGTCGGCGACTACCTGAAAAAGAATCCCGTCAACGACGCTGAAATCAAGGCGGAATACGACCGCTTCGTGGCCCAGACGGGCGACAAGGAATACCACGTACGCCACATCCTGGTGGGCACCGAAGCCGAAGCGAAAGACATCATCGCCAAGCTGAAAGGCGGCGCCAAGTTCGAAGACCTGGCCAAGCAATCGAAAGATGCCGGTTCGGCCGACAACGGTGGCGACCTGGACTGGGCAGCCCCATCGTCGTTCCCGAAAGTCTTCTCCGACGCCTTCGTGAAACTGCAAAAAGGCCAGGTCACCGAGACCCCGGTGCAAACGCCTAACGGTTTCCACGTGATCAAGCTGGACGACACCCGCGCGGCAAAACTGCCGACCCTGGAAGAAGTCAAGCCACAGATCGCCGAAGCGCTGCAGCAAAAGAAACTGCAAGCGTATCAGGAAGAAATGATCAAAAAAGCGAAAGTTCAATAAGAACTGACCTCCCCGGCGCCCTTTTCGGCGCCGGTCGTGTATTCTGCGCCTGAATGCGAACTGCAAGGCAGCCGCGTTCTCCGTACCGGTTTTTGTATATTTATTAGGAATGAACATGATTTTGAAGCCAGCCCGCCTGATCTTAGCCCTGGTCGCCGTTGTCGCGATCCCTGCGTTCGCGCAAAACGTGGCCACCGTGAATGGCAAGGCCATCCCATCGTCGCGCGTTGACCAGGTCGTCAAGCAAGTCGTCGCCCAAGGCAAGCAAGCTGATTCGCCGCAATTGCGCGAAGCCATCAAGAAAGACCTGATCGGCCGCGAAGTGCTGATCCAGGAAGCCGACAAGCAAGGCTACGGCACCCGTCCGGAAGTCAAATCGCAGATCGACAATGCCCGTCAAAGCATCATCATCAACGCCCTGCTGGCCGACTACGTGAAGAAGAACCCCGTCAAGGACGCTGAAATCAAGGCCGAATACGACAAGTTCAAGGCGCAGGCGGGCGACAAGGAATACCACGCACGCCACATCCTGGTGGCCACCGAAGCGGAAGCGAAAGACATCATCGCCAAGCTGAAAGGCGGCGCCAAGTTCGAAGAACTGGCAAAAGTATCGAAAGACGGTTCCGCTGCCAATGGCGGCGACCTGGACTGGGCTAGCCCGGCGTCGTACGTGAAGCCATTCTCCGACGCCATGGTGGCCCTGAAACCAGGCCAGGTCACGCAAACGCCCGTGCAATCGCAATTCGGCTTCCACGTGATCAAACTGGAAGAAACCCGTCCGACGAAGCTGCCGGCGCTGGAAGAAGTCAAGGGCCAGGTAGCCGAGTCGCTGCAGCAGAAGAAACTCGCCGCCTACCGCGATGAACTGATGAAAAAAGCCAAAATCCAGTAAAAACGCCTGATATAAGCTACTGCACGTCGCGCTTTGCGGCCTGCGATGCTCACCGCCTCGGCGGCCCCGTACTTTCGTACGGTTGCGCGTCTCGGCCACAAATCGCTGCCGCTCGCTACGCTTCTATCAGCCGTTTGGATGGCTGGACAAGAGCGCTCTTCGGGGCGCTTTTTTTACGTCTGAAACTTAACGGGATGCGATGGACCAATCGATGGACTTTCATGCAGCACTGAAGGCCGCGCTGGAAGCGGCTGCCGAGCCGGGCCGTGCGGCGCCCATGCAGGCCTATATGCGCGACCAGTTCGTTTTCCTGGGCGTGACCGCGCCGCGGCGGCGGATGGCCGCCAGGGCCCTGCTGGCGGGCCTGAAGGGCATCGATGCGGGGGCGCTGCTGGCACATGCGCAGCTGCTGTGGCAGCAGCCGGAGCGCGAATACCAGCACGTGGCGCTCGACATGCTGGCCCTGCACCGGCGACAGTTGACGACGGAACACATTCCCGCGCTGCTGGCTCTGGCGCGCCAGCGCGCGTGGTGGGACAGCGTCGACGGCATGGCGGGCATCGTCGGCGACGTGCTGCAGGCGGAGTTGCGGCGCGGCGGCGACGGCCATGCGCACATGGATGCGGCCCTGCGCCACGACGACTTCTGGCTGCGCCGCATCGCCATGCTGCACCAGCTGGGCTGGCGCGGCGACACGGATGCGGCCTGGCTATTCGGCGCGGCGCTGGCGCTGGCCCACGAAGACGCGTTTTTCATCCGCAAGGCCATCGGCTGGGCCTTGCGCGACTACGCACGCCACGCGCCCGAGGCCGTGACGGCGTTTGCCGACCTACACCGCCAGCAACTGTCTCCCCTCACCCGCCGCGAGGCGCTGAAGCACCAGCCGCGCTGAACGCCGAACCGCCCAGCAGGCGCAGCGCGGCATCGATGCGGGGCCCGGCATCCCAGGCCGGCACGGGCGCCAGCAAACCCAGCGCCATCTGCCGCAGCGGTTCGGCTATCACCATGGCCAGCAGCAAGCCGGCCAGCTCAGGCGCATTGCCGGCCGTCACGTGGCCGCGCGCGGCCTGGCGTCCCAGCCACTCGGCCAGCAAGGCCGTGCCCCGCTCGATGCCGTTGCGCTGGTACACGGCCAGCAAGTCCGCGCGCGCGGGAAACTCCGTGCACAGCAGGCGGAACAGCCCCACGGCATCGGCCGTCAACACGCGCGCCGCCATCGCCTGCAGGATCTCCTTCAGCAAGGGCAGCACCTCGCCGGGCGCGGCCGCGTCGTGCGCCATGGCCGGCAGGAAGCCATCCGTCCAGCCCCGCACCACGAGGGCGACGAGTTCCTCGCGGTTGGCCGCATAGTGATACAGCGACTTCTTTGCCATGCCCGCGTGGCGTGCCACCGCTTCCATGGTGGTGGCCGCATAGCCTTCGTGCAGCAGCAGCCACGTGGCCGCCTGCACGGCCGCCTCGCGCGCTTCCTCGGGCGGCCGCGCCGGGCGGCCCCGTCCACGCACGGCCTTGCTCTCTTCTTGCTGCATGCCAGCTCCCATCTTGATCGATGGGCAATTTTACACTGAAACATATTTTGGAAACGTTAAACGTTTCTTTAATATATAATTGTCTCACCCTAACAAAGGAGAACGACATGACGAGCTACACGCATATTCAATTCCCATGGAGCATCACCGGCACGGGCGACTTGCTCGACCCGTTTCCCTTGCACCTGGAAACGGGCATCACGCGCCTGCCCGACGGCTGCCTGCTGGTGGCGGCCCGCACGGAACTGCACGGCTGCAGCGGGCGCATGCTGGACTGGTGGTTTACGTTTTTCGAGACGACGCAGCACATCAAATGGTGGCATCCGCATGACCACGTGGCGCACCATGGCTGGAACAGCGCGTGGAAAAAAGGAGAGAGTTACTACGGCGCCTCGATCGAGGCGGTGGAATCGCTGGGCGACATTCCACCCGTGAAGGCCAAGCTGAAGTTCCACGATCCGAAACACGTGTTCGATCCCGCGCAACTGCAGCTGGCCAGGGACAGCGGCGCCCTGTCGGCGGCCGTCTGCGCCCGCATCGGCTTTGGCGACCATGTGGTGCTCGACCCGCATGGCGACCCGCTCGATGGCGAAATGCTGCACCTGGCGCGCGACACGCCCACGGGCTGCGTGCTGCGCAGCCGCTTCCTGCTGGGCCGCAACAGCCTGAACCCCGTGCGCGACGTGCCCGACGTGCTGGGCCTGAACCTGCTGCGCCATTGCTACAGCGAATTTACCTATCTGTCGCGCTTCTTGCCGTCGCTGTACTACGGCGAACATGGCAACGGCGAAAAGGCGCCGTTGCCCTGGTAAGGCAGGTCCTTACAGCCGCTTGTGCATGCGCGCCAGCGGCAGTTTGATGTCATCAGGCAAGTCCAGATGAAACTCTTCGATCACGGCAAAGCCGCAGGCCAGGTATAGCGGCACGCCGGGCAAGGTGGCGGCCAGTTCCAGCACGCCGAAACCGGCGGCCTGCGCCTGGCGCTCGCAATGGCGCATCAGCATGCTGCCCAATCCCTGGCGGGCGGCCGCCGGTTCGACAAAGAAGGCGCGGATGCGCCCCGGCTGGCTGGCCGGATCGAGCAGCGGGTCCGGCCCGCTCTTGGCCCGGTCGGCGCCATACAGGGTGGCGCGCCGGCTCCAGCCGCCGCAGGCCAGCATGGCATCATCGCGCTCGATCACGAAATACGTCTGGTCGGCAACGAGCTGCGTATCGACGCCAAACACGTGGCGCGTGACGGCCTGGGCCTGCTCCTGCGTATAAAACCCTGCGCTCAGTTCCACGCCGGAACGGGCGATCAGCGCATTCATGCCCGGCACATCGGCCGGCAGCGCCACGCGCAAGCGCGTCAGCGGACCAAAGCTGAACCAGGCGCGCGCGATGCGCCCCTGCACCACTTCATATGTCGCTACCAGCTCCTGCGCGGAAACACCGTCCGGCGTGTCGCCATGGACGATTTCATGGTCGATCACCAGCTTGCCGCAGGCGATGCGATTGAGCAACTGCGCCCGTGGCCGGCTGGCGGCGAAACGGGCCGTGAAACGGGGACCGATTTGCGCGCCGCCCGTGGCCAGCAAGGTATCGGGGTGCTCGAATTGCTGCGCGTCATCAGCATAGATGGCCAGCAAGGCGGCAACATCGTGGGCGTTGTAGGCGTCCAGTTGGGCCTGGACCACCGCCGTGGGCGAAATGCGTGTATCGTTGCCAAGTGCCATGCGTGTACCTGTTGTGGAGTGGGTGGAAAGTTGCAAAGGGTAACATTGTCGCCCCTGTCGCGGCGCGGTTTGCTGCGATAATAACAAGATTCGTCGCAAGAGGCATCTTGAGGCGTCAACAATCAATCGCACAATCGCAGCAGGAGTAAATATCATGAAATGGGAAGGCAATCGCGAAAGCGACAACGTGGAAGACCGCCGTGGCGAAGATGGCGGCGGAGGCGGCGGTGGGGGCGGCTTCGGCTTTGGCGGGCGCTCGGTCGGCATCGGCACCATCGTCATCGCCCTCGTCGGCTCGTATGTGCTGGGCGTCAATCCCTTGACCTTGCTCAACATGCTCAGCGGCGGTGGCGGCCAGATCAGCACCCAGCAAAGCCAGTCGCCCGCGCGCCAGCCGCCCGAATCGGACGAGATGGCCCGCTTCGTGAAAACGGTGCTGGCCGATACGGAAGACACGTGGGGCGCCCTGTTCAAGGCGGAAGGCGGCAGCTATGTGAAACCCAAGCTGGTCCTGTACTCGGGCAGCACGCCGACGGCTTGCGGCACGGGCCAGAGCGCAAGCGGCCCCTTCTATTGCCCCGGCGACCAGAAAGTCTACCTGGACCTCGATTTCTTCAAGCTGATGCAACAGCGCTTCAAGGTCTCGGGCGAATTTGCCGAAGCGTATGTGATCGCCCATGAAGTGGGCCACCACGTGCAAAATCTGATGGGCTTGTCCGAAAAGGTCGACAATGCACGCCGCTCGCAATCGGAGCGCCAGGCCAACGCCATGTCCGTGCGCCTGGAATTGCAAGCGGACTGCTTTGCCGGCGTGTGGGCGTATCACGCCAATGCCGACCGCAAGATCCTGGAACAGGGCGACGTGGAAACAGCCCTCAAGGCGGCCACGGCCATCGGTGACGATGCGCTGCAGCGCCAGTCGCAAGGCCATGTCGTGCCGGACTCGTTTACACACGGCACCTCGGAGCAGCGCGTGCGCTGGTTCAGCAAGGGTATCGAGAGCGGCCAGATTTCCCAGTGCAACACGTTTGAAGCGCGCCAGCTGTAACGGCGTGTAGCGACGGCGCACCGTTCCCTGCAGCAGGCCAGCCTGCCGCAGGGTCACCTGGCTGGCGGCGAGCGCCGCCTATTTCAGGTCGATGCGCCCATATTGCCCGTGCGTCTCGTCATTGGGGCCCGCCGCATAAAACAGGGTATTGACGGGCTGGCTGTTGAGCCCATTGCCAAAGGCAATGCCCCACAAGCCGTCGATCACCAGCGGCGTGCCGTCCACCTTGCGCAGCGCTCCCCACGCCTCGCCCGTGGCGGGGTCATAGGCATTGATCCTGCCATCACCAAAATTCCCTATCAATAACATATCGCTGGCAGTGCCGAAACCGGCTGGCGCCAGCGCCATGCCCCACGGCGCATTCAAGGCCCCGCCGCTCACCAGCCGCTTGATCAGCTTGCCGCCTGTGTCGTACACATTGACGATACCCAGGCCCGCGCCAGCCTGTTCATCGTCGCCGCTGGCCTGCCGCATGGCATACGCGACATAGATGCGCTCGCCGATGGCCTGGATGCCGAACGGCGCATAGCCGGCCGGCAAGCCGGGATCGCTGAACGCGCCAGACCAGCTGACCCTGGCGAAACTGGCATCGAAGACGTCGACGCGCTGGTTGTGGAAATCGGCCGCATACAGGTAGTTGGCGCCCGCATAGGCGGCAATCGCCAGGCCCTTGTAGACGCTGCCGGCCCCGCTGCCATCGTACACGACCACGGCGGTCGTCGGGCTGAGCGTGGGCGACCACGCCGCAACGCTGCCGCTCTCGCTGGCGAAAATGAAGGGACTGGCCGCCGTCACGCCGTTCTGGCTCAGCTTGAAGTCTTGCGTGCCGTTGAATACGATGCCCGTCGGCCCCGCCGGCGTGCTGACCACCAGCGCCTGGGGCACGCCGTTGCCGTCGTACAAGGCGGACTTCGCCGTGCCGTTCGCGGCCACCCAGACGACGCCGCGGGGATTGAAAGCCAGGCCCCAGGCGTTGACGAGGTTGGCGTCCGTGTGCGCGGCGGGAACGGCGGCCGTATCGGACACGAGGCTGGTCGCCGCATACGTGCTCAGCACGGGTGGCTTGTGGTGATGATGGCCGCCGCAGGCAAACAGCACGGCGGCCAGCACCGCGGCGAGACAGGCGTACACGATCTGCCTGCTGGTATGCGTTCTCATGGCGTTCCCCTTCCGCGTGGTGGGCAGCGTTGCACTGCCTGTCATCAGGGTATAACCGGGCCTAACCGGACGCTTGAGGCGCGTCAAACGGGGCGAAGATAGGCAGGTGTCAGGGCACGGCCACGTCGTAGCGCTTGCCCAGTCTTTTCAGTTCGCCCGTCTCGATCAGGGTATTGAGTTCCTGGTCGAACTGCAGGCGCAGCTTGTCGAAGGCGGGCGAACGGGGAAAGGCAAAGTAGCCGTTCTGCACTTCGATGACCCTGGGCAGGGGTTTCACCTGGCGCCCATAGCCGAGGCGGGCGATCACGGGATCGGTATTGCGGCGGTTGCTGACGAACACGTCGACGTGGTTATGCACGAGCATCTTCAAGCCGTTTTCCACATTGTTGGCCACGCTGACCTGCAAGCCGGGCCGCATGCGTTCCCAGTCCGCGCCATAGGCCCAGCCATTGAGCAGCACCACCCGGCGGTTCTTCAGCGCCGCGTAGTCGCCATCCCAGGCGAAACTGGCGTCCTGACGCGTATAAAAGACCATCTGGTCCTGATAGAACGGCTTGTCGGAAAAGCCCATGCTGGCGATGCGCTCGGGCGTCTTGTAGGGGCCGATGAGGATATCGGCCTGCCCCTGCACCAGCATGGCTTGCGCGCGCGCCCACGGCACCATGCGAAAACGCACGGTATTGCCCGTGCGCGCCGCCATCAGGCGCAGCAGTTCCGCGCCCAGGCCCCCATACTCGCCGCCATCCTGGTACTCGAACACGCGCGCAAACTGGGCGCCCACGGCCAGCAATTCGCGCGCCTGCGCCGGCAGAGGCGCGGCAAGCGCGGGCCACAGCAGCGCCAAGGCCAGCAGGCGCCGCCCTGCCCGCCGCATCAGCCGACGATGCGCAAGGAGTAATCGGTGGCCCGCACGTCCTTGGTCAGGCTGCCGATCGAGATGCGGTCCACGCCCGTTTCGGCGATGGCCCGCACGGTGTCGAAATTGATGCCGCCCGACGCTTCCAGCAAGGCGCGGCCATGCGTCAAGGCCACGGCTTCGCGCATCATATCGTTGCTGAAGTTATCGAGCAGCACGGAAACGGCGCCCGCATCGAGCGCTTCCTGCAATTGCGCCAGGGTTTCCACCTCGATCTGCACGGGCACGCCCGCGTCGAGCTTGCGCGCGTTTTCCAGGGCCTGGCTGACGCCGCCCGCGGCCGCGATATGGTTTTCCTTGATCAGGATGCCGTCGTACAGGGCCAGGCGCTGGTTCTTGCCGCCGCCCACGCGCACCGCATACTTTTGCGCCAGGCGCAGGCCCGGCAAGGTCTTGCGCGTATCTAAAATGGATGCCCTGGTGCCGGCGATCACGTCCACATACCGGCGCGTGGCCGTGGCCACGGCCGACAGCAGCTGCAGGAAATTGAGGGCGCTGCGCTCGGCCGTGAGCAAGGCGCGCGCCGGCGCTTCGATCGTGCACACGACGCTGTCGGCCGTCATCATGTCGCCTTCGGCGTAATGCCAAGCGATGTCGATGCTGCGGTCCAGGCTTTTCATGATGCCTTCGAACCATGGCGCGCCGCACAGCACGGCTGCTTCGCGCACGACGACTCTGGCCGTGACGAGATGGTCGGGCGGCACCAGCTCGCCCGTCAGGTCGCACTGGCCCACGTCTTCCAGCAAGGCGGCCAGCAAATTGCCTTCGAACGCGCGCGCCAGGGCGGGATCGAAAGGAGCGAAAGAATTAACGAGGGTACTCATGCTGGACCGATTCCTTGGAACAATTTAGTTTCTTTTGCCAGGTCCGCGCCCGGCTTGAGGCCCGCCTTCTTGGCGGCGGCGAAGTCGAGCATGCGGTTGATCGAGCGCACGGCCAGCTGGCCGACGGCGGGATCGACGTGGATTTCGTTGTGCATGTTTTCCAGCGTCTGCGCCAGGTTCAGCAAGCCGTTCATGGCCATCCACGGGCAGTGCGCGCAGCTCTTGCACGTGGCGCTGTTGCCGGCCGTGGGCGCTTCGATGAAGCGTTTTCCAGGCGCGGCCGCGCGCATCTTGTGCAGGATGCCGTTGTCGGTGGCGACAATAAAGGTGTCCGTGTCCATAGTTTGCGCTGCCGCAATCATTTGCGACGTGGAACCCACCATGTCGGCCAGCGCCACCACGTTCGCGGGCGACTCCGGATGCACGAGCACCTTGGCTTGCGGATACTCTTCCTTGAGCAGATCGAGTTCGATGCCCTTGAACTCGTCATGCACGAGGCAGCTGCCCTGCCACAGCAGCATGTCGGCGCCCGTTTCCTTCTGGATATACGAACCCAGGTGTTTATCGGGCGCCCACAGGATTTTCTTGCCCTGCGCATGCAGGTGGGCCACGATGTCGAGGCCGATGGACGACGTCACCATCCAGTCCGCGCGCGCCTTCACGGCCGCGCTGGTATTGGCGTAGACGACGACGGTACGGTCGGGATGGGCATCGCAGAAGGCCGTGAATTCGTCCGCCGGGCAGCCGAGGTCGAGCGAACAGGTGGCATCGAGGTCGGGCATCAATACCGTTTTTTCGGGACTGAGGATCTTCGCCGTTTCGCCCATGAAGCGCACGCCGGCCACGACCAGGGTCTTGGCCGGATGGTCGCGCCCGAAGCGGGCCATTTCCAGGGAGTCGGAGACGCAGCCGCCCGTGGCTTCCGCCAGGTCCTGCAGGTCTGCATCAACGTAGTAGTGGGCAACGAGCACGGCTTCGCGCTCGGTCAGCAGGCGCTTGATGCGCGTGATCAGTTCGGCTTTTTCGGCCGGGGACGGCGTCGCTGGCGTGCGTGCCCAGGCGTGGGCAGTGCAGCTGGCTCCGTCTTGCGGGTGTTCATACTCGACGGATTTGATGGCTAAAGTTTGCATGGCTGTGTCAAACAAAAACGGGATAGACCGGCACGAACGCAATACAGCAGGTGCGCCGGAACGAAAGGACCGCGGCGCGTCGGTGTGGTGATACCAGAGTACACCACCAGCTTTCCAAACGCCTGATAAAACCGTAGCGCGAGGCAGCGAGGCTCGGCGCCCCCTTGCGGCCGAGAAGCACAACCGTGCTGAAGCACGGTGAGCATCACAGGCCGCAAAGCGCGACGCGCAGCAGGTTTGATCAGGTGTTTAATCGATACCTTGGCTCTTCAGGTAGTCCTCGTAGTTGCCGCGGTAATCGACCACTTCATCTTCCTTGATCTCGATGATGCGGTTGGCCAGCGACGAGACGAATTCGCGGTCATGCGACACGAAGATCAGTGTGCCCGCGTATTTTTCCAGCGCGATGTTCAAGGATTCGATCGATTCCATGTCCATGTGGTTGGTCGGCTCATCGAGCATCAGCACGTTGTGGCGGCCCAGCATCAGCTTGCCGTACATCATGCGGCCTTTTTCACCGCCGGACAGCACCTTGACGGCCTTTTTCACGTCGTCGCCGCCGAACAGCAAGCGGCCCAGGATGGAACGCACGGCCTGGTCGTCGTCGCCCTCTTTCGTCCACTGGCCGATCCAGTCGGTCAGGTTCGTGTCCTTGGCGAAATCTTCCGTCGGATCTTGCGGCATGTAGCCCACGTTGGCGTTTTCCGCCCACTTCACGCGGCCCTGGTCCGGCTGCAGGCCGGCGATGTCGCCCGCGATGCAGCGCAGCATGGTGGTCTTGCCGGCGCCGTTGGCGCCGATAATGGCGATGCGCTCGCCCGCTTCGACCAGGATGCTGAAGTTCTTGAACAGCTGGCGGTCGAAGCCTTTCGAGATGTTCTCGACTTCCACGGCCAGGCGGTGCAATTTCTTTTCGCCGTCGAAACGCACGAACGGATAGGCGCGCGACGATGGCTTGATGTCGTCGACCTTGATCTTTTCGATCTGCTTGGCGCGCGACGTGGCCTGGCGGGCCTTGGATTTGTTCGCGGCAAAGCGGCGCACGAATTCCTGCAGCTCGGCAACCTTGTCTTTCGCTTTCGCGTTGTTGGCCAGCTGCTGGTTGCGCGCCTGGGTCGAGGCGAACATGTATTCGTCGTAGTTGCCCGGATAAATCTTCAGGGTGCCGTAGTCCATGTCGGCCACGTGGGTGCACACCTGGTTCAGGAAGTGGCGATCATGGGAAATGATGATCATGGTGGAGTTGCGCTCGTTGAGCACGTCTTCCAGCCAGCGGATCGTGTTGATGTCCAGGTTATTTGTCGGCTCGTCGAGCAGCAGGATGTCCGGGTTCGAGAACAGCGCCTGGGCCAGCAGCACGCGCAGCTTCCAGCCTGGCGAGACATTGCTCATCGGGCCTTGATGCAGGTCGATGGCGACGCCGGCGCCCAGCAGCAGCTCGCCCGCGCGCGATTCGGCCGTGTAGCCGTCGTATTCGGACACTTTGCCTTCCAGCTCGGCCGCCTGCATGTAGTCGTCGTCCGTCGCTTCCGGGTTCGCGTAGATCGCGTCGCGCTGCTGGATGGCCGCCCACATTTCCGTGTGGCCCATCATGACGACGTCGAGCACGCGCATGTCTTCAAACGCGAACTGGTCCTGGCGCAGCTTGCCCAGGCGTTCGTTGGTATCGAGCATGACGTTGCCGCCCGACGGGTCCAGATCGCCGCCCAGGATCTTCATGAACGTCGACTTGCCGCAGCCGTTCGCGCCGATCAAGCCATAGCGGTTGCCGTCGCCGAACTTGACGGAGATATTCTCAAACAATGGCTTGGCGCCAAACTGCATCGTAATATTTGCGGTTGAAAGCATTAGTGAGGTCTTTATCCAGTGAAAACAGGTAGTTAAGTACTTTTCTCCCATTATACAGTACCGGCCATGGGCTACTGTATAGCGCCTGCTGGCGCTTGCATATTCCGCTTGCATGTTCAACGGTGGATGGACCGGCGCGCGCCAGGCAGGCAGCCCGGTGAGCGGCGCCTGGCGATGCCCCACATCAAGTGCCGACTACCGTGCTGGCGGGCGCGAGACGCGGCAGCCGCGCTCTCGCGCCCCGGGATCGCACGCGATGCGTGACAATTGATGAGAATTATTAATATCAAACACACTACAATTAGTAGGAATTATCCTACGCAGTAAAAAATCCCCGGCTTTTCATTTCACCCATTTCACCCATTGGGAGGGAATATGAAATTTCATGTGCGCCTGGCGCTTCCCATTGTGCTTTCCGTGGCCGGCTGCGGAGGCATGCTCCCCACCCCCAAAGATCAGGCGGCGCAAATCGATTTTGGCGCGTCCTACATGAATTCATTAACAGAGAAATATCAACCCGCCGATCAATCCACGGGCCCGAAACTGCGGCAACGGCTGGAAGAATACGACGCCCTCGAGGGCGTGGACCTGGATACGGACGCCAGGAAAAACGATGCGCTCGCCAGAGCGCAAGCCAATGCCGACATCCGCTCACTGACCAGCGACTTGCAGGCGATCGATGCTGAAACCGCCAGATACCTGAGCTTTAAGGCAATCGAAGAAAATCGCCTGGCATCCCTGGAAAAAGAGATTCTGGCGCTCAACAGAAAAGCCTCGCCGCCCGACGCGCAAATAGCTGCCGCACAGGATAGAATCGATGCGAGAAAAACAAAATTATCCGATATTGCCTCGACCCTGAAAAAACTGGAATCGGACAAGTCATTGCAAAGCCTGATCATCGAAGAAAAAAAGTCGGTAATCAACAGGATAGACGGGAAGACTTACGACACGTCGGAAGCAAAAAGAAAAATCATACGCAATGGTATCGTTCGGGACTTCATGGCCATCGCGGACCATAATTACCTGCAGTTCAAAAACGATCTGCTGGCCGGACGGGTGCGCAGCGATACGGCGGCCGACATCTCTGAACTCCTCTTATCCACGGCAACCACGCTCACCGGCGGGCTGATGGCCAAGAGCAACCTGGGCGCCGCATCAACGCTATTGAAGGGATCGCGCGCAACGGTAGACAAGAACTTCTTCGCCCAGCAAACCATGCGGGCGATTATCAACTCCATGGAAGTAGGCCGCTCTTCCGACAAGACCGTCATCAATTCGAAAATGACGCAATCTACAGATACCTACCCTATCAGCGAGGCAATTTCCGATGTGCAGCGCTATCAAAGTCGCGCCAGCCTATTCCTGGCGGTCCTCGATCTGGCCAACCAGTCAGGCAAGAGCGCAGCTTCGCTGGAGGACAATCTGAACGATGCGGCGATCAAAGCGGCAACGTCGGGTGCACATCAATAGGCGGGCGACGCACCCGTTCAGGCGCCGGACATCGCGCAATGATCGATAAATTATTGCCGCATTCGTCATTAGCAGGTAGGCTGCGTGCTCGTCTGTACCCGGCATTGCCGCCGTGCGGGAACCTCTCAACCATTTCAGTATCCCAGGCTTCACTTGAAAAAAATCACCATCGCCGCCACCGTGGCCGCCATTGCCATCGCCGCCACCGCCTACGCTTCGCCGTACTATGCCTTGCACCAGATCAAGACCGCGCTGGCCGAACGCAATGCCGACGCCCTGGCCGGACACGTGGACTTCCCCGCCCTGCGCGCCAGCGTCAAGACGCAGCTGGAAGCGGGCATGGCCCGCAGCATCGAGGCGACGGCCGGCAGCGACAACCCGCTGGCGGCCCTGGGCCAGTCGATTGCCGGCGCCATGCTGGGCAAGATGGTCGACGCCATGGTCTCGCCCGCCGGCGTCGTCGCGCTGGTCAACAAGAGCGCCGTCAGCCCGCAAGGGGGAGCCGATGCCAGTGCGGATGGCCCGGCCGGCGGCGCACAGAACAAGGCCAGCTATACGGCAGGCTATACGGGCGTCAACACCTTCGTCGTGCGGGCGAAGGATGGCAATGCGCAGGATGGCGCGCTGGTCCTGCAGCGCCATGGCGTGTGGGGCTGGAAACTCAGTTCGATCGAGATCGCGTCGGCGATGGCCGCGCGTTAATCGTGCTCATCGCGTGAACATGCGACGCCGCGGCACCGCGTGCGCGCAGGCGCAGGCAATCCGGTACACAATGCGTGCCATCTTTAGGAGATGGCAGGAGATTTCATGCTGACACACTTATCGCTGGCCATGGCACTCGGCCTGGCCAGCGCCGCGCCGTTCGCCCAGGCCCAGGCCCTGGATGGGGCCACTGCCGCCGAGCGCAGCCACTCCATTGCCGCGCGCATGCGGGCGGAAACGTCCAGGGCCGCCGATCCCGACGCCCCCGCGCCCTTGCCCGTGCCCAGCGATATTTCGCTGGCCGAGCTGGAGCGCCGCTGGGCGCTGGGCCAGGCGCAGGCGGAAGCAAGGCACTTTTCCAGCGCACTCGATCCGGCCGCGCTGACGGCCCTGGCGCAGCAGATGGGGTGCCTCGATATCGTCGGCGTGCAACCGTTCGGCTTCCCGCTGGAACAAAAGCAGCCTACCGTCCTGAGCGGCGCCCACCTGCTGGCCCGCTGCCCGGACCGGGCCTATGTGACGATCACGGCCATGTCGATGGCGGGCAAGACGGGCAAGCGCGTCACCATTTCTCCCCAGTCATTCCATCAGACGGTGGCTGGCAAGCCCGCGCGGCGCCTGTATTACAAGGCCCCCAGCGGCCGCCAGAAGGAAACGCTGACCTTTGTCGACGGCGATTATGTCTATGCGCTCGAATACTGGTCGCTCGATGACAGCCAGCAAGCGGGCATGGTCGGCACTCGCCGGATGGAAACATTGACGTTGCCGCAATAAAATGGACGCAAACAGCTGAAATACTGTATATTCATACAGTTATTTACTCTTTTCTTGTCCGCCATGCCTGCCACGCCGCCCAACGACCTCCCCTACACCATGTGCGTCAGCGACATGATCGATGCGGAGGTCGAGCAAACCATCCTCGGGGGCTTGAATGCCTACAACGATGCCATCACGGGATACCAGGACAGGCAGGTATTGAGCGTGGTCGTGCGCGACCGCGACAGCCAGCGGGTGCTGGGCGGCGCCATGGGCCGGACCTCGCTGGGCCTGCTGTTTCTCGACTTGTTTTATTTGCCCGCGGCCTTGCGGGGACGGGGCCTGGGCAGCCGGATACTGGAACAGTTCGAGGAAGAAGGACGCCGGCGCGGCTGCGCTTCGGCGGTGCTGTACACCATCAGTTTCCAGGCGCCCGAATTTTACGAGCGCCGGGGCTGGCGCCGTTTCGGCGAGATTGCCTGCAGCCCCGAAGGGACGAGCCGCGTATTCATGAGCAAGACCTTGCAGGCCGCATTGTAGGCGGTAAACGACAGCGGCCGGCAGCACACATGCCGCCGGCCGCTATCAGCAACAGTTGCTTACATGCCCAGGGACTTGAGCAGGTCGGCGTTGTCGTCGTCTTCCGGTTGCGCGGCAGGCGCCGGGGCGGCATCGCGTTCGCGGTTCGCAAATTCGCCATCCATCAGCGAGTCGGCATCGACTTCGCGCGAATCGAAATCGTGCAGCTTGATGAACTCGGTGCGGTCGATCGCCAGTTCCAGATAGAAAATATTGTTCTTTTCCGTGTAGAAGGTGACGCGGCGCATTTCCGGGCGGTCCAGCGGCGTGTCGACGCTGAGCATCACCTGCTTGTTCAGCACCAGCATCTTCGGCTGGCTCTGGGTAATATTCGTTTGCAGTTCGCGCCGCACCTTGCCCGTGAAATCGCCCACGATCTGGTTCATCAGCTCGCCCATGATGTTCGACACTTCGTCCGACGTGTAGAAGCTGGCCAGCTCCGACTTCGGCATGCCCATGTGCAGCATGTAGCGCTCGTAGATTTCCATCGCCGTATCGGCGGCAAAATTGAGCACGACGAGGCCCGTGAAACCGCCATCGAACATGACGAAACAGCCGATGTCCGGCTTCAGGCCCGTCTTGGTGATGCGCTGCACCATGCCTGAATAATTGACTTTACTTTGCGTTGCAACGTTGAGCACCCGAACCACCGAGTTGCACAAACTCATCAACAAATCTTCTGTACCGTACACAACATCCTTTTCTGCATCCATGAGCAACCTCTTCTACTATTTTAAAGATGACAGCACTGTTCCCTGCCCGCTGCGAGGCCCGCCACGATAAATCGCTGGGCAAGCGGACGACTTCACCTTTGCATGCCTGACCTTGCCTGGCGGCGCGCGCCCCGTTGCCGCGGCCGCTCGCCCCCCTCTTACCTTTTTCTGTATAGAAATAAGTATCAGATGCGCAGAATACCGAGATGTAACATTTCCGTCCAGCCATACCTGCATTTACTTGACGATCTGTGCGGAAATACAAAAATGGCGCCACCATGCGCCGCACAGCGGCCAGGCATGCAACATTGCGCGAAAGATCACGCTCTTCGCCCGCCCCGGACACCGTTGTGCACGGCGCGCCGGCGCCGCATGTTTTATACTGCCGCGCAACAATAGCGCAAACGCAACATGAATGGAGAGGCAACACACGATGAGCACACTGCAAGAGCAGGTAACAGCCGAAATGACCGCGGCCATCCATGCCTGGTTCGATGAGCGCCTGCAGCGCACGGACCTGGAGCAGGCTATCAAGCGCACGACCTTGCAAGCAGGTATCTTCAATGATTTCATCCTCGACTACAAGCCGGGCCGTACCACGGCCGACGATTTCGACCTGGGCTACGACGACGAGGAACGCCCCAGGACCCCGGCGCGCCTTGACGATGCACAAGTGCGCGAGCTGATCGCGCCGCAGCTGACGGCGCTGGTGCAAGCCCGGCTGGCGCCGCTGGTGGACACGCCGATGATCGACTACCGCTTCACGTTCCGCGGCAAGTTCCAGACGACGCAGGGCAAGCTGCACCTGACCTTGCTGGAATACGTCAACGACGGCAAGCGGCAAAGCTTGCTGTCGAATATACACGCATACGTCGGACACACGCTGGCGCAAGGCAGCGAGCCGACGCCACCGCTGGAAACGTTCTTCCTGGCGCGCCACCTGCTCGACAAACAGCTGTTCCCGCAAGCGGACGTGGCCTGGATCATCGCGCAGTTCGAGCGCATCCAGGCCTTGAACAAGGCGCGCCCGGACACGCTGGCCGAGCACCGCCACCACATCATCCGCGCCATCACGCAATGGGCGGAAAACGATTTCCTGCCCCTGTACTACGACCGCAGCCTGTCCGCCTACCGCGCCACCGAATACGCCCTGAAGGCGGGCGCCTTGCCCGATGGGCAGGCGCAGCAGCCGATTGACCTGCTGCTGTACGTCGCCGTGATGATATTGCGATACGAACCCAGCTACGCCAAGTCCCGCGGCCTCACATTCCTGGAAATCGCGCGCGAACTGGGCAGCGAACGGGCCGTGCGCATGCTCAAGGAAGGCAGCGGCACCTTCCCCGACGCCGACATCCACGTAAAAAATGCGCTGCTGGAATGCCGTGCCAACGATGTGTTTGCCACCATCACCATCGCCATCGCCCGGGAAGAAGCAGACGCGTATGCGCAGGCGCTGGCCTTCATCACGCACCTGCTGAACAACGGTTTCCCTAAAAGCTACCAGATCAAGCTCAAATCCAAGGTCAAGACATATTTGCCCATCAAGGGGCTGGCGAAATCCGATACGCACCGCTTCTTTGCCAACGCCCTCGCCCATGCCAGCCTGCAGCCGCAACTGGAAGCGTATGCGCGCGCGGCCATCGAGCAATTCGAATTCTATGCCGACACGGAAGGCGAAAAGAATTGCATGCCCGGCAGCTATGCCGTGTTCGGCCTGGGCCTGCTCGACGCCCGCCATTTCCCCCTGGTGCAGCACTACATGGCGCACGTCGATGAAGAACACCAGTCCGTGCAGGACCAGTTCACGACGGCCTACGCCGCCACCTTCGGCGTCACGACGGCCACCATTCCCGTGCTGACGGCGTGTTTGCGCGCCTGCACGGATAACGTGAAACTGAAAATCCAGGCGGACTTCGAGGACGTGGAAAAACTCGACTGCCTGTACCGGCAATTGCAGGGCCTGGAAGGCTATCTGGTGGAACACATGCTGTATCCCATCTGGGGCAGACTGGAAAAACTGGCGGCCCTGGCGCGCAAGGCGCAAGGGCCCCGCAAGGAACTGCTGCTGGCCTTGCTTGAAGCGGCGAGCAAGACAGACGCCTAATGTGTGCAACGTTATGACTTTCACCATATATAATGCGCGCGCCAGAATTGCCTCAAAGCATCTTTTGGCGACTGACATCGAATCATGGAGAAAATACATGCATCAAGCACAACAAACATCGCGCGCCTCCCTGCTGGCAGCGGCCTTGACGGCTGCCGTGGCGCTGGCCCAGCCCGCCATCGCCGCCGAGGCGCCAGCCGTGGAGCTGGCGCCCATCGACGTGGCCAACCTGTACATCCAGACCATCATCAACCAGGATGAAGCCAGCGTCGCCAAGCTCAACGCCTACCTGCGCCCCACCCGCCTGGCCGGCCACCAGAGCGCCGAATACGCGTCGTACACCGACTTGAAGGCAGCCGACGCCCAGTTCCCAACCGAAACCGGCAAGCTGATCGCCGACCTGTTCCCGGCCGCCATGCGCGCCGCCGTGACGCCGGCCGCCGAGCTGCTGGCCGCCAATGTCATCGCCGCCAAGAATGGCGCCGCCTGCAAGGCCACCAAGGCGGACCCTGTGACGGTGGAAAACGGCATGCAGACGGCCGCCGTCAGCTTCGAATGCCAGGTCGTCAAGGTACCGCTAGCGTGGGCGCCTGCCGCCCAGCAACTGGCGAAGAGCGGCTGCAAGGTCGAGCAATGCAAGGCGGGCCTGCAAAAGATCGCCGCGACCTACACCAGCGCGCCGAAGCAGACGTGGCGCGCCGTGTTTGCAGTCAGCCGAGAAAAGAACTCGGAAGCCTGGCGCAACGATTTCGCGCGCGAAACCTTCGATGAAATCTGGGATTACCTGTAATCCACGGCTCGTTTAGAATGGCTGGATGAACAAAGTCACTCCGGTACCGCAGCCCGCAGGCCTGGCCTTGCTGCGCCTGCTCGCCCCCGACCATGTGGAGGTCACGTTGGGCGCGCAAGTGCTGGCGCAAGACTTGCCTGCCCTGCACGGCAGGCAATTGCTGGCGCTGCTGCGCCGGCTGCGTGCCGCCCAGTCCAACCAGCTGCACTATGCGGGCGCCAGCGTCGGGCAAGCCGAACAGCTGTTCGGCGCCGCCATCGCCGCCGTCAAGGCCGAGCTGGCCACGCGCCCGCACCTGCCCAACAAGCAGGAAGCCAAGGCCTTGCGCCAGGCGGCGGCAAAAAAGCGTTAATCGAGGCGCAAGCCGGCCAGCCGTGCGCGCAGGTGCGCGGACGTCCTCCTATAATCGGAGGCTCTCCGTTTCCGCTCTTGAAAGGCGTCATCCATGTCCACACGATTTTCCCGCCGCTTGCTCGGCTGCGCCGTACTTGCGCTCTCCGGTCTGGCGACCGCACAGGCTGCCGGCGGCCGGCATATCGGTCCCATCGACGCGCGCGCCGTCTGGCAGGAACGCTCGCTGTCCGCCTGCCGCAGCGGGCAATCGCCCTCCGCGCCCGACGTCTGCCTGCTGCGCACCATGCAGCGTTCCGGCGCGCACCCGCAAGCCATCGCCGCCGCCAGGATGCTGGTCAAGGCGAACAAGGCGGGCTTCATCTCCGCCTGGCGCCCGCTGGGCAAGGCGGCGCTGGCCACCGTCACCTATCCGTTTCGCGCCAACACGAATGAAGGCAGCTTGCTGATCGGCAGCGATGGCGCGGCCATCGATGTCGACGAGGATGCCGTGCGCGAGGAAGACCGCGCCACGCCTGCGTGGCAAGCGTTTGCCGCCGCCCACCCGGACACCGTGCCGTTTGCGCCCGCCGAGTTCGTCGGCAGCACGGCCACCAGCGATGGCGGCCAGAGCGTGCTGTTTTCCACGCCCCTGATCACCTGCCACGCCTGCGCCGAGGATGGCGCGCTGCTGGTGGCCTACACGATCGACAAGGCGGGTATCGTGCGCGAGCGAAAACTCTTGACGATCAAGTAATGCTGCGTCAAAGATAAGATAAAATTGCTGGACGGCATGTCTATACAAATCGCACGCCGTCCATCCCTTTATTTTTTGACAGGACACCATGCACCGTTTCAGCCCTACCCGCCTCAGCCTGCACCTCGCCACCGCCTTGCTGCTGTCCGGCAGCGCCGCCTTCCAGCTTGCCAGCGCCGCAACACCGGCGCCAGCCGCCGCCAGCGCGGCCACGCCGCTGGTCATCGGCGAAAGCTTTGTCATCGATTCGAAGGCGCTGAAGGAAAAGCGCCACATCAACGTGTATATGGCGCGCGCCTGGGATACCCCGCCCGATGCGCCGCTGCCCGTGCTGTACATGCCGGACGGGGGCGTGGCGGAAGATTTCCTGCACGTGGCCGGCTTGCTGCAAGTGTCGGTAGCCAATGGCACGATGCGTCCCTTCATGCTGGTCGGCATGCAAAACACGCAGCGCCGGCGCGATCTGACGGGGCCGACGGAGAATGCGGAAGACCGCAAGATCGCCCCCGTGCTGGGCGGCGCGGCCGCCTACCGCGATTTCATCCGCGATGAACTGATGCCGGAAGTCAAACGGCGCTACCGCACGACGGGCGAGACGGCCATCGTCGGCGAATCGCTGGCGGGCCTGTTCGTGGTGGAAACGTATCTGCTGGAACCGCAGCTGTTCGACCATTACCTGGCGTTCGACCCCAGCCTGTGGTGGAACCATGGCGCCCTGCCGCGCCAGGCGGCATCCCTGCTGGCCAAGGGCAAGCCGGGCAAGCGCAGCCTGTACCTGGCGTCCAGCAGCGAAACGGGCATTGCCGTCGAAGTGCAGCGCCTGTCCGAGGTGCTGGAAAAACAGGCGCCGCCCGGCCTGCAGTGGCACCAGGAAAAGATGCCGGCCGAAACCCATGGCACCATCTATCACCCGGCCGCCCTGAAAGCGTTCCGCGACGTCTTCAAGCCGGCCACGCCGGCCCAGTAAGCGGGACGGCTACGGCGCTGGCAGCGCCTGCGCCATCTGCTCACGCAGCCAGTGCAGCAGTGCGGTCCGGCGCGCGTCGCCGTCGAATGGCAGCGGCGACAGCAAAAAATAGCCTGTGCCGTCGCGCCGGAATCCCGACGGCGCCACCAGGCGCCCGCTGTCGATGTCTTCCGCCGTCATGAACACGGAACCGATGGCCACGCCCAGGCCGGCGCAGGCCGCTTGCAGGCTCAGGTAGAAATGCTCGTAGGTCTGGCTGTGGCCCTGGCCCCAGCCGCCCTCGTCCGTGCCGGCGGCGCGCCAGTGTGCCCAGGCGGACGGGCGCGACGCCGTGTGCAACAGCGTTTGCGCAGACAGCTCCAGCCGGCCATGCCGCAGCAAGGCCGGCGCGCAGACGGGCGCAATCCATTCGTCGCACACCTTTTCCGCATGCAGGCCCGCATCCCACAAAAAATCATTGCGGCGCAGCGCGACGTCCACCGCGTCGCGCTGGAACGCCACCGCTCCGCCCGATGCAAACAGGTGCAGCGGCACCTCGGGGTGCCGCTGGTAAAAGTCGCCCAGGCGCGGTATCAGCCACTTCATGGCGATCGTCGGCTCGCACGACACCACCAATGGCGCCTGCGGCGCCGGCTGGCGCACGGCCTCGATGGCGGCATCGAGCCGGTCGAACGCTTGCTGGACGGCATCGCGCAGCTGCACGCCCGCGGGCAGGAGAAACACGCCGCGGTTGCGGCGTTCGAACAGGGCCGTGCCCAGCGACGTTTCCAGCAGCCGGATTTGCCGGCTCACCGCCCCGTGCGTGACATGTAATTCATCGGCCGCCCGGACAAAGCTGCCCAGCCTGGCCGCCGCCTCGAAGAAACGCAAGCTTCCGAGCGCCACCTGTCTAGTCATGATCTGTCATTTTTTATCACACATAATCGCAAGATATCATCGTTTTTCACCGTCCGCCATTATAGGGATAATTGCGTTTCCGGTCGCCGGGATGGGTACACAACGCCAGCCAAACAGGCGATGAATACTCGCCGATTGCCATACGGCGCCACCACTATTGAAGGAAAACGCATGATCGAATTGCTTGCCGTTGCACTCATTACCCTGCTGGCCTCCATCGTGCCCGGCCCCGATTTTGCGATGGTCACGCGCAACAGCTATCTGCATGGGCGCCGCGCCGGCCTGCTGGCCGCGCTCGGCATCGCCACGGGGGTGCAGGTCCACGTGTTCTATACCATGTTCGGTATCGGGCTGATCATCGCAAATTCACCGCTCTTATTTACTGCCATCAAGTTTGCAGGCGCCATGTACCTGGTCGTGATCGGCTGGAAAACCTTTGCCAGCCGCAGCGCCGTCGTGCTCGACCTGCAAGACGGCGCAGCCGCGCCCCGCCATACGGTCTTCCTCAGCGGCTTCCTGACCAATGCCCTGAACCCGAAAACGACCTTGTTTGTCATCAGCACCTATACCCAGGCGGTGCAGGCCGGCACGCCATTGACAGTCCAGTTTGGCTATGGGTTATGCATGTCCGCCATCCATCTGCTGTGGTTCGCCCTGGTCGCCCTCTTGTTTTCAAAAGCCGCGTTCCGTTCCCGCATGATCCGCCGCCAGCGCACGATAGACCGGCTGATCGGCACGCTGTTGATCGCCCTGGGCGTACTGCTGGCCTGCGCCAACATGGACAAACTGTAATGGTATGCGGGGCGGCCCGCCAGGAACTGGCCTGTAAAATTGCGCTGCCGGATCATTCTGTTTCCGACGTGACAATTTTCCCGCCCGTCTACCATCCCGACCATATCGCCCATGAATTTCCTACAACTTTTCATCCTCTCCGTCGTCCAGGGCTTTGCCGAACTGCTGCCCGTGTCCAGCTCCGCCCACGTCATCGTGGCGGAAAAGCTGATGGGCCTGGACCCCACGTCGCCCGAGCTGACCATGCTGCTGGTGATGCTGCACACGGGCACCATGTTTGCCGTCATCGTGTATTTCTGGAAATCCTGGCGCGCCACGTATTTCAGCTCGGCCACGGCCTTCCGCAACAATGCGCTGCTGCTCGTGGCCGCCACGGCCCTGACGGGCATCGTCGGCTTCGGCTTGCTGAAGGGCATTACGCACATCATGAGCAAGGATGCGCCCGGCTTTGAAATCGAACACCTGTTCGGCAACGCGCAGCTGATGGCCGCCGCGCTGGCCGCCGCCGGCGTGCTGATCATCGTCTCGTCGCGCCTGCAGGCGCGGGAAAGCGGCACCTTGTCCATCGGCAAGGCGATGGTGATCGGCGCCGTGCAGGGACTGTGTCTGCCCTTCCGGGGCTTTTCCCGCTCGGGCGCCACCATTTCAGCCGGCATCGCCATGGGCGTGCCGCAGCGCCGCGCCGAGGAATTCAGCTTTGCCCTGGCCGTGGTGCTGACGCCGGCCGTGCTGGTCAAGGAAGGCTGGCGCTTTTACCAGGCCGTCGCGAATGGCAGCCTGGACCACCTGGAACACGGCAACAGCCTGCTGCAGCTGATCGGCCCCAGCCTGCTGGGCATGCTGCTGTCCTTCCTGGCCGGCTTGCTGGCCCTGCGCTGGCTGTCGCGCTGGCTGGAACAGGGCCGCTGGCATTTCTTTGGCGCATATTGCCTGCTGGCCTCCTTGGTGGTGCTGTACGTAGGGTAAAATCGCCGGGTTTGCATTAAACGCCTATAAAACCTGCTGCGCGTCGTGATTGACGGCCTGCGATGCTCACTGCCTCGGCGGCCCCGTACTCCGTACAGTTGCGCTTCTCGGGCCAACGGGGCGCCGGACCTCCCTTCCGCTCGCTACGGTGTTCTTCGGCGTTGTTGCTTTATTATCCAGCCAGGTTTTACAGGAAGCCAACGATGAATTTCGCCGCCACCGCCGCCCTTTCCCTTGCCATGTCCACCGATGCCTTCGCGGCCGCCGTGGGCAAGGGCGCCGCCTTGCACAAGCCGCAATGGCGCGAAGCGCTGCGCACGGGCCTGATCTTTGGCGTCATCGAGGCGATCACGCCCGTCATCGGCTGGGCCCTGGGCAGCGTGGCCGCACCCTATGTGGAAGCGTGGGACCACTGGATCGCCTTCAGCCTGCTGGGCATCATCGGCCTGTTAATGATACGCAATGCCTTGTCGGACGCGGACGAGGAAGAAGCGCCGGCCCAGTCGCATTCGTTCTGGGTGCTGGCCGTCACGGGCCTGGCCACCAGCATCGACGCCATGGTGGTGGGCGCGGGCCTGGCCTTGCTGGGTGCCAACATCGTCGTCACGGCCGCCGCCATCGGCTTTTCCACCTTCGTCATGGTCACCCTGGGCGTGATGCTGGGCCGCGTGCTGGGCACGATCGCGGGCCGGCGCGCCGAACTGGCGGGCGGCCTGGTGCTGATCGTCATCGGCTGCGTGATCCTGTACGAGCATATCGGCCATCCGGCCTGAGGACGGGACCGCTGGAGGCGCGCACGGCACGCCAGGCGCCATGGCGGCGGGCCGCTTTGTGCTACATTCAGTACTCTGCATTCATGTCTCGCAAGGTGACCATCATGGAAACTCTGGAGCTGCTTTTTGCCTCGCTGGTGCGCGAAACGGCCGAGTCGATACGCGACCACCATGTCCCTTTCGCCATCAAACACGATGAACGCGCCTATTTCGAGTGGATGGATGGGCACCCGATCGATGGCTATATCCAGGAAGCGTATCGAGAGATAGAGGAAACGGCCCAGCAACTGCGCGCCATCCGCGCGGGGTGATGACACTTGCCGCAAGCTACTGCGCGGGGCGCTGTGCGGCCTGCGATGCTCACCGCACGTCAGTGCGGTTGCGCTTCTCGGCCGCACATCGCCTCCGCTCGCTACGCTTGGGGCAAGCGTCGATACGCTAGTTGGACGCTTTCAAGGAACGTATTGACCCAGATCAAACACTCTGCCGTTCCTATCGAGTTGATGGCCCAATGCCGTGACAATGGAATTGGAGGCGGGAGACATGGATCAGCAACAAAAACACCAGATCAGGGGTTATGAATTTCATGTGGCGGGGGCGCTGGAGAAGGATGGGCGCTACCGGGGCATGATCTTGCTCACCAAGCGCGGCGATACGCAGCAGGTGTACGCCAAGCCCGTGCTGATTGAAACGCCAAGCAGTTTCAAGTCCGTGCATGCGGCCTTGATCGAAGCGTCGGCGTATGCCCAGGAACTCATCTATAACGGCGCCATCAAGGCGCTGCTGCCGGCCGATGCGCCGCCGGCGGGTGCACAGACGAATCCACAGGCGCCGCAGCCGCCCGATTTCGTTGGCAATTGAGGGCGGCAAGCGGGGCCGCCCACCCCGGGCGGCGCGTATAATGACGCGCTTTCCCGGATGAAAACTCAGAACCATGGAATTTGTGAATTTACCGCTGGTCTTCCTGATCGGCTGCGCCCTGATCGCCTTGCTGGCCAAGAGAAATGGCTACTCGTGGTACCTGTTCTTCTTCGCCATCGCCGTGCCTGCGCCCCTGTTGCTGCTGGCCTTGCCCCATGTGGTAGGCGCGCAGGCCGCGACACTGACTTCCGTACGGCTGGGCACCGCCCTGTTCTTCCCCGTGGCAGGCTTGCTGCTGGCCCTGCGGCGCAGAAACTGAGCAGCGGGCAGCTTCAGCGCGCCGGCACGCCGTCCGCCAGGCGCCAGCCCACGGACAAGGCCACTTGCTGCGCTTCTTTTTCATTGCTGCAGTCATCGTAATCGCAGGTGTCCGCATACGCGCCGCACGCCTGGTTCTCGCTGATGTACGAGCCGACCCAGCGGCCATCGCGGCGCTGGCAGGCCGTGGCGCTGATGGTAAAGCCTTTGTGGATGGTGGGATTTTCAAAATGCATAATTCCTCCGATGCCAGAAGCGTCAGGGACCTGACTGGCTTCCACTATGCGCCCGGCGCCGCGCAAGGTCTGTACGCTGGCCCACACCGGCGCCATGCGCGCGCCTGCCCCCGTGCGCCGTGGCGTTCGGGTATGATTTCGCCATGTGTGGACGATTCGATCAAAATGACACGGCGCGCGTGCTGGCGTCGTCCTTCGGCTGGACCGACGCGCTGTTCGACAGCGAGGCCGAGCCGCACCTGAACGTGTCGCCCGGCACCTACCGGCCCGTGCTGCACATACAGGACGGCGTGCGGCGGGTCGACGATGTGTTCTGGGGCTACCGTCCCGCCTGGGCGGCGCAGGCCACGCCCGCGTCCGGCAAGAAGAAAATTCCCATCGCCATCAACGCACGGCTGGAAAAGCTGGCCGGCGCCTACTGGAAAGCGCTGCTGCGCGGGGGCCGCGGCATCGTCTGCGTGGATGGCTGGTATGAATGGACGGGAGAAAAAGGCAGCAAGCAGCCGTGGCACATCCACCGCAAGGACCGCGCGCGCCTGTTCCTGCTGGTGCTGGCCCAGTTCGGCCCCTGGAAGCACAGCCGCGAGGAAGCGGGCTTCGTGCTGGTGACGGCCGACAGCATGGGCGGCATGGTCGATATCCACGACCGCCGCCCCGTGGCCGTCAGCCTGGAAGACGCCCGCCGCTGGCTGGACCCCGCATCGACGCCAGAGCAGGCGCTGCATTTGGCGCGCACCTGCATGCTCGACGTGGACTTGTTCGAATGGCATGCCGTCGACAATCCGCTGGTGCCGTCCGCCAAGGCGAAGGCGCCGCCACCGGCCGCCGCGCAGAGCGCCTTCGACTGGGGCAGCGATTAATTCAGCGAGGCAGCCGCGCCAGCCGGCGCCACAGCGCTTCCATGGGCCCCTGGCGGAAATACCGCAGCCAGTAGCGGCTCAGCAGCACCTGCCCCGCCATGATCAGCACGGCCAGGCCCAGCATCTCGGCGGGACGCAGCCTGGCGCCCCAGCCCAGGCCCGGCCCCTGCAGCAGCCAGGTGCCGATCAGCGATTGCAGCAGATAGTTGCTCAGCGCCATGCGTCCCACGGGCGCCAGCCATGAGCCGAGCCAGCGCAGCATGAAGGGACCGGCCAGCATCAGCGCAGCCACATAGCCGGCTGCCAGCACGGGGCCGCCCGCAAACAGGCCCACTTCGAACAGGGCAGCGTCAAACACGGCCTGATACGGATCCGCCACCTGCCACGCGATGGCGCCCGCCGCCAGCAGGTTGAACGGCAGGCCCACGCCCAGTCCCACGGCGCGCACGCGGCGCCACAAGCGCTGGTGGCGCTGGGGCTGCGTCAGCCAGCCGCAACGCACGGACAAGATGCCCAGCAGGAATAGCACGATGATATGCGGCAGCATGACGGCAGCGTACAGCAGCGAGACGAGGAAATCGTTGGCGCGCAGCCGGGCCACGGCCCAGGCGCCGCCTTGCGTGTAGACGGCGTAGCGGTCCGCAAAGCTGTGCAGGTCGCGCGCCGTGTCCGGCGCGCCGCCCTGCTGGCCCACGGGGATCAGCAGGCACATGAATAATAGAAAACCGGCCGCCACCAGCCAGGCGCGGTTGCGTACGCGGCTGAGCTTGGCGGCTGCCAGCGGCAGCACCAGCATGCCGGCGACGGCATACGAAGTCAGCACGTCGCCGCTCCAGATCAGAAAACCGTGCAGCAGGCCAAACGCCAGCAGCCAGCGCAAGCGGCGCCGGTACGCCGTTTGCGCCCGTTCCCAGCTGCCCAGCTGGCGTCGCAGGGAACGTGTCTGCAGGGCAAAGCCGGCGCCAAACAGGAACGCGAAGACGGGATAGAACTTGAACTGCGCCAGCGCCGCCACGCCGAAAATGACCAGCTGGTCCAGCACGGGCGGCTGCGCGGGCAAGGTGCCGTAGCGCAGGGACAGCGTGCCCCAGGCAAAGCCCCAGATATTCACCAGCAGGATGCCAAACACGGCGATCCCGCGCAGCACATCGAGCTGCAGCAACCTGCCCCGCTTGGCGTGCATGGCGTCCAGGGCGGCGTTCAGGGGCGCGCCAGGGTCGGGTAATCGCCCACCTGCAGGCTGAAGCCGGATGCGTCCGAGCGCAGCTGCGCGTGGCCGCCGAACGGCAAGGTGACCCGGCGGCGGATGTGGCCGAATTCCAGCCCCGTCAGCACGGGCACGGGCAGGCGTTCGCGCACATAGGCCAGCATGGCGTCGAAATCGTAGCCGTTATCCATGGGGCTCAGTTTATAGGCGGAAAAATCGCCGAGCACCACGGCTTGCTGGCGCTGGAGCACGCCCGCGTGCAGCAGTTGCAGCAGCATGCGCTCGACCCGGTACGGGTGTTCGTTGACGTCTTCCAGGAACAGGATGCCGCCGTCGATTTGCGGGAAATATGGCGTCCCCAGCAGATGCACGAGCATGGCCAGGTTGCCGCCCCACAGCTTGCCTTGCAGCTCGACATGCGGATTGCCAACGGACGCGCCCGTCACCGTGTGCGTGGGGCCGGCCAGGCACGACCACAGCTGGTCGAGCGTAAATTGCTCGGGCTCGTCGCGGATGAAGTCGTCGCAGATCATGGGGCCGGCAAAGCTGGCGCGGCCCGTCTTCGCCATCAAGCCCATGTGGAAGGCCGTGAAGTCGCTATAGCCGACAAACAGTTTGCCGCTATCGGCCATGGCGGTGAAATCGATGTCGGACAGGATGCGGCTGATGCCGTAGCTGCCGCGCAAGGCGATCACCACCTGCACGGCCGGGTCGGCAGCGGCCGCATGGAGCTGCGCCAAACGGCCCGCATCCGTGCCGCCGAAGCGCTGGAATCTGTGTGCGTGGTCGTAGTAATTGTGGACGGTGGCGCCTTGCGCCTGCAAGCGGGCGATGCCGCGCGCCAGGGCCGCCTCGTCGGGCGCGTAACCGCCCGGCGCGACGATGGCGATGCCAATCTCAGGTGTCTTCAAAATATGCCCAAGCCTTCAAAAATGGTGGGCGCGCCTAGGCTGGCTGGGAGCGCATCTGGGGCGCCATCTTACCTTGCAGATGCACATCGATCAAGGCGAGCAGGCGCTCGATCAGCTGGGGCGGCATGTCATGCCCCATGCCCTCGATCACCTCGATGCGGGCGCCCGGAATCAGCGCCGCCGTATCGATGCCGCAGGCGACGGGTATCAAGGGGTCGGCCGCGCCGTGGATCACCAGTGCCGGACAGCTGATGCTCGGCAGCAAGGCCGTGCGCTCGCCCGAGGCCGCGATGGCCACCATTTGCCGCGCCACGCCTTCGGGGCAACTGCCCCGCTGCAGCGCCGCCTCGATGCGCTGGTACAGCAGTTTTTCCGACACGGGATAGGCGGGACTGCCGATGACGCGCACGGTGGCGGCCATGTGCGCCATCAGTTCGGCGCGGCTGGCATTGCGTTTCGGACGTTGCAATAGCGCATTGCGCGCGGCCCGCGTGGGGCCGGGCAAGCCGCGCCGGCCGCTGCTCGACATGATGGATGTCAGGCTGAGCACCTGCTGCGGCGCGCGCGCCGCCATCACTTGCGCGATCATGCCGCCCATCGACACGCCAATCACGTGCGCCTGCGCAATACGCAAGGCCGCCAGCAAGCCCAGCGCATCGGCCGCCATGTCATCGAGGGTGTAGGAAGTTTTCAGGGGCCAGCCGACGAGGTTTTTCAGGTAGGCCAGCGGCAGGTACGGCTTGCCCGCCAGCACCATCTTGCTCGACAGGCCGCTGTCGCGGTTGTCGAAACGCACTACCCGAAAGCCTTGCTCGACGATGCCTTCCACAAAGTCCGCCGGCCAGGCGATCAGTTGCATGCCCAGGCCCATGACCAGCAGCACGCACGGATCGTCAGGGTCGCCGTGGCTTTCATAAGCTATATTGAGGCCGTTCGCCATGATGGTTGCCATGATTGCCTCTCTTCCAGGAACCAGCACGCAGGCACGATCGCTGCGGCCTTGGAGTCAGCATACCACTATTGTGATCTTGCCATCATGACTCATGCAGAAGTCGAACTGAAGTGTTGCCGCGCCGGTACGCCGGGCGGCAACGGTACGGCTATTTACTTGGCTTTTGGCAAGGAATCGGCCAGGTCCATCCACGCTTGCGGCTGCGGCTTGCCCCGCTCGCGCACGCCGAAGAAGGAGACCACTTGCGTGCCCTCGTTATCGAAGAACTCGACCGAGGTGACGCCGCCGCGCTTGACGACCCAGCCGCTGCGCAGGGCCGTGTCGCGGATGTGCAGGTTGAAGTCCGGGTCCAGCACGTTGAAGAAGCCGCCGGCAGCCATGGTTTTCTCGATCTTGCCGCTGTAGATCTGCGTCAAGCCTTCATTGCCCAGGAACACCATGATGGCAACCTTGTCCTTCGCCGCATTTTCCAGCAGCGTACGCAGCGCCGCCGGCGTCACGCGCTCGACCACGCCGGCCGGCGCCAGGCGCAGCGCCTGTTCGCGCGACAAATGGAATTCACGCATGATTTGCGCAAACTGGTGCACGTCCGTCATGTCTTTCCAGGCCAGCTGGAATTCCTTGACGTCGATCTCGGCATCGGGCTTTTCCGCCGCTTTCGGCGCCACGGCCAGCACGTTCAATTCAGCGCTTTGCTGGGGCAGGCGGAAGGTCGCCACCAGCTTGTCGTAGACGGCCACGCCCGGCTCGTTGCGCAAATAAATCTTGTGCACGGCCGTGCCGTTGGCGTCGAAAAATTGCAGGCTGCGCGTGGGCTTGCCGTCGCGCCCTGCTTGTTCTACGGCAAATGCATATTTCCAGTTTTCAAAATGGAAACGCAGATCGATCTGGCCGCCCAGGTAGCCGCCCGCAATATTGCGCTGGCGCGCTTCCGTTTCCGGGTCCTGCTTGGCGTCCGCCTGTTCGGACTTGTCGCCCGCCTGCTTGAACTTGCTGGCGACGCCCGTCGTTTCGATGACGCCGTTTTCGTTGCGCGTGATCGCTTGCACGATGCCCAGGTCCAGCGCGGCGCGCATGATTTCGCGCGGCTGGTTGCCGTCCGCCTGCAAGCGCGTCACGCCCTTGCCGATGTTGGTTGCCAGCAATTGCGCTTCGGATACACCCAGCGCGCGCGCCGCGTCGCGGATCTGCAGCTTCGGCTGCTCCGTGCGCAAGGTGGACCAGCGTTCCGCCAAAGTGGCTGGGGCCGCGTATGCGTTGGCGATCAGCAGGCTGCCTAGCAGGGATAGAACGAGTTTGGATAACTTCATAGAGAGACCATTCAATCAAACATGGAAAAAAAGAGGGGCAAGCACCCCTCCCCGGTAAAAATCAGTAGTTGATGCTGAGGCTGGCGGCAACGTTGCGGCCCGGCTTGGCGTAGCGCTCGATCTCGGCGCGGTTGGCCGCCGTGGTGCCGGCCGCCAGGCTGCGCGAGGCGGCGTAATCCCAGTACTTGCGATCCGTCAAGTTGTACACGCCGACGATGATCTTGGCGTTCTTGTGCACGTTCCAGTAGGTCGACAGGTCGAAGATGGTGTACGACGGCACCTTGTAGCGCGGCGCGGTCGTGCCCATCAACAGGTCGTTCGGCGCCTGTTTCTCGCCGGCATGCAAGGCCGTCAGTTCCAGGCCGAACAGCTGGTTCGCATGGTCATAGCCGAAGGTCAGCGCCGTCTTGGCTGGCGCCACCGAGGCCAGGCCGCCGCTCTGGCCCGTCTGGGTATTGAAGGAGCGGCCCTTGGCCACGCCCGTGGCCAGGTCGACGCGGTAGCCCTGCATGGCGGGCGACCAGGCGCCCAGCTCCGCGCGCAGGCTCAGCTCGGCGCCCCAGGTGCGGGCATCGCCGATGTTTTCCGGACGGAACAGGCCCTGCACGATGGTGGGATAGTTGACGGGATCGTCTTCCTGCGCCACGTACTCGATCATGTTCCTGTATTCCGTCTGGTAGACGGAGGCGTGCATGCTCAAGCCCCTGACGATGTCGCCCTTCAAGCCCAGCTCGTATGCCTGGCTGGTTTCCTTGCGCAGATTCGCATTGCCCAGCACGGCATAACCCGTGCCCGTGCCCGTGTAGCTGAAGGAATCATAGGTGCCCGTGCGCTCGGCCGCCGTCGGCAGGCGCGTGCCGCGCGTGACGGTGGCATAGGCATTCATTTGCGGCAGCACTTCCACGGACAGGCTCAGGCTCGGCGTGAAATAGGTATCGCTTTCCTTGCGCACTTCCTTGGCGGCATTCGGCACGGCGATGACATAGTTTTGCAGGTTTTTCGGTTCCAGCTTGCGGTAGTCGGCGCGCAGTCCCGGCGTCAGCACGGCTTTCTTGCCGCCCACATTAAAACCGTAGTCATCGCGCACGTACACGGCCACCTTGGTGCTGTCCATGTCGGCCATGCGGTTCTTGCGCGTGATCTGGTGCACGCCCGTGGCGATGATGGTGCGGTCTTCCATCCATGGCCGGCGCGATTTGCTCTGCTCCAGCTGCACGCCGTACAGCAGCGCATTGTCGGCGTTGAGCTGCTTGCTCGCTTCCGACGTCAGGCCGATGCTGTCATTCTTGAAGCTGGTGTCGATGGTGCGCTGCGACGGGCTGCCGAAGGTGTAGCGGCCTTGCGTCCTGTCATCGATTTTCGCATTCTGCAGATACACCTTCGACGTCAGGCGGTCGAACAGGGCGAAGTCCTTCAGCGCCACGTCGTGGCCCAGGCTGACGCGCGTACGCCTGGTGGTGGAGTCCTGCTGCACGCCGGTCGGATAATATGTGCTGACCTTGTTGCGCAGATCGCGCTTGTTCTTGCGCTCGAACATGTCGACCGTCAAGTCCAGCTTTTGTTCGCCCGGCAAGGCCCACACCAGCTTGGACAGCAAGGCGTTCGAATGCCAGTCGTCCGGATTGACGGGGGCGCTGCCGCGGCTGTCCGTCTGCTCGCCGTCGCGGTGCACGTACACGGCCAGGCCCTGCAGATTGGCGCCGATCCTGGCGGCGCCCGTCAGGGTATGCGCATTGCTGCGGTCCGCCGTGGCGCGGCCGTATTTATACGCCACATAATGGTCCACCCCTTCGCCCAGGTAATCCTCGGGCGACTTGGTGATGAAGGCCACGCTGCCGCCCAGGCCGGGATTGGCGCCGCTGGCGGCCGTGGTGCCCGAATCGATGCGCACTTCGCGGAAGGTTTCAGGATCGAAATAGTCGCGGCCCGTGCCGAAGGCGTTCAAGGTGGTGCCATCCGGCTTCGGTGCCGCGTCCGGCAGCGCAATGCCGTCCACGTCCAGGCTGACCCGGTTGCCTTCCAGGCCGCGGATGTTGTAGCCCGTGTTGCCCGAACCGTCCCACACGCTGCCGGCGCCCGAGGCCGCCATTGGCGTGCTGATCAGCGGCTGATAGCGCACGATGCCACCCATGTCCGTCACGCCGCGGCGTTCCAGGTCTTCGCTCGTGATGACCGTCTTGGTGCCGGCGCGACGCTCGTAGTCCTGCTTGGCATTGACGACGATTTCCGGGAAGACGGGCAGCTTGGCCGGTTCCTGCGCGGCCGTGCCCGCATTGATGGCGGCGTTTTGCGCGGCCACGGGCAGCATGGGGGCGGCGAACAGGCCCAGCAAGGCAGCACGCAGCACCAGGTTATGGCGGCGGACAGGCAGGTGAACTGGGGATACGACGGGTGCAGCGGTGCGCTGCAGAAGCACTGTAGTCATGATGATCCGGTGGAAGAGTGAAGGCTGGCTCTTGAACCCGGATCGATAACGATGCGTAAGGGGAAAGTTTGCTGGCGAAAACAATACTGTAACACGAATCATTCTCATTTGAGAATGGCGAGGCGGTCTGGACAGATGTTATTTCGCAACAGTTATAAAAAATGCCAGCCGGAATGGCTGGCAAGGGTGGCACGCGGGATAAGGCCGTGGCGGCCCTGCCCTGCCCGGGCTGGCGTCAGCCCTGGGGAGTGGCCAGCTTGCGCGCTTCCGCCTGCGCGCGGCGGCGCTCGGCAAAGAAACGCCGGAGGAAGGCGCCGCACTCGTCGGCCAGCACGCCGCCCTCGATGGCCGTCTGGTGGTTGAGCGCCGGCTGCTCGAACAGGTTCAGCACGGAACCGCAGGCGCCCGTCTTCGGGTCGCCAGCGCCGTACACGACGCGCGCCAGGCGCGCATGCAGCATGGCGCCCGAGCACATCACGCACGGTTCCAGGGTTACATACAGTTCGCAGCCGGGCAAACGGTAGTTGCCCAGCTTTTCCGCCGCGGCGCGCAGCGCCATCACTTCCGCATGCGCCGTGGGGTCGTGGCGGCCGATGGGCTGGTTGTAGCCCACGGCGATGACTTCCCCATCCTTGACGACGACGGCGCCCACGGGCACTTCGCCCAGGTCCCACGCGTGCTGGGCCTGTTCAAGAGCCAGCTGCATGTAGCGCGCGTCGTCCGCATGCACGGCTGGCGCGGCGCTGTCAGGCGTGTCAGTCATCGGTCACTTCTGCCCAGCAGTTCGGCGTTTCATGCAGCACCAGCTTATGCAGGTGCAAGCCCGTACCGAAATGGTCGGTAAACGCCGCTTTCAGGATGTCGAAGGCGATGCGCGCCAGGTTTTCCACGGTGGGGATGCGGTCGATGACGACGGTTTTGTGATCGGGCAGGCTGGCCAGGAAGTCACGCACGGCCGTGTCCTTTTCATAGACGAGGAAGGCGTGGTCCCACACGTCGACCAGGTGCTGCTTGGCCAGGGTTTTCACGTCGGAAAAATCCATGATCATGCCATTGTCGGAATTGCCTTCCGCTTCGATGACCTTGCCGACCAGGGTGATTTCCACCGTGTAGCGGTGGCCGTGCAGGTTGCGGCACTGGCTCTTGTGGTCGGGAATGCGGTGGCCCGCGTCGAATTCGAGCTTGCGTGTGATAGTCAGCATATTATTTGTTTTAAGGTATTTGCAGGAGTTTATGGGTTTGCAGGCTCAGCTTCCATTTCGGATTGCTTTTGCACGTTTCGATCGCCAGCTTCATATTGTGCGCAGCCAGGGGGCCATCCATCGCCTGCACGAAGAAGTTCTCGAAATCGAGGCCTTCATAGGCGGCCAGGTCTTGCTGGAACTGGGGGATGACGACCTTGATTTCGTTACCCTTGTGCACGACCAGGGTGGAACCCATCTTCGGGCTGACGCAGATCCAGTCCACGCCGGCCGGCACGGGCAAGGTGCCGTTGGTTTCGATGGCGATGGTAAAACCTACCGCGTGCATGGCGTCGATCAGGGCAGTGTCCAGCTGCAGCAGCGGCTCGCCGCCCGTAAACACCACGTATTTGCTGGCGGCATGGCTGGCCGGCCACAGGCTGTCGATCAGCGCGGCCAGTTCGGACGGCGTCTTGAACTTGCCGCCCAGTTCGCCGTCCGTGCCGACGAAATCCGTGTCGCAGAACTGGCACACGGCCGTGGCGCGGTCGCTTTCGCGGCCCGTCCACAGGTTGCAGCCGGAAAAGCGGCAGAACACGGCCGGACGGCCCGCGTGCGCACCTTCGCCCTGCAGGGTGTAAAAAATCTCTTTGATGCTATAAGTCACTGTATTTCCTAAGAGCTGGCTGGCGTCCTCGCGCAGGGCGTACGCAGCGATGCCGGCGCATGCCGCCGGAACCGCAAAAGCCGATTGACAACCCTCTATTATATGCCGCCGCGACACTTCCCGTGCAAATGCCGTGGCCGCCGCCTGATGCGGCTGCGTCAGCGGGCAAGAACGCCACAGCGGCGGGCCTAACTGCGCAGCTTTTGCGTTTAGACAATATAAATAACCCACGGTTAATATATTTTCCGTAAGAACATTGCCTGATGGAAAACAATTAGGGAGCAAGCACATGCTGCACCGCTGGCTACGCCTGCCGTACCGCCCGAGCATTCTGGTCTGCCTGGCGGCCAGCGCACTCGCGTCCCTGCGCGCGGGCCACGCCGCCGGCACGCTGGCGCAGGCCGAGCCGTCCTGGTCCCTGATGACGGCCTGCGCCCTCCTGCTGGGCGCGCTGGCGCTGCTGCTGTGGCGCCAGCACCGGCTGGCGCTGCGCCTGCAGGCGCTGGAACAGCAGCGCGCGGATGCCGGGCAGGCGCGCCTGGCCTGCGAGCAGCGCAAGGCCCGCGAGCAGGAACGCCTGCGCATCGGGCGCGATATCCACGACGACCTGGGCCAGCATTTGCTGACCCTGAAAATCGACCTGTCCATACTGCAGACCAGCACGCACGGCGCCACGCCCTTGGTGGCGCGGCAACTGGCCATGATGGCGCACAATATCGACCTCAGCATCGCCGCGCTGCGCCGCGTCATCCACGACCTGCGCCCGCCCGCCCTCGATGCGGGCCTGCACGCGGCATGCGACGCTCTGCTGGCGGACTTCCAGCGCAGTACCGGCATCGTTTGCAGCTGCGATTACCGGCTCGACGCCAGCGCCGGCAGCGCGCACGCCCCCCTGCTGTACCATGCGCTGCAGGAAGCGCTGGCAAATATTGCCCGCCATGCGCGCGCCTCGCATGTCCAGCTGTGCCTGCAACAAGTGGGCGGCACCCTGGCATGCCGCATCAGCGACGACGGCGTCGGCCTGCCGGGCTCGCCGCCGCGCCTCGGTTGCGGCCTGTCCGGCATGCATGAACGCGTGGCTGCCGCCGGCGGCAGCCTGCACATCGAAAGCCTCAGCGGCGCCGGCACCACCTTGCGCCTGTCGCTGCCGCTGGCCGCCTGTCCGGACGGGTCCCCGGTCCGCAACTGATAGTCGTGCACAATAAATATTGCTCAAGATCAACACCCTGCGCCCCGCCACGCTGCATCATGGCCAACGAGCCCGCCCCATTCACCCATGAAGGATGCTTACATGCCGGATAGCCATGCATACGCCAGCGCATCGCCCCACGATGAAGCCCAGGGTTTCGCCGTCAAGATGATGGAATTGCTGGTGGTGCCCACCTTTGTTCTCGATGTGCATGGCCGGGTGATGATCTGGAACCGTGCCTGCGAGCAGCTGACGGGCGTGCCGGCCAGCGAAGTGCTGGGCATGACCGAGCCGGGCCGCTGCTTTTACAACGACGAGCGCCCCACCCTGGCCGACCTGCTGCTGGCCGGGCGGGGCGGCGACATGCGCGCGCTGCACGTCCAGCAGCAATACCGCAGCAGCACGGGCGCCAATCTGTGCGCGGAAAACTGGTGCGACATGCCGCGCACGGGGCGGCGCCGCTACCTGGCCGTCGATGCCAGCCCCATCCACGGCAATGTGGGCGAACTGGTCGCCGTGGTGGAGACCCTGCGCGACATGACCGACGAGAAACGCGCGCAGGTGGAACTGGAACGCCTGGCCACGCGCGATGGCCTGACGGGGCTGGCGAACCGGCGCTGCTTCGACGACACCGTCCTCGCCGAATGGCAGCGCGCCCAGCGGCAAGGCCAGCCCCTGTCGCTGCTGATGGTCGACGTCGACAATTTCAAGGAGTACAACGACAGCCACGGCCACCAGGGGGGCGACCTGTGCCTGCGCAAGGTGGCCGGCGCCGTGGCCAGCGAAATGCGCACGAACGACCTGGTGGCCCGCTATGGCGGCGAGGAATTTGCCGTCATCCTGCCGAACCAGTCGCTGAAAGGCGCGGCCATCGTGGCCGAGCGCATCCGCCAGCGCGTGGAGCGGCTGCAACTGCCGCGCAAGCGCGCGGACGGCGCCTGCGTCACCGTCAGCATCGGCGCCGCCACGGCCCTGCCCGGCCCCGGCACGGAACTGGGGCAGCTGATCCACACGGCCGACTGCGCCCTGTACCGCGCCAAGCACCTGGGCCGCAACCGCATCAGCCTGCCGGAAACGACGCTCACATAGGGAAGCAATACGCGCATGGCACCGCCAGCCTGAGACCGCCCGCGAAATCGGCATGGATGTGCGGCAACGCCTGTGCGCTGAGATCCGCGTCATCTACCACCGTGACGCCGCGCACGATGCCGTGTATCTCCGCATGTTCCTGCCCGCCAGACGCGACTTCCTGGCCCACCTGACGGCACGCATGCCGCGGCCCGACTTTCAATTTGCCCCGCGCCGCCGTGCAAAAGCCCTATGCACGGCGGCATGAATATTCTATGCTGCGGCGTTGCACTTTCCACATTCCCAAAAAAAGAAGGAGCCCCCGTGTCAAGAGCCATGCCCCTGTTTATCCCCGCTTTCGCCCTGGCCCTGTCGGCCATGGCCTCGTCGAACCTGGCCGCCGCGCCCGTCAAGCCGGCCGCCGCCAACAGCGCCGCCGCCAGCAAGGCCGACCTGCTGCCATTCAAGGCGACGGAAAAAACCTTGCCCAACGGTTTGAAAATCATCATCGTGCCGACCGGCTTCCCCAACCTGGTCTCGCTGCAGATTCCCGTGCAGACGGGGTCACGCAATGAAGTCGAGCCGGGCAAGTCCGGCTTCGCCCACTTCTTCGAGCACATGATGTTCCGCGGCACCAAGGCCTATCCGCCCGAAAAATACCAGGAAGTGATCACCCGGGCCGGCGCGCGCCAGAACGCCTACACGAGCGACGACCTGACCAATTACCACACGACGTTTGCCAAGCAGGACCTGGAAACCGTGCTGAAGGTGGAAGCGGACCGCTTCCAGCACCTCGATTACGCGGAAGACGCGTTCAAGACGGAATCGCGGGCCGTGCTGGGCGAGTACAACAAGAACAGCGCCAATCCCGTGTCGAAACTGTTCGAAGTGATGCGCGACAGCGCCTACACCACGCATACCTACAAGCACACGACGATGGGCTTCATCCAGGACATCGAAGACATGCCGAACCAGTACGCGTATTCGAAAATCTTCTTCGACCGCTGGTACCGTCCCGAGCGCACCACCATCATCATCGCGGGCGACGTGGAGCCGCAGCAGGCGATCGCGCTGGTGGAAAAATACTGGAGCGGCTGGCAGCGCGGCAAGCAACAGGCGGCCGTGCCCGTGGAACCAAAGCCGCACGGCCCCGTCTACAAGCACGTGGCCTGGCCCACGCCGACCCTGCCGTGGGTGGCCGTGGGCTTCCACGCGCCCGCCTTTTCCGTGCAGGACAAGGACCAGGCGGCACTGGCCACCCTGCTGTCGCTGTCGTTCGGCCGCACCTCGCCTTTATATAAACGCCTGGTGCAGAACGAACAGAAGGTCGACCAATTGTTCGACATGACGCCGGACCGGGTCGATCCCACCCTGGCCGTGATCGGCGCGCGCGTGAAAAACATCGACGACGCCGTCTACGTGCGCAACGCCATCCTGGCCACCGTGGCCCAGCTGCGCGACACGCCCGTCAGCGAGAAGGACCTGGCGGACGCCAAGTCGGCGGAAAAATACGGCTTGATCCGCTCGCTCGACAACACGGAACAGATCGCCGGCACCCTGGCCTCCTTCGTGCATTTCGACCGCTCGTACGCCACCATCAACCAGTACTACCGCCTGATCGACACGCTCACGCCGGCCGACCTGCAGGCCGCCGCGCGCAAATACCTGACGGACGACGGCCTGGTGGTGACCACCCTGTCGCACCAGCCGATGGCCGCGGCCATCGCCGCCACGCCGACGCTGGCCAGCCTGCTGCCGGCCGCCTCGGCCGCGAAGTTCGACGTGCTGGTGCAAAAGTCCGCGCTGCCGCAAATCCGCTACAAGCTGCTGTTCAAGGCCGGTTCCGCGCAAGACCCGCAGGGCAAGGAGGGCCTGGCCGCGCTGACGGCCGCCATGGTGGCGTCGGGCGGTTCGTCCGAGCGCAAGATCGACGAGGTCAACCAGGCCCTGTTCCCGCTGGCCGGCAGCTTTTCCCAGCAGACGGACAAGGAAATGACGACGTTTACGGGTTCCATCCACAAGGATAACTGGCCCCAGTTCAACGCCATCGCCCTGCCCCTGCTGCTCTCGCCCGGCTTCCGCGAGGACGACTTCCGCCGCCTGAAGGATGCGCAGCGCAACGCGCTGCTGCTGGACCTGAAGGACAATAACGAAGAGGAGTTCGCCAAGGAGCGCCTGCAGACGAACGTCTACGCGGGCACGCCGTACGGCCATCCCGTGCTGGGCACGGTGGCCGGCATCGACGCCATCACCCTGGACGACGTGAAGCAGTTCTGGAAGAGCGCGTATGCGCAAGGCGCCGTCAAGGTGGGCATTTCCGGCGACGTCTCCGACGCCATGACGGCTTCGCTGACGCAGGCGCTGGCAAGCTTGCCGGCCGGTCCCGGCCTGCCTGCCACGGTGACACCCGCGGGCCGCAAGGCGCAGGGCCTGGAAGTGGAAATCATCGAAAAGAACACGCGCGCCACGGCGATTTCCTTCGGCCTGCCGCTGGACGTGACGCGCACGCACCCGGACTTCCCCGCCCTGTGGCTGGCGAAAACGTGGCTGGGCGAGCACCGCGCCTCGAATTCCTATCTGTACCAGCGCATCCGCGAGCTCCGCGGCATGAACTACGGCGATTACGCGTACATCGAAGCCTTCCCGCGCGGCATGTACCAGTTCTTCCCGAATCCTAACCTGGGCCGCAAGGCGCAGCTATTCGAGATCTGGATCCGCCCCGTGGCGCCGGACAACGCCCACTTCGCCCTGCGCGTGGCCCTGACGGAATTGGGCAAGCTCATCGACAACGGCCTGACGCAGGACGATTTCGCCACCACGCGCGACTACCTGATGAAGAACGTGTTTGTCATGACCTCCACGCAGGACCAGCAGCTGGGCTATGCGCTCGACTCGCAATGGTATGGCACGCCCGAGTTCACCAAGCTGATGCGTGACGGCCTGGCCAAACTGACGGTACAAGACGTCAACCGCGCCATCCGGCAGCACCTGTCGGCGAAGAACCTGTCCGTGGTGATCGTCGCCAAGGATGCGGCGGGCTTGAAGGATAAGCTCGTCAGCGACGCGTTCTCTCCCATCAAGTACGACGGCAACAAGCCGCAGGCGCTGCTCGATGAAGACAAGGTCATCGGCGCGATGAAGCTGGGCATCAAGCCGGAAGCCGTCACCGTCACGCCGGCGGCGCAGGCGTTCGCCAAATAAGCGTTTGATCTCGATCAACCTCGTCCGATGCAGCTTGTCGGATGCGGTTGTCGCATGCGCCTGCAGACCGCCTTCGGCGCAGCAAAACGCCCCTTCAAGCCGCAAATCCCCGCCTTGGTCGGAAATCGCATCCGGGCAATCTGCTTATCCCCATAATGTTTTCGACACCCCCGAGTGAAAACAGGACAAGGATATCCATGCATCTGCTCCCGCCCCACATTTACGCCTGCTGTACCCTCGCCGTTACCGCGCTGCCGGGCGCCCTGTACGCCCAGTCGCCGGCACTTGCCGGACATTGGCAGTTCCAGACAGCAACGGGCACGACAACGACGAATGGCGTCGAGGTCGACCTGATCGACACGGGCATCCTCGACATAACCGAAGAACAGGACGGCATGCGCGCGACAATATCCTGGCTCGACGAGCAGGGCCAGCTCTCGCCGCCGCGCACGGTGCATGGCACGGCCGGCCCTGCTGGCACCGTCTTCAGGCATGGCGCCAAGCGCGTCAGCACGGGGCGCAACGGCCAGGACATCAGCGCCGATGTGACGATCCGCTGGACCTTGCAAGCCCAAGGTGGCGTGTTGAGCGGCGAACGCCTGGTCGAAACCGATGAGAACGAACCCAAGCCCGTGACGGGAACGCGGCTGCGGGAACGCTACGTAGCGCCACCGCAGCCGGCCGCGCCGCCGGCGGCAGGCAGCGGCGCGCGCGGCCCGTCCACGCCGGCCGAGCGCGCGCGCGTGGTGCGGATGGCAGAAGAGGCGCAGCACGATCCCCTGGGCGTGCAGCAGCGCGACGGCGCCTGGCTCAGCGCATGGGTCGATGCCATTCCCGACCTCGCGCTGGCGGCCAGCACGTCCGATGACTGGCTGAACACCGCACCCCAGGCAGCCACGCGTGCAGCGCTGCGCTTCCAGTACATGGTCAGCGTGATGGCCTTCCAGATCGAACACGGGGATCAGGCAGCACAGCGGAGCGCCAGCGACCTGGCGGGCATGCAGGGCGTGCTGCACGCCTACGAAACCCTGTTGCGCCAGGATAAGCTGCACCGTTCCGCGAAGCTGGATGCGGCGCTGGCGGCACGCCAGCAGGACCGGTTGCCCGCCTTCCTGGCCACGCTATCGGGCAGGCATGCCGGCATCGCGGCATCGCCATCTCCCTCGGGCGACGCCACGGCGCGCCGGATCGTGGCGCTGGGCACGAGCGACCCGCGCGCGATGGACTGGCTCGACATCCTGAGCAACCGCTTCGGCGGCCGCATGGCTGGCAGCGACGCCTACACGCATGCGGCGCAATGGGCGCGCATGCAGCTGCGGCAATGGGGCGTGCAAGCCGAACTGGAAGAAGCCGGTGAAATGTCCGTCGGTTTCAACCGCGGCCCCTGGTCGGGCAGGATGCTGGCGCCCCGGGAACAGCCCTTGCGCATGGCGACGCCCGCCTACACGGCCGGCACCCGCGGCGTGCAGCAGGGCCTGGCCATCCTGGGGCCGGCCACCCTGGAAGAGGCGCAGGCACGCGCTGCGCAATTCAAGGGGAAATGGGTGCTGAGCGGCGGCGAAAACAGCGGTGGCGGGCGCGACGGCAAGACCCTCCACCAGCCCAGGGCCATCACCCGGGTGCTGATGCAGGCGGGGGCCCTGGGCACCATCCAGGCGGGCGAAGAACCCTTGTATGCGGCCAGCGCGGCGCCCGCCACGTGGACGGCCCTGCCCACCCTGCCCGACATCAAGCTGGCCGCGCCGCAATACGCCGACATCCGCCAGCGCCTGGAACGTGCCGAACCGGTCACCCTGGAATTCGACATCCGCAACTGGTTCTATCCGGGCCCGGTGACGTATCACAACGTCGTTGCCCGCATTCCCGGCACGCAAAAAGCCGGGGAAATCGTGCTGATCGGCGCCCACCTCGACAGCTTCGACGGCGGCACGGGCGCCGCCGACAATGGCAGCGGCGTGGCCACCATGCTGGAAGCGATGCGCCTGCTGGCGCTTTCCGGAGCCAGGCCGCGCCGCACCATCATGCTGGTGGCCTTTGGCGCGGAAGAGATCGGCCGCAAGGGCGCGTTCGCATTTGCCGGGCGCCATGCGGGCGAATTGAACGATATCGTCATGATGCTCAACCGCGACGGCCGCCCTGGCGCCATCGACGGCATCGCTGTCCCCTCGGCGTGGAAGCCGGTCTTTGAGCGGGTCGAGCAAGCCCTGCAAGACGTGCATCCCGTGTTCGGCTTCGCCGCGACCATCAATGACGTGCCGCGCGACGCCGGCAAGGCGATGAGCGCGAGAGCCGGCAGCGATGACGCCGTCTTCAGCCTGCATGGCGTGCCGACGCCGAAATTTACCGTGCTCGGCGATTTCGACTATGCGCGCGTGCACCACACGGTGCTCGACACGTACGACAACGTGCATCCCTTCGGCGCGGCGCAGCAATACTCGGCCATCGCCATCGCCCTGAGCGCGTATGAAGTGGCGAATGCGCCGGAAGAGCTCAGCCGGAAAGGCTACTATCGCGCCGCCAAGGCGGCGCCGTAGACGGTCACTCGAAGGGGTTGGCCACCGACATCACCTGGGGCGGCGGCAGCTGGTCGGGCAGTTCCTGCTTTTCCAGCTGCGCCACCACGTCGCCCAGCAGTTTTTGCAGCTGTTTCGCCAGCGCCAGGCCCGGCTTGTCCAGGGTCAGGTCGATGTCGCCGCTGATGCTGATGCGGTCGACGCGGTTTTCGATGCTCAGGCCGCCGATTTCCAGCACATCGCTTTCATTGGCGTAGGGGACGAATTTCTTTGCGCACATATGACTTCCTCTCAAGCGGATTATTTTTTGGACTTGCTATTGACCTTCGGCAAACTCAGCATGCGCAGCTTTTGCTGCCGCGTCAGCGACGGTAACAGATCGATGCCGATCCTGTCTTCCAGTTGCGCAATGCTCAGCACTTCATACGCCTTGGTATCGACGTTTTCAATGAAATAGGCGGCGCCGGCGCGCTGGCGCGGGCTGTACACGGCCTTGTACAGATGGCTGGGCACGATGACTCTTCCCACCTTGCGCAGGTTGCCGCCGATAAAAGCCGGCCCCGTGATCACGTACAGGTCGCCCTCTTTCTTCGCCATCTTGCGCACGGCGCCTTCGATGCCGGCCCACACATAGCGGTTGTTGCGCGCGTCTTGCGGCACCATGTTGGCCAAGGTAAAGCTGTCGCGCTGGCTCTTGCGGTCCGGCATGTCGCCGTTCGGCGCCATGTGGCCACGGTCGAAGCCGCTGCGCGCATAGTCGGCCAGTTCCGCGCGCTGGGCGGCGGGCAGCTGGCGTTCGGCATGGAAGGAGTTTTCGCGCGACAGGTCCTGCGCCGCTTCGAGATTGTTCGCCGTCAAGTGTTCGGCCGACCACAGGGGCGTGCGCGTGATACCCGAGTGCATCACGCCAAACACCGTGTAGCACAGCTCTTTGGTCGCCACATCCAGCTTGGGGTTGGTGATTTCCGGCTTGCGGCCATCGACATAATGGGCGGGACAGGCATCGGCATGCGCCAGGTTCGCGGCAAAGGCGGAAGCCAGCAGGCCGCACGCCAGGGTCAGCCTGGCGATCGATCGATGAATCATATTTCCCTTTGAAATCTTTGCAGGCCAGCATTCTAGCGGACGGCGGCGCCCGCCACAAACCGGCATGAACCTGGCGTGCGCGGCGGCGAACGGGCATGCAGGCGCGCGCGCAGGCGGCCCTGCACCGAACTGGCGCAAATAAAGGCCAACAAGCAGCGCACAGCCATTCATATCTGCTAAGATTGCCTTGATTCGTTCGCATCGACCATTCAAGATTTGGAGAGCATATGATCAAAAAAACCCTGCTGCTGATCGTCGTCGTCGTCGCCGCCATCCTCGGCTATGCCACCACCAAACCCGACACCTTCAGTGTCCAGCGTGAAATCACCATCAAGGCCCCGCCCGAGAAAATCGCCGGCCTGATCACGGATTTCCACTACTGGGCCGCCTGGTCGCCGTGGGAAAAGCTCGATCCGGCCATGCGCCGCACGTTTACGGGACCGGCCAACGGCCTGGGCGCGCAATATGCGTGGCAAGGCAATGACAAGGTGGGCGCCGGCCGCATGGAAATCACGGAAGCGGCCCAGCCCGAGCGCACCGTCATCAAGCTGGACTTCCTCAAGCCGTTTGAAAGCCATAACACCACCACCTTCAGCATGGCGCCCGAGGGCGACGGTACCAAGGTGAACTGGACCATGACGGGCCCCAGCCCGTACGTCAGCAAGGTCATGACGGTCTTCGTCAGCATGGACAGGATGATCGGCAAGGATTTCGAGAAGGGCCTGATCAACCTGAAAGCGGCGGCAGAGCGCTAAGCCCGCGCTACGCAAGCTAAAACAGGGCCCGCGCGGCCCTGTTTTTCATGGTGCGCGCCCTTACAGCGTGCTCTGCCGCAAGGGCGCGCCGTCAGAACTGCTCGATCCAGGCCGCCAGGTGGTCCGGCGTGAGCGCCGGTTCAGCCTGCACCACCTTGCCCTGCAAGCCTTGCTCCGTCTTGCTGAGCTGCAAAGACCAGCCGCGCCGCGCCAGCCACAGCAGGCTGGCCAGCCAGAACGCGTGGGTGGGCGAGACGGGCATGGTGGTGGGCGTTTCCAGGAATTCCGTCAGCTGCCGGCCATCGAGGAACAGCGCCGTGCCGCCCTGGTTTTGCAGCGACGCGCCAAACGCGGGCAGCAGCATGTCGACCGCCTGCTCCACGCCCCGCCCCGGATGCTCGCGCTCCAGTGCGTCAAGCTGCTGGCGCACGGCGGCGGCAAACGCCGTGCCGCGGAACGCTTCCGAACTGACCAGGTCGGCATAATCCATCAGCAGCCAGTCCGGCTCGGGCGGCGTGACGCCGGCCGTCAGGGCGGCCGACAGATACGCTTCCACGGGCAGCTGCTGTTCCGGGCCGGCCAGGCTGGCGCACAGCGCGTACAGGGTGCCGATGCGGTTGGCCACGGCTTGCCGCTGGCGCACCATCAGTTTTTCGCGCAGCAGCTGGGCGTGCTCATTGCGCAGCCGCGCCAGTTCCAGCGCCTGCTTCAATTCCATGCGCAGGGCCGCGATATCCCACGGTTTCTGGATGTAGCGGTGGATCTGCCCCTGGTTGACGGCTTCCACCGTGTGCTCCAGCTCGGAATACGCGGTGGTCAGGATGCGCACGATATGCGGATGGCGGTCCCAGGCATAGGACAGCAGCTCGTTGCCGTAGGCCCCGGGCATGCGCTGGTCCGACACCAGCACGGCAATGCGGTCGGCCTGCTCGTCGAGGATACGCTTGCCCTCCTCGACCGAGGTGGCCGTCAGCACGTTGGCCAGCGGCCCGATAGCGCGCTGAAAATATTTGAGGGCGTTGGCCTCGTCATCGACATAGAGTATCGTCGGCAAGCCTTGCGCCGGCTCAAGCTGAGCCGGTAAACGCAGATTGGCGTCAATCATGCTCGTTCCTTATATGTACTGGAAAATTCAGGGTTACCGTGGTGGAATTGCCAAACTCGGTGGCGATATCGAGGTTGCCGCCAAACGACTGCATCATGCGGTGGCAGAACACCATGCCCCAGCCCTTGCTCTCGTCGCCGCTGGCACTGACGGGGTCGATCAACAGCTGCTCGACAATGTCGGGCGCGATGCCTGCGCCATTGTCGCGCACCTGGATGCGGCCGGCATCGATGCGGATGCCGATGGCCGGGTGAGCTTGCTCGCCGGCCGAACGCAAGGCATTGGCCAGCACCGATGAGAGTATCAACGCGACGCAATTGGGCGACTCGGCAATGGCGAAATCCTCGCCCTGCTCGACCGTGATGGCGGCGCGCTGGGCCGTGCTCAAGGGATAGCTGTCGAGCAAGGCGGCCAGCAGCTGGCGCGCGCTGCCGGCACTGCGTCCGCCCTGCATGCCCGGTCCCGCGCTGGCCAGGCGCACCGTGTCGACAAAGCTGGCCAGCACGGACAGGCAATAGCGCGCATTGTCGTGCATCAAGGCAGCCGCCTCGCCGATCTCGGCCTGCGGCGCGGAGTCCGCCTGCGCGCGCCGCGCAATGCCGCGGGCAAAATTGGCGATGGCCGCCAGCGGCGTGTTCAATTCATGCGCGAGGAAGGCCAGCGATTCCTCCATCGCCACCAGGCCCTGCCGGCGCGCAACGCGCTCGCGGCCCGTCTGCACGGCCAGCTGCAGCGCCGTCTGCATGGCGTTCAGGTCGAGCGGCTTTTCCAGCAGGCGGAACAGCGAGCCGCCATTGATCAGCTCCAGCAGCACGTCCTTGTCCGCGTACGCCGTCACCAGCATGCAGACGATGTGCGGATAGCGCTGCGCCACTTCCTGCAGCAGCTCGCTTCCCAGGCGGTCCGGCATGCGGTAATCGGTCACCAGCACGTCGACGTGGGCGGCCTCGTCTTCCAGCAAGGCCAGCGCCGCATCGACGCTCTGCGCCGTCAGCACGCGGTAGCGCGAGGCGGCGGCGCGCTCGAAATACTTGCAGGCGAGCGCCTCGTCGTCCACGTACAGCACGCTGGCGCGGCTATCGTTGTCCATGCTAACGGCCCTCCCAGTCGGAGCGCTGCAAGTCGAAATTCATGCTGGCCCATTTGCCCAGCTCGCTTTCGGCGCTCAAGGTGCCGCCATGGCGCTCGATCACGCCATAGCTGATGCTCAGGCCCAATCCCAGGCCCTGCCCCACTTCGCGCGTGGTAAAGAACGGTTCGAACACGCGCGCCAGGTTTTCCGGGGCGATGCCGGGGCCGTTGTCGCGCACGCTGATGCGCAGGCGGTTTTCTTCCCAGTGGGCCGTGATGCGGATCTCGAACGGGGGCGCATTGCCCTTGCGCATGGACAGCACGGCATTGCCCAGCAAATTGATCAGCACGCCCACGATGGCGGCCTCGTCGCCGCGCACCAGGGTGTCGACGGGCAAGTCGTGGCTGATGCTGACATTCTTCGTTTCATGCCCCACCAGGCGGATGGCCGCGTCAAGCGCGCTGCGGAACTGGAAATGCCCCGTTTCCAGCTGGTTGCCGCTCTTGCGGTAGGCAAAGGTCTTCAAGTCGGAAACGATGTGCTGCACGCGCAGCATGCCCTGCTTGGCGTCGGCCAGGCATTCGCTGACGAGCGCGCTCTGCTTGGCGGCCGGGTCCTCGATGGCCACCTCGATGGCCATCATGCAGAAATTCACGGGATTGTTCACTTCATGCAGCATGCCCGCGGCCAGGGTGCCGATGGCGGCCATTTTCTCCTGCTGCAGCATCTGCCCCTTGATATCGGCCAGGCTTTTATTCGTTTCTTCCAGCTGCGTGTTCTTTTGCGCCACTTCCGCCTTCAGCTGGAACAGCATGAAGCGGGCACGCTCATTGAAGTAGGTAAACACGGCGCTGATGCTGGCCGACATGATGAGGAACAGGCAATTGACGACAAACGTGCCCGCCAGGTCGAAGCCGCCCGCATGCCAGGCACAGGCGGCCACGTACAGCAGGCAGGAGACGGCGCCGAAAACCATATTCTGCCACAAGCCGAAAGCCAGCACGATGCCCGAGGAATAGATGGCCAGGGTCATGCCCACGTAATAGATCGAGGTGGCGCCTTCCGTGACGGCGATCATCCAGGCGATCATGATCTGCGGCAGGATCAGCCAGACAAAGGTGAGGCCCTGGATGCGGTCTTGCGCCCAGCGCGTGCGCATGGCCAGCACGACACAGAAGATCAGCACCGAGACGAGGATGCGCGCACCTGTGAACGCCGACTGCTTGTCCGGATACAGGGCCGAATCGAGGCCCATGCCCAGCAGGATCAGCACGATGCCCGTGTAGGCCCCGCCGCGGCTGAATTCCAGGCGAAAGTCGCGCAGAACGGCCGTGTAGCCGGCGTGCAGGCCTGGAGTGTCCATCAAGGAATGCTCACTTCCGCGAACACATTCACGCCCGTCGCGTCGACATAGATTTTCGGTTCGATCGCATGTTCGGGCAGCAAGGCCGCCAAGCCCGCCTCATTGCGATAGATCAAATGCCACTCCAGCAGGTGCTCCATGCCGAACTTGCCCGGATTATCGGCGTGCACGTTAGTCACCAGCAGGCGGCCGCCCGGCCCCACGCGCGAGGCGAAGTGCAGCAGCAGGCGCGCGCAGACCTTGTCCGACAGATAGTCGAACAGGCCGGCGCAATACACGGCGTCAAAAACGCCGGGCAAGCCCGTGGCGCCCGAACCATGGCGGCGCTTGAGCAGGTTGTGCACGGAGTCGTGCACATAGTCGATTTCCACCACGCGCCCCGTGCGCTGCATGATGCTGGTCAGGCGCGCGCGCGTCCAGTCCAGGGTCTCGCTGCTGAAGTCGACCAGCTCGAAGGCCAGCCACTGCGCATCGGGGCAGGTTTCCAGGAAGCGCTGCACCTCGATGGCGGGGCCGCAGCCCACGTTGAGCACCTTGTAGACGCGTCCGGCCGCGCGGGCCGCGGCCGCCTTCTGCGCGAGGAATTCCGCCAGGATATCGATGCGGTTGCGGTGCGCCGTGGCCACGGCCGCCTGCAGGAAGGCGGCATTGACGATCTGAAAGTAGGTGCTCGGTCCCTGGCGCGGATCGTCCAGCAGCTGGTTGACCATCTGGTAGTCGCCCGCATAGCCGAGCGGCTTGGTAAACGTGCGGAAGACGAACGGCGCGCGCAGGATCAGCGGATGCAGGGCCGCCTGGGCAAACGCGCGATGGGCCGGCGCCCGCTCTTCCTCGACGAGCGACGCTTCCACCTCGAGCTGGCGCAGGTACAGCTGGGTTTGCTCCATCAGCGGCAGGGCCAGCTCGTCGAAGATATCGGGGCGCAGCCGGCCGTTTTCCTTGGGCAGCGAGTCCGACAAGTCGACCTGCTCGACCCAGCGCGCCACTTCCGACAGGAAGGCGCGCATTTCGTTGACGACGATCTGGTAGTCGCGGCGGATGCGGAAGCGCTCGCCCCAGCCCGCGACAAAGGCGCTGGACTCTTTCTGCACGGCGCCCTTGACCACCACCACGTCGCTCAGCTCGCGCCACTCGTCGATCAGGGTCACGGAAACGATGGCGGTCAGGCCCGTGTTGACGCTGCTGATGACGACGGCCTTGCCCACGTAGGCGTTCTTCGCCCCCATGCGCACCGTCACGTCATTGAGCACCTCGCTGACCTGCACAATCGAGTATGGATTGTAGATTTCCATGACCAGCGAATTGCGCTGCAAGTTGAAAATCGTGCCGCGCACCGCCTCACCCTGGGTGTTGCGGAAACTGACGACTGGATCGATCTGCGATTGTGAATACACGATTGAGCATTATCAAGTTGCCCGGTTTCCGGCGCGCCACACTGGGGACGCCAGTTTCCAGGCTGGGTTAAGGCACGGCACACCGGTCATCGCCGCCGGCCCGCCATCGGTATGGCGGCGTTACGGCGTCGTTTGACGCCTTGCCGGATCGCCTCAAAGCGCGTCTGTTCGCTCTCTGATCGAGTGTACTATGGATGTAGCAGAACGGGCAATTGTTCCCTCCGGAACGACTGTCAGTGGCGCTGGCGCGCAACGCCCCCGTTCATCCGGCCACGAACAGGGCCAGCGCGTGACGCAGCAACTGCGGCGTTTGCCCCGTCCAGCGCTTGAACGAGCGGCGGAAGTTGGTGGCATCATGAAAGCCGAGGTAGGCGGCCACGGCGTCGTTGTCGTAGCCATGCGCCTGGAACAGGTAGATGGCCTTGTGCGCGCGCACCTGGTCCAGTTCGGCCTGGAAATGCGTGCCATGGCGCGCCAGGTGGCGCTTGAGCGTGGCGGGACTGACGCCAAACTCCTGCGCCGTGCGCTCCAGGGTGGGCGCGCAGCGGATATTGGCCAGCAGATAGTCGTACAGCGCGCCCAGCAGGCTGGCGGCAGGCACGGGCGCCAGAGCCGCCGCCCGCAAGGCCAGCGCGGCCGCCGTGGCATTGCCGCGCGGCCAGGGCTTGTCGAGCCAGCTGGAATCGATGAGCATGGCGTCGACCTGGCAATCGAAGCGCAGCGCCTGGCCCAGGTGCACCTCATGCTGCTCCACGTGACGGGGCCGCGCCCGGTTGAAGCAGAAGCGCCAGGGCAAGGATTCCCCCGCCAGCCAGCGGCACATGGCCGCCAGCGCCGTCATGTGCATTTCCACCAGAAAAGGCAGCTGGCTCGGCGCGCCGAACGCGTCCGTCCAGTACAGCACGTGCATGTCGCCCGCCTCGCGCACGCGGGGCTGCAGCAGCGGACACAGCAAGGTATGGAATCCGCACAGGATGTGCAAGGCCTGGCGCAGGTTCTGCGCCTGCAGCAAGGCGTGGCTGGCCGCGCCGTAATGGCCGGGCAGCATTTGCTGGCCCAGCATGAAGCTGGTGTCGGCACTGTCCAGGCCGCGCGCCACATTGGCCAGCAATTGCAGGTATTGCGCGGCGCTGACCCGGCTTTCCGCGGACGGCAGCGGCCCCCCATCGAGGCCCGTCCCCTTGAGCAGGGGCGCCGTGGCCAGCTCGCGGCTGCGCGCATAATCGAGTACCAGCGCGGGCTGGTGGTGGGCCGCGATGCTGGGGTCGCCTTGCTGGTTCAGGAGCATCAGGCAGGCGCGGCGGCATTGACCGCGGAACCGGGCCGCGGCGTTTCCACGGCACGGCTCAGTTCCGCAAGCACCACTTCCGGCACGCCATCGGTCAGCGCGCAGGCGTGGCGCAGGCTCAGGCGGATTTCGCGGTTGTCGTTCGTGTGGTGGCGCATCTGCCCTACCATCGCGCACAGGTGGCGCGCTTTCGCGGCCGCATCTTCGCGCGACACGCCCGGCATCAGCACGGCGAAGCGGTCGCCCGCATAGCGGCACAGCAAATCGTCATTGCGCAAGTTCAGCAACAGCATATGGCCCACGGCTTGCAGCACGCGGTCGCCTTCGCGGTGGCCGTATTCGCGGTTAATCAGGTGAAAGCTGTCGATGTCGAGCAAGACCAGGGCGCAGTCGAGGCCGGGCCGGCGCTCCTGCTCCAGGCGCATCTGCGTGCGCAGGTAGCTGGCGTCGGCCAGCTGCGTGATGCGGTCGAAGGCGCGGTGGTCGCGGAACAGGCGCTCGCGCTTTTGCAGGTGTTCGTTCAGGCGAAACTGTTCCTGGCGCCAGTAATACATGCCGATCGTCAGCACCAGCATACCGAACGGAATCAAGGCTTCCAGCCAGTTATCCCACACGGCGCTCTTATCGACGGCAAAGAATTCATCGAGGCAATCAGCCCAGGAACCCAGCATGATGGCGCACAGGCCGCCCGCGATCAGGCTCGTCACGCGGCCGCGGGGACGGCTGCTGAGGGTAAACAAGAACCAGATGCCCGCCATGACGGCCGTGCCGCCTTCGCAGACGATATCCATCCACTTCCAGATGGCAAACGGTTTAACGTGCCCAAGTGTGGCGTACAGGAAAAAGAACAGAGGCAACGCCAGCGCGGCGGCAATCAGGCTGTTACGGTGCAACGGCAGCATGTGGGGAACCTTTAAAAGTGGTGCTGTCGCCACGATAGCGCCCGCCCATGACGGCACGATGACATGCCCCACGCCCGTGCGGCAGGTGCAAACGGCTCATCATTCGCAGCCCGGCCGATGCAAATCCGGCAAGCCATTGCCCATGCGCCCTGCGCTGGCAGGTCATTTCAGCTCACCAAGGTTCATTTCTGGCCGGAAAGCGGCCCCACGCCGTGGTTTTCACGGCGGCCCACCGTTGCCTGTCACGCAACCGTCATATTTGCTGCCTAGAATCCGCCCCGTTCCTTCCCCCTAACCGAGCCCACCATGAAAACCATGCACACTTCGTTCCCCTCCCCGCTGCGCCTGACGGCCCTGACCCTGGCCATCATGGCCGTGTTCAGCGGCACCAGCCAGGCCCAGGCGCAAGCCCAGGACGATGACCAGCCAGCCGCCACCGTGGTCGTCAGCGGCCAGCGCGCCAGCCTGCGCAACGCCATCGCCGCGCAAGAGAAAGCCGACAACATCATCAGCGTCATCAGCAGCGACGATATCGGCGGCTTGCCCGATAAAAATGCGGCCGAGGCGCTGGCCCGCTTGCCGGGCGTCTCCGTGCAGCGCGACCAGGGCGAAGGCCGCTACATCACGGTGCGCGGCCTGGGGCCGGACCTGAATGCCGTGACCATCAACGGCGCGCTGGTGCCGTCGCCGGAAGCGGGCCGCCGCGCCGTGGCGCTGGACATCCTGCCTGCAGGCCTGATCCGCACGCTGGAAGTGTCGAAGACCTTGCTGCCGGAAATGGACGCCAACTCGCTGGGCGCCACCATCGAAGTCAAATCGCTGTCCGCCTTCGACTTGCCGGGCAAGCTGCTGTCGGCCAATGTGGGCGCCAGCCATGATGAAAAAACGGGCAAGACCAGCCCCGGCGGCGGCGCCCTGTGGGCCCAGCGCTTCCTCGATGGCAAGCTGGGCGTGGCCGCCGGCCTGAGTGCGGAAAAGCGCTCGTTCGGCTCGGATGACGTGGAAACGGGCGGCGCCTGGAGCAAGAGTAAATTGTCGGGCCTGGAATTGCGCGACTACCTGCCCGTGCGCAAGCGCGGCGCCCTGGCCGTCAATCTCGATTACCGCCCGGAAGCGGGCAACAGCTGGTTCTTGCGCTCGTTCGTCAGCGAATTTTCCGACAATGAAGTGCGCGACCGTTTGACCATCAGCAATATCGCGGGCGGCAGCCTGGCGGAAGACCAGACCGCCAGCGCGCGCGCCGAGCGCCGCATCCGCCAGCGCAAGTACACGCAGCAAGTGCGCTCCCTGGTATTGGGCACGCAGCAGAAATCGGGCGACTGGACCCTGGACGTAAAAGGCGGCCTGAGCCGCGCCACGGAAGACACGCCGGAATCCTTGAACGATGGCCGTTTCCGCGGCATCAGCAATTTCGCCGGCATCAGTTTCAATGGCACCGAGCAACCATTGCTGAGCGGCCCCGCCTCGCTGTACGACCCGGCCAGCTACGCGCTCAACGCCATCACCCTGCAAAAGCGCTACTCGAAAGATAACGAACACCACGCGCGCATCGACCTGACACGCAAGTTCGACATCGCCACGCTGAAATTCGGCGCGAAAGTCAGCCGCCGTGAAAAGACCAATGACACGGATCAATGGGCGTATAACAGCAGCAAGGCCACGAGCGGCAATTACTGGGGCGCCGGTTCCACCTCGATGAGCAATTTCGTGCAAGGCCACCACCTTGACTACGACCTGGGCAACATCGGCGTGGCGCTGGACCCGGCCCTGATCCGCGCCCGCGTGGCGGGCCTGGACCGCGACAAGGCGCGCCTGGCCACGGAATCCATCATCAACGACTACCGCATGCATGAAGACATCAACGCCATGTATGTGCAGAACAGCTACGACTTCGACGCCTGGCACATCCTGGGCGGCGTGCGCGCCGAACGCACCAGTTTCGAGGCGGCAGGTTCGCAAGTGGACAGCGCCGGCGTGGCCACGCCCTTGACGCGCGAACGTTCTTACACCAACTGGCTGCCGAACCTGCAAGCCCGTTATGACGTGGATCAACATACCAGCGTGAGGGCCGCCTGGACGCAAGCCGTGGTGCGCGCCAACTTCAGCCAGCTGGCGCCCGGCATCAGCCTGGCCAGCAATACGGAAGCCGTGATCGGCAACCCGGACTTGAAACCCTTGAAGGCAAACAACCTGGACCTGGGCATCGAAAGAGTGCTGGGCAACGACGGCGTGATGTCGGCCTACGGATTCTACAAGGACATCAAGAACTTCACCTACACGACGAACCTGGCCGGCACGGGCCAGTGGGCAGGCTACACGACAGCCACCTCGTATGCAAATGGCGACGCGGCCAAGGTCAAAGGCATCGAACTGGCTTACATGCAGCCGCTGCGCATGCTGCCGGCGCCGTTCAACAAAATGCTCGTGGGCGTCAACGGCACCCTGAGCACCTCGAGCGCGCAAATCGGCCGCTTCGACAAGGCGAGCAACAAGCAGATCAACCGCGACATCCGCCTGCCGGGCCAGTCGAACCAGGTGATGAACTTGATGCTGGGCTATGAAACGGGACCCGTGAGCGCCCGCCTGGCCCTCAACTACAAGTCGCCGTATCTGCTGGAAATGGGCGGCGATATCCTCGACCAAAGCCAGGACCGCATCGTCGACAGCCAGAAGCAGCTCGATTTCTCGCTGTCCTACCAGATCAGCAAGCAATTTCAGCTCGTGTTCGAGGCAGCCAACCTGAACAACGAAAAATACTATGTCTACCAGGGCACGAAGCAATACAACGTGCAGAACGAACAATATGGCCGCACCTTTAAAGTGAGCCTGAAAGCCAGCGCCTTCTGATGATGATTTCCAATACCATGAAAAAAACCCTACTCTGCAGCGCTTTGCTGGCTGCCTTCTGCCTCGCGGGCACGGCACAAGCGGCCCCTGCCCAAGCCGCCCCTTCCTTCACGCAGGAAGCGGAAGAACTGGCGCGCCTGCCCGGCGGCGGCTGGCTGCTGCTCGACAAGTACGGCTTGCGCCTGTTCAACGCTGCGGGCCAGGAACAGGACCGCATCGCCGTGCGCGCCAAGCAGCTCGACACGCGCCTTGACGGCAATCAAATATTGGCCGTGTTCCTGGAAGCGGACACGCAGCGCCCCCTGCCCGTCTCCGTGGACGTGCAGGCCGGCAAACTGGTCCAGCTGGCGCCGTTTCCCGTGCCCACGTTTTCCGTGGAAGCGTCGTGTCTGTACCGCGACGCCCAACAGCTAGCCCATCTGTTCTTGATCGGCAAGGATGGGCAAGCGGAACAGTGGGTGATGCAGGGCGAGCAGCGCCAGCTGGTGCGCAAACTGGCCTTGCCGCCGCACGCGAAACATTGCCGGGCCGACGATGGCGCCCAGCGCCTGCTGGTGAGCGAGTCCGGCATGGGCGTGTGGGCGTATGACGCGGAGTCCGAAGGCATGGGCAAGCGCGAAGTGGTGGCCCTGCGCAAGCCGTATGGCCAGCTGGACGGCGGCGCCGGCGCGCTGGCCGTGCTGCCCGGTGGCGTGGCTGTGCTCGACGGCAAGGCAGACAAGCTGCATCTGTACGCCCGCCAGGGAAGTCAATGGATGGCGCAGCCAGCCCAAGCCGTGGCCTTAAACGTGCGCAAGGGCGACAGCCAGCTGGCGCTGGACAAGGATTCCTTGCTACTGCGCGGCAAGAACGGTTGGCAAGCGCGGCCCTTGAAATGGACGGGCAAGGCGGAAATGCAGTCCCCTGTCGCCATCATCGCCCCGCAAGCGCAGACGGAACCGATGGCGCGCCAGGGCGACGCGGCCGACGACCCGGCCATCTGGCTGTCCAGCAATCCCGCCGACGCCCGCATCCTGGGCACCAACAAGAAACAGGGACTGCTCGTCTACGACTTGCAAGGCAAGCAGACACAGCTGCTGGAAGTGGGCCGCCTGAACAACGTCGACGTGCGGCAGAATATCCAATTAAATGGCAGCAAGGTCGACCTGGCCGTGGCCACCCAGCGCGACGACAACAGCATGATGCTGTTCACCATCAATGCCGATGGCGTGGTGGCGGAAGCGGGCCGCTTCCCTACGGGATTGAAAAGCATCTACGGCATGTGCTTGTACCAGCCGGCCAGCGGCGGCGTGCAAGCGTTCATCAACGACAAGGACGGCACCTTCCAGCAGTACAGCATCGGCCTGGAAGGCAACAAGTTCAGCGCCACCCTCTTGCGCAGCTTCAAGGTTGCCACGCAACCGGAAGGCTGCGTGGCCGACGACGCCAACGCCCGCTTGTTCCTGGGCGAGGAAACGCGCGGCGTGTGGACCACCTCGGCCGACGCCGCCAAGCCGGACGCGCTCGCCATGGTCTTGCCCGTGGGCGCGCACCTGACGGCCGACGTGGAAGGCATGGCCATCTACCGCCAGCCTGGCGCCAAGGCCAACACGGGTTACCTGATCGTTTCCAGCCAGGGCGACAGCAGCTACGTGGTACTCGACGCGCAAGCGCCGTACAAGGTGCGCGGCCGCTTCAAGGTGGGGTTCAATTTACCCGCCGGCATCGACGGCACCTCGGAAACGGACGGCCTCGACGTCACGTCCGCCAACCTGGGCGGCGCGTACGCGCAAGGCATGCTGGTGATCCAGGACGGCTACAAGCGCTTGCCTGATGGGCCGCAGAACTTCAAGTATGTGGCGTGGGGGGATGTGGCGAAGGCCTTGAAGCTGGACTAGTGACACGGGGGCGGTCCGCACAGGCCGCCCCTGCCGCCGCGCGACAGACAGGTGCTAGGCCGCGCGCGGCAGATCGATGGCGAAGGGCATGCTGTCGCCAAAAAAATCCACTTTGCCCGTCAGCGCCAGCCGCTGCGCCGACAGTTCCACCAGGCACAGGTCCGCCACATCGCGGTATTCCATCATGTAGAGACTGCATTCACAGTCCGTACTGCTGGCATCGACGGCCAGCCCGTGCAGGGGCGCGGCATCCATTCCCGCGACGAGCAAACCGTGCAAAGAGAATGACGGCGGATACAGCGCCCACGACCACGGTGCGTCGTCGTCTTCCGTCAGCCGCATGAACTCATCGTCGTCGGCCTCGATCGTGATATTAATTTCCCGCATGCCATTGGCAAGTGCCGCCACGCTGATCCGCGATTTCGCGGCATCCACGGCAAAATTGGTGTCGCCGATACTAAATACATACATTCAATACTACTCCATCGTAATAAGTCAGGGTACAGCGGCACGCACGGAAAGCGTTCCCGTCGCGCCCGGCTGGGTCAAGGACATGCGCAGCACCCAGCTGTACTTGAGCCGCCCCTCGCGCAAAATGGCGTAAGACGAGGTCGCCATATCACCCTGCCGGTCCTCGGCTTTCTGCATCACCGTGTAGCCGGTGCTCGCCGGAGGAAGCCACCGTTCAAACTCGCGCGTCAAATCGGCTGGAGCTATCTGTTTCACCACAACGGCGCAGGTTTGCGGCTGCGTGGCAACTACCGTAAAGCGGCCGCCTGTTTCGCTCGTGGACCAGGACTTGCCAGGCACATCATCCGGCAGTGCCCGCGCCTCTTTTGACATCACCTCGACCAGCTTCACACGCCTGACTGCCGCTTCGATCTGCTGCACATCCCCTTGGGAAGGCACGCAAACGCCGAGGAATAACTGCATCGCCAATGTTGCAACGGTTTCAGGCTCCGCCGCGCGGGCGCCGCAACTGGCAGCCAGGGCGAGCGCCGGCATCGTGCATCCGACGAGTTTCTTCCCGTATTGCCCCTTAACTGCTTCTCTCAATCGTTCCCTCATTAACATCATCATGCCGCACCGGCAAGCAGGCAGGCAAAGCGCTGTGCCAGCATGGTCCATCGTTCCCGGAGACCGGCCTCGGCGTTGAATGCAGAGGCCTTGCAATAGGCCAGCAGCTCTTCGCAACGCGTCTTGCTTAGCGAAATATTCCCCGATTCCATACAGGCATCCATGCCGCAGCATGCGCCGGCAAGGTACACATCGAGATAAGCGACGCCACCGCGCTGCAGCAGTTCCTGCGCCAATTCAGCCACCACGCTCCTGACGCACCAGGCTTCCTTCGCCCACTGCGTCTCCGCGCGGTACAGGGCGGCAATCAGCGGCAAGGAGCATGCCTGCGCATGCTCTTCGAAATAATTGCCTATCACCGTGCGAAACGCCATGTTGGCATCGTCGAAATCGGCCCCATGCCTGCCATTCCAGGCAAAGGCAATTTTCGCTTCGGATGAGGGGGTGTAGGATGCAACGAAATCCACTGCCAGTGCTGTCATATTCTCAATTCATGCCGATCCAGGATATTGCCCATTCCCGTGGACTGCTTGCCAGCCAGCGGATATGCTCGGGCAATCCATCAATCACCCTGCTGTTGCCAAAACGCCTTGCCGCCCTTGATATAGATCAAGGCACTGGCAGAACCCTCTTTCGCCACCACGATTCCATCCGTTTTCAGCTTGAGGGATTTTTCATGATAGCTGTGCTGCAACGATCCCTTGTCTTCCACCTGCCACACTTCCAGCCAGGCGAAATCGTCGCCGCCGCTGGACAAGGCATGTCCGGCACCGACGATGAGGGGTGCCGTCTTTTGCCTGAACAGGAAGGCGATGCCCTCCTTCTTGCTATCCCTGTTCTTGACGAGCACGGCCAGATCCTCCATGCCATCGCCATCGAAATCGCCGCGCAGGACAAACGGGTTCATGCGCGCGCTCACTTCGATCGCTTCGCGTTTGGCCAGCCTGTCGAGCTGTTGCGTTGCCCAGGCAGGCAATTGCGCCTGCGGCGGCAAGGCCTGTGCTCCAGCCATGCCGGCGGCAAACACCAAGGCGACGGTAACTGCCATGCTTTTGCAATTCATAGAGCGGCTCCATAGAGACAAAGAATCGGTGGCGGCATCCCACTGATCAGTACGGTACCGGCAGAATAGCATTAACAGAAAATACTTGCACTATTACAACAGTGCCGCTCCGCTTTGCAGCCCATTGCAGCCAGTACGGGCGGATAAATGCCGTCCGTTGCAGATCTGCCAGCGACTAGCAGCCTGTTGCGTATTAAAATGGCGCCCCATGACCTCCCCCGCCTCGACCTCCCCCCTCTCCGACAGCATCCTGCTCCCTTCCCTGGCCGTCCTGGGAGGGCAGATTTCCGTCAATCTGGGGGCGGCGATTGCGAAGAATCTGTTTCCCGTCATCGGCGTCGAGGGGATTACGGCGTACCGGGTGGGGTTTTCGGCGCTGATCCTGCTGGCCATCTTCCGGCCCTGGCGCTACCGCCTGACGCGCAAGGATGTGCTGAATCTGCTCGTCTACGGTTCCGTGCTGGGGCTGATGAATTTATTGATCTACCGGGCGTTTGCGCTGATACCGATCGGCATCGCCGTGGCCATCGAGGTGACGGGGCCGCTGGCCGTGGCCATGCTGTCGTCGCGCCGGCCGCGCGATTTGCTGGCCGTCGCGTGTGCCGTGTTCGGCCTGTATCTGCTGCTGCCCCTGCAGGGCAACCCGGGCAGCCTGGACCCTGTGGGCGTGGCGTATGCGCTGGGGGCGGCCCTGTGCTGGGCCCTGTACATCATCTTCGGCAAGCGGGCCTCGACCTTGCAGGGCGGCCAAGCCGTGGCCTGGGGCATGACGGTGGCGGCCATGGTGACGGTGCCCATCGGCATCACCTACTCGGGCACGGCCCTGCTGGCGCCGTCGATTGCCTTGATGGGCCTGGCCATTGCCATGCTGTCCAGCGCCTTGCCGTATTCGCTGGAAATCTTCGCCCTGCGCCGCTTGCCGCAAGGCGTGTTCGGCATGTTCAGCAGCGCCGCGCCGGCCGTCAGCGCGCTGGCCGCCATGGCCGTGCTGGGAGAACTGCTGAGCCTGACCCAGTGGCTGGCCATCGCCTGCATCGTGTTTGCATCGGCCATGGCGGCGCTGGGCGCCCAGGGCGGCAAGCGGTAAGCGGTAAGCGTAGCGGTAAGCGTAGCGGTAACGGATAAGGGATAAGGGCTTTCAGTCCGTCCGCCTTCGGCACCGCTTCCCGCTGTGCGCTGCGCGCCCTGGCATCGCCGCGCAAGCCGGCAGGCAGGCAGGCAGTATTTGATGTCCGCCTGTAAAATGCGTCATTGCTTGCCATATCGTACATTCAGTACCGTACCTTTCCGCCTTACCGATGATATCAACCTTTATAGCTACCTTCTCAGCTGCCTTTCAGCGGCTCTCCCCCCTCGCCGCTGCCGCCCTGCTGCTGGCGCCATGTACCGCCGCGCAGGCAGCCGCCGCTCCCGCGCCTCCTCTCACGGGCAATGCCGACGCGGGCAAGGCTGCGTTTCGCAAGTGCGCTTCCTGCCACCAGGTGGGGCCATCGGCACGCGGCGGCTTCGGTCCCAAGCTGACGGGCGTGATTGGCCGCAAAGCGGGCTCCACCACCGATTACAAATATTCGGCGGCCATGAAGAACGCGAATATCGTCTGGACGGAGCAAAACCTGGCCCGCTTCCTGGCAGCGCCCAGCGATTTCATTCCCGGCAACAACATGCGCTTCTGGGGCATCGGTAACACCCAGCAAGTGGCCGATTTGCTGGCCTATCTGCGCACGCAATAAGCACATGCAATAACGTCAGCGTCCAAGCTGGCCGAGCGCTACCCTGCATGCAGGCAGCTACATGCACGCGCACAAGGCGGCATCAGGCCCGTGACGCCAAATCAAATTCCCGGCGCTTGCAGCACGCCCTTGCGCTCCTTGTACGCCGCCGCATAGTCGCACAGACGACTCTAGGGCTTGCCTGGCAGCTTGCGCACGCACAGGTAGATGGAATACAACGCCGCCAGCCCCACCAGCACATACACGCCGCGCGAAGCCGTCGTCATGGCGCCCAGGATACGGGCCACGATGTCGATATCGAACAAGCCCACCAGCGCCCAGTTCAAGCCGCCCACGATCAGCAGGATCATCGAGATCCAGTCGACCACGTTCAGGCGCTTGGCCGACATTTCCTCATTTGCCGCACCGTCCGATCCTGCCTGGATATTCGCCATATCAACCTCCTGAGATTGTAAGAATGGACCCGCCACCGGGTCTGTGCAAGGAACAGTGTAGGCACGGCTCCGGCAGGCGCCAGTCGGACGATGCCGGGGTTAGAGGTAGGACGAGTCTGTAATCGGACCGGTGATTTTATCTGGCAACAGATCAGGCAGGCACGGCAGGCAAACACGACGGCCACTGCGCCAGTGATGGGGCGCTGGCGAACCGCGCAGCAGTGCCGCGAACGCCGCGTCATTGCCGGCTGTTGCTAAACAAGCAGTAACCAATTCCAATATGGAAATATTTATAGATTACTTAGTACCGCACTGCTACACTCATTTCACCCCAGCAACGTCAGGGGCAACAGCGCCGCATCATGCACCTGGCATGGCAAGCGGCCACCATGGGACAACAGCCGAGGGGACATGAATATTTCAAACATACGCATCGGGGTACGCCTGACAACGGGTTTTTTGCTGGCATCGCTGTTGCTGGCGGTAGTCGTCACCATCAGCACGTGGCAACTGGCCACGGTGAGCGGGGAAATCGACAGCAGCGTGAACCAGCGGTATGCGCGCATCGAGCAATTGCAGGCACAACGCAATACGCTGCAAGCCCAGGCGGCACCGGCCATGCAGGCGCTCGACCAGCAGATCGCGGCGCAATCGGCGCAGATGCGCGCGGCAGCCGATGCCGCCATGGCCCGCGCCCACAATACCAGCGTGCTGATCATTGCGCTGGGACTGGCAGGCGGCGTGCTGAGCCTGGCCACGGCATGGTTCATCAGCAGCGGCATCGTGCGGCCCCTGCGGCACGCCGTCAAGGTGGCGCGCAAGGTGGCCGGCGGCGACCTGAGCGGCAATATCCGCGTCGAATCCGCCGACGAGGTGGGACAGCTGCTGCAGGCGCTGAAAGACATGAATGCCAGCTTGATCCATATCGTGGGCGACGTGCGCGGCGGCACGCACGATATCGCGGGCGCCTCCGGTGAAATCGCCGCCGGCAACCTGGACCTGTCGCAGCGCACGCAGGCGCAAGCCAGTTCGCTGGAGCGGACGGCCGCCTCGATGGAAGAACTGACGGGTACCGTCAAGCAAAATGCGGACAATGCGCGGCAAGCCAACCAGCTGGCCCAGTCGGCCGCCGACGTGGCCGGCAAAGGGGGCAAGGTAGTGGCCGAAGTGGTCGATACCATGAGCTCGATCAATGCCTCGTCGAAAAAAATCGTCGATATCATCGGCGTCATCGACGCCATCGCCTTCCAGACGAATATCCTGGCCCTGAATGCGGCCGTGGAAGCGGCACGGGCGGGCGAACAGGGACGGGGCTTTGCCGTCGTGGCCGCCGAGGTGCGCACCCTGGCACAGCGTTCGGCCGGCGCGGCGCGGGAAATCAAGCAATTGATCGGCGACTCCGTCGAACGGGTCGACGCAGGCGCGCGCCTGGTCGACACGGCGGGCGCCACCATGCGCGAAATCGTGGCCAGCGTGCACCGCGTGACGGACATCATGGGCGAGATCAGCGTGGCCAGCGGCGAGCAATTGTCCGGCATCGAGCAAGTCAATGCCGCCATCGTGCAGATGGAACATGTGACGCAACAAAACGCTGCGCTGGTAGAACAGGCGTCGACGGCGGCGGCCAGCATGCAGCAGCGCGCCCAGCAGTTATCGGGCACGGTGGGCATCTTCACCTTGGGCAATGAAGTGGCGCCCATGCACGCGGCACCGGCCATCAGCCTCGTCGCCGCGCAAGGCGCGACGCAGGACAGGGCGGCACCTGCATCGGCACGCCTGCGCCCTCCTGTGGTTAGAGCGCGCCTGAAAGCCTGAGTTCCCGATTTACCTTGAGTGAAGCTGCTTGTGACACTGCCTTATAACTGCTTGTACAGGATGGTGGTGGCGTCCAGCCGGTCGCCCGCCGGCGCCAGCGCATACGCGGGAATGCTGCCCGCCGCCACATAGCCCAGCGACAAGTACAGCGCTTCCGCGTGGTCGCTGCTGCGCGTGTCCAGGGTCAGCAGGCTGCGCGGCAGCTGGCGCGCCTGCCCTTCCAGCGCCTGCATCAGCAAGCGGGCGATGCCGCGCCGGCGGAAGGCGGGCGCGACCAGCAGCTTGCGCACCTCGGCCCGGTGCGCCTGGTTGGGATTGGTGTCCCAGTCCAGCTGCACGGCGCCCGCCACCTTCCCTTCCACCTCCGCCACCAGCAGCAGGCGCGCGCCCCGCGTCACGGCGGGCAGCACATTGTCCGTCCAGAACGCCTGGCTGGCCGCCCCGTCGAACGGCAAGATGAAGCCGATGCTGGCGCCGTCGAGCACGCAGTCCTGCAGCAAGGCGCCCAGTTCCGGCAGCCGCGCACGGATATCGGCGGGTGTATAAAGACTTAACGATGGGGGCATGGCAACCTCAGACGATGAACAGAAAATAACGGGCGCCGCTGCCGGGCGGCGTGACAAACGTGCTGGCGCCCTGCAGCTGGTAGCGCAGGCAATCGCCGGCCTGCAAGGCGTGGGAGCGGCCATCGGCCGTCACGGTCAGCAAGCCTTCCTGCAGTAACAGATGGTGTTCCATGCCGGGCCGGGGCGAGGCCGCATAGGCGATCGTCACGCCCGCGCCCAGCTCGCATTCGAGCGCTTCGCCGGCCAGGGCGCGAGCGGGCGGCGAGACGGAACGGCGGATGAAGCCCGTGTCCGGGTCCGTCCACACGCTTTGCTGTGCCCGCCGCACGAGGGGCGCGAAATCGTCTTCCACCATGCGCATCAGGCGCGACATGGCCAGGCCATACGCGGCGCACAGCTTGCCCAGCACGTTGGTGGTGGGACTGACCTCGCCATTTTCCAGGCGGGATAATGTCGCGCGGCTGACCTGGCTGGCACTGGCCAGCTGGTCCAGCGACCAGCCCCGCTCCACGCGCAACTGTTTCAGGCGCGCCGCCAGCCGCTGTTCCGTATCGTGCTCTGTGAGTGTTGAATTTTCCATATATGGGAATTTATTCCCAATATGGAAAGCAGTCAAGCGGTTTGAGCGCTACCCCGCCATGCGCGACGCGTGGCGGCACAGCTCCAGGAAACCCGTCAAGCGGGGCGAGAGAATCTTCTTGGACTGGCGGATCAGATAAAAGTTGCGCACCAGGGGCGGCAACATGGTTTCCAGCTCCACCAGTTGCCCGCTGGCCAGCAGATCGGCCACCACCACGCGCGACAGGCAAGCGATGCCCAACCCCGCCGCCGCGCCATACTTGATCGCTTCCGAGTTGCTGAACTCGCCTGCCGCGCGCAGGTAGTGCAAATACGGCACCAGCGCCTGCTCCACGGCTTCACGCGTGCCCGAGCCCGCTTCGCGCAGCAGCCAGCCCGCCTGGTTCAGCTCCGTAAAACTGAGCAGGTGGCGCAGCTGCGCCAGCGGGTGCGTGGGCGCGGCCACGATCAGCATCTGGTCCGTCAGCCACGGCTCCACCAGCAAACCCGCTTCGTGGCACGGCCCTTCGATCAGGCCGATATCGACACGGAACTCCGCCACGGCCGCCGCGATATCTGCCGTGTTGGCAATCGTCACCTGCGGAATGCTGCGTCCGTACTGCTGCGCCGCCTGCGCCAGGATGTGCGGCAGCAGATAGATGCCGATGGTGGTGCTGGCGCCGATCTGCAGGCTGACGGGCACGGACGGGTCGGCGCCCGCGAACTGGCGCTCGATGCTGGCGGCCCCGTCGCGCATCTGCCGCGCCTGCGGCAATAATAATCGGCCATTGTCGTTGAGCAGCAGTCGCTTGCCCACCCGGTCGAACAGTTGCGCACCGAGCAAGGCCTCCAGTTCGTTCAGGGCCGCGCTGGTGGCCGATTGCGACAGCGCAATGCGCTCGCCCGCCGCACTGGTGCTGCCCGTGTCCGCCACGGCCAGGAAAATCTGCAATTGCCGCAAGGTCAAGGCCATCTCATCTACCTATTAGATCGGTTAAACATACAAGAACAATCCGTTTTACCATTTAATGAGCGAACTGTACAGTCATGCCATACGAACCAAGAACCATGGAGTACGGCATGTCTTCCCTCTCAACCACCAATACAAACAGTTTCAGCGACCGCTACGGCCGGTTGCTGCCGGGCCTGCTGCTGAGCGGCGTCATCGCCTATGGCGCCATCGCGCTGGGCAAGCTGGAATGGATGCAAAGCCACGGCATGAGCGCGCTGACCCTGGCCATCATGCTGGGCATTGTGCTGGGCAACAGCGTGTATGCGCGCCTGGCGCCCACGTGCGGCGCCGGCGTGGCGTTTTCCAAGCAGACATTATTGCGCCTTGGTATCATCCTGTACGGCTTCCGCCTGACCTTCCAGGATATCGGCCAGGTGGGCCTGGCCGGCATCGCCATCGACGCGCTGGTGCTGACCTCCACGTTTGGCCTGGCCATGTTCCTCGGCACCAAGGTGTTCAAGCTGGAACGCAACAGCGCCATCCTGATCGGCGCGGGCAGCTCGATCTGCGGCGCGGCCGCCGTGATGGCGACGGAACCCGTCGTCAAGGGGCGCAGCGAAGACGTCACCGTGGCCGTCTCCACCGTCGTCGTCTTCGGCACCATCGCCATCTTCCTGTACCCCCTGCTGTACCAGCTGAACCAGGGCTGGCACGTGCTGGCGGCCACGCCCGCCGCGTTTGGCGTGTACATCGGCTCGACCGTGCATGAAGTGGCGCAAGTGGTGGCGGCCGGCAAATCGGTGGGGCAGGAAGCGGCAAATGCCGCCGTGATCGCCAAGATGGTGCGCGTGATGATGCTGGCGCCCTTCCTCGTCATCCTGTCGGCCGTGCTGGCGCGCGGCAAGGCCAAGGCTGGCGGCCAAGACAAGGCGGCCAAGCTGGCCATCCCGTGGTTTGCCTTCATCTTCATCGGCGTGGTGGCCTTCAATTCGCTGGGCTGGCTGCCGGCCCCCGTGGTGGCCACCATCACCGATATCGACACGGCCCTGCTGGCCATGGCCATGGCGGCCCTGGGCTTGACGACGCACATGTCGGCCATCCGCCGCGCCGGCATCAAGCCCCTGCTGCTGGCAGGCCTGCTGTTCTGCTGGCTGATCGCCGGCGGCGCGGCCATCAACCATGTGGTGGCCAGCCTGTTTGCCTGAGTTGGGGCAAGACGGGATTTCCGCCAGCCGGGGCCGCCGGCAAGGGAGTCGAAAACTTCGTACAATAAGCGTGTTTTGACTCTCAATCCGGCCCCGGCCCCACCCAGGAACACCCATGCATCTCTCGAACTGGCTGCTTTTCTGCAGCGTTGCCCTGCTCGTCACGTTTTCTCCCGGCCCGGCCGTCCTGCTGGCCATCTCGAACGCCATCGCCGTCGGCCCCCGCCGCGCCATGATCAGCAGCATGGGCAATGGTTTTGGCCTGTTCATCATTTCCGGCGTGGCCATGGCCGGCATGGGCATCGTGCTGGCCACCTCGGCCACGGCCTTCATGCTGCTGAAACTGGCCGGCGCCCTGTACCTGGTGTACCTGGGCATCAAGCAATGGCGCAGCAAGACCAGCATCGTGGCCGACGCGCCCGTGGTACCAGGCGCGGCGAATCCGAATTCGTTCTGGAAACTGTTCCGCCAGGGCTTGACGGTGGCGCTGACGAATCCCAAGGCCATCCTGTTCTTCTCGGCCCTGTTCCCGCAATTCATCACGCCGGGCGAGCCCGTGGCCATCCAGTTCACCGTGCTGACGACCTCGTTCGTCGCCTGCGCCATGCTGGCCCACCTGTTCTACGCCAACCTGGCGCGCCTGCTGAAAACCCAGCTGGCCACGCCGGGACGGGCCAGGCTGTTCAACCGCATCTGCGGCGGCGCCTTCGTGCTGCTGGGCCTGAGCCTGCTGCGCCTGCGCGCCAAGGCGGCGTAACTAATCTTTTTCAAGCAAGAACGCCTCGATGCTGGCCGCCAGGGCCAGCGGCGTTTCATTCATCGGATAGTGTCCCGCATTGGCCAGCACCACCAGCCTGGCCTGCGGGTACCACGCCAGATACGTGCGGCGCATCAGGTCCCCGTCGAAACGGGGGTCGTGCTGCCCCACCAGCGCCAGCAAGGGCAACGCACAGGCCGCCCGCATGACTTCCCCGCTGAAATCCGTCCCGCTCCACGCCAGGAAATAGGCGGCAAACGCAGCCTGGTCCGAACTTTCCCACGAGTATTGCGCCTTCCAATCCAGCCAGGTGGCGGGCAAGCGCCCGCCCGTGCTGCGATCGATGATGGCGCGCCGCGCATCCACGTTCGCGCTGGCGTCGAGGAACAGTTGCCGGGCCGCCCCGTCCAGCGCCACGCCGCAGCTGGGCACGGGCGCCACGGCCACCAGCTTGCGCAAGCGCAAGGGCGCCAGCAAGGCCAGCCTTTCCAGCGCCATGCCGCCCATGGAATGGCCCACCACGCTGAAGGTGGCAAAGCCCAGTGCATCGGCCAGCGCCAGCGCATCGCGGGCCACTTCGTCCAGCGAATAGTCGCCGGCCGCGCCGCGCATGCCGCCGTAGCCGCGGCAATCCATGAAGACATAGCTGAAAGCGCCGCCATCGAGGGCCGCTTCCATGGGCGCAAACGCGTGCGCATCGCCAAACCAGCCGTGCAGGACGATGACGGCGTGCGGACCATGGCCCACGCGGTGATAGGTATTGATCATGCTCGCTCCCGACAAAGAGCCGATGGTAAGCGTTCATCCGGCGGCCCGCTTTCGCCAGCAGGTCAAATACTATAGAGTGTGGGCCATGGATGATTTTTATACGGAAGTGCCGCGCGCCTTGATCGCCACCGCGCGCGACTATGCGCCTGGCGCCATATTTCCCAGCCACAGCCATGCACGCGGGCAATTCGCCTATGCGGCACGGGGCGTCATCACGGTGCATACGCCGCAAGGCAATTGGCTGGTGCCGCCGCAACGGGCATGCTGGGTACCGGCCCATCTGGCGCACGGCATGCGCATGCATGGCGCCGTGACCATGCACAATGTGTTTATCGATCCAGCGGCCATCGCCGGGACGGCCTTGCCATCCGCTTGCCAGGTGCTGGAAGCGGCGCCATTGCTGCGCCAGTTGCTGGCCGAAGCCGTAAACGTGGATGCCTTGTACGGGGAACAATCGCGCGCGGGACGATTGATGGCCTTGCTGCTCGACGAGATTGCCGCAGCCCGGCCCCTGCCCCTGAGCGCGCCCCTGCCGCAGGAACCGCGGCTGGCGCGCCTGTGTATGGAAATGCTGCGGCAACCCAGCCTGGGCACGGACCTGGGCGCGATGGCGGCGCGGGCGGGCATGAGCCGGCGCACCTTTACGCGCCAGTTCCGCGCCCAGACGGGGCTCGGCTTTGCCCAATGGCGCCAGCAAGCGTGTCTGCTGGCGGCCATCACGCGGCTGGCCGACGGACAAGCCGTCACCCGCATCGCGCTCGACCTCGGCTATGCCAGCCCCAGCGCCTTCACGGCCGCGTTTCGCCGCGTGCTGGGGCAAGCACCTTCCGACTATTTAGGCTAGGCAATCAGGGCGGCGATGCGCTGCGACAATGCCTGCGCCAGTTTCTGCACATGGTAGCCGTCGACAAAGCCATGATGGGCCTGGACGGAAAACGGTATGCGCATGCGGCCATCCTGCTGCACGGGGCCGAATTTTCCCCAGGTAAAGGTCGGGATATCGGCGTCGCGGTGGCGGTAGATCGGGTGTTCGATGGCCGCCAGCTCCAGCCATGGCAAACAGGTGATGAAGATATTGTTGCGCTGCTCGCGCTCGCTTTCTCCCTCGCCCGTATTGATCAGCGCGCAGCTCGCTTCGGCGAGGCGTTTCGCTTCCAGGCTGCGCGCGATGAACAGGTCGAGCTGATCCGTCATCGCAAAACGCGTGTAATTGAGATTATCGTCGCCGTTGATGACGGTGTAGGAAGCGGGGAAATCGTCGATCCTGATCACGTCGCCCTGGTAGATGCGGTACATGAACTGATCGATGTCCCTGACCGTATTGAGCAGGCAAAACAGGAAAAAGTGAAACACGGGAATTTTCCGTTCCTTGCACCACGGCCGGAAATCCGGCACGTCCAGCTGGAAGTTGATGTTGACGAGGGGATTGTCAAACGCGCGGAACAAGTCGTAGCGGTCGCGCCGCTTTTCAAAATTTTTCATGCGGCGAGTGTAGACGATGGAAGTACTGGCGGGCAAGTCATGCCCCATCGGCAACGCTTTCCCGCAAAATCTCCCGGGCCGCCTCGGCCACGCCTTCCGCCAGCTCGGCAGCGGTCGGCGCGAGGGCGAAGCGCGTCAATTCCCCGTCCACGGCAACGGCCAGCTCCCGCGAAGGACGCACGATGCCCTGCAAAACAACGTACTTCCATTGCTCGTCGTCACTGGCCAGCACCGTTTTCACGTACGGGGCGAGGCGTGGACCGATGCCGGCCAGGTACGGCAGCAGCACGCCGGCCACGGGCCAATTGACATCTTGCACCCATTCCAGGATCTGCGGCATGGCTGGAGCAACGTCGTCCCATGGCAATGCGATGAGCGCTTGCGCTTGCTGCGTATCGTGTTTATCGCGCGGCAATGGCAGATGCATGGACGGCGTCCCAGTCATGATGCGCCGCCGTGTGCCAGTCCCCGCTGCACTTGCCACGCCAGCGGCAAGGTCAGCAGCAATACGGCCGCCAGCGCCAGCAGGGCCGTGGGCACGCTCGTATGGTCGCCCAGCGCGCCGAACAGCACGGGCGACAGCGCGCCGCCGCCGATGCTGCCCGTGTAGAACAGCGCAAACGCATGCTCGCGCTTGCCGGGGGCGGCCAGTTCCGGCACCACGCCGTACAGCACGGACGAAGTGCCGTTCAGCGCCAGCCCCAGCAAAGGCAATATGGCCATGACGCCGGCCAGCGGCAGCCACAGGGCCGCCACAATGAGCACGGACGTCATCGATTCCGTCAGCCACACGGTTTTCATCATGCCGATGCGCGCGCCCAGGTAGCCGCACAGCAGCTTGCCGAAGGCGCCGCCCACGAACAGCAAGGACAGCGCCACGCCGATGCCGGCCGTGCCCGCGCCCTTGCTTTTCAATAAAAATGGCAGAAAGGTGAGAAAACCCATGCGCACGGCGCTGTCCAGGGTGCCCGTGGCCAGCAAGGCGCGAAAGCTGGCGGCCGAACCGCTGCCTGCGATGGGCTTGGCTGCTTTCTTCTGGCTGGCCTGGATGTCGCCCGGTTTCGGCAGCAGCCACCACAGCAAGCCGGCCGCCGCCAGGCCCAGCAGTCCCAGCAAGGAAACGCTCGCTTGCCAGCTGCATACCAGCAACAGCAAGCCCACGAGCGCGGGAATCAGGGTCTTGCCGATATCGCCGGCGAAATTGTAGTGCGACAGCGCTTCCTTCACGCCGCCACCCGCCTCGTGCGTGTCGGTGACGATGGACGAGGCCAGCGGATGCTGCGTGCTGGCGCCCAGGCCGCCCAGCAGCAGGGCAAACAGCAGCACGCCCAGGCCGCCCGCCTGCCCCGCGACCAGGTAGGCAACGCCGGCCAGCGCCGTGCCGCCCACCAGCATGCGTTCGCGCCCCCAGCGCCTGGCCATGCGGCTGGCCAGCAGCTGGAAACCGGCCATCATGCCCGAGTACGAACCGCGCAACAGGCCCACCATCGCGTAGCTGATGGCAAACTGCGCCTGCCAGATGGGCAGCAGTACATAGATCACGTCCGTCAAGCCGTCATGCACGGCATGCGCGCTGCAGGCGGCGAACAGCGAGCGGCGGAGCAGGGATTTGTCGGAAGGAGGCGATACGGCGGCAACGGCGGCGGATGGTTCGGTCATGACTTCGGCGGGAAACGATGTGGAAGGTGCAAGCTTACTACAGGGGCTGGCTGCGCAGCAGCACCTTGCCATACGTGCTCCAGCTACGCGTGCCGCCCACGCCAGGATCGATAGCAAAGCGGCAACCCTGCACATAGGTAATCGCCGCCTCGACCAGTTCCGCCGGCAGGCCCGGCGCTTCAGCCACGATGCGTGCAGGGGCTCCTTCGCTGCCGATAAACATGCGCAGCACGACGCCGCTGTCATTGCTGGTCGATTTGTCGAGGTTGTTATAGCCCTGGACGCGCGGGGAAGGCTGGCAGCTGCCCGGTACCAGCAAGGGACGCAAGAGCTCGGTATCGTCCAGGTCCCATGTATATTGAACGCTGAAATTTTCCTTGGCCGTTCTATCAGCCGGGAACACGCACTGGCGCACATTGCTCAGCGCCGCATCGTCCAACACTTTCCACCCTGAACTGCGTGCCACGGACGCCGTTGCCACCTTGCCATCCTGCCCTACGGAAAAGCGCATGCTCGTCTTGCCATCGAGTTCATAGCGGCGCGCTTCCTGCGGATACACTTGCGGCGGACAGGCCGCGCCCGGCATCGCCTGGCCAAGTCCGGGCAGGATGGCCAGCGCCGCTGCCACACGGCGGAATGGGAAACTTGCTTCATGCATCGGCATCGTGACTCCAGCAATTGCTATTAAATAAGTTTTCAATTTTAGCAAATTGCCATGGGTACCAACAAGCCGCTGGCCCAGCGGCAGCAGGCGCGCCACCGTGCAACGATGGCGCGCCTGCCCATGCGAAACCTTGCCTGCCCGCTTATTTGGCCATCGCATCCTTGGCCATCGCATCCTTCTTCATTTCATCTTTTTTCATTTCATCCTTCTTCATGCCGTCTTTCGCCATGCCATCCTTGGCCATGTGATCCTTTTTCATGTGCTTCTTGGCCATGGGCTTGTGCATGCCATCCTTGTCCATCGCATCCTTGTGCATGGCGTCCTTGTGCATGGCGTCGGCCGAGGCGTCCTTGGCCATCGGGTCTTTCTTCATGGCGTCCTGGGCGAACGCGGCGCCCGACAGGAGGATGGCGGAAGCGAGGATGGCGGCGAAGGTGGTGGTCGTGGTTTTCATGATATGTCCTTGTCTCAGTGTTGGATGGGCGAGATCGCCCGGTGGTAAAGCTGTTGCCGTGCTACCGGTGCCGCTTGCTGCTAAATAATGAAAGCCGGGAGGCGCTCAGGGCCAGGCGCATTGCCGCAGGCAGTACGATTACCGCACTGGCCGCCTTTACCGTCCTCCTAGGAACCGCCGAACCAGTTGTAGCCCTGGTTCTCCCAATACCCTCCCGGGTAGGTGTTCGTGACGAAAATGGCCTGGATGTGCTTGGGGTTCTTGTAGCCCAGCTTGGTCGGCATGCGCAGTTTCATGGGGTAGCCGTACTTGGGCGGCAATGGCTGGCCGTCGTACGTGAGGGCCATGATGGTTTGCGGATGCAGGGCCGTGGCCATGTCGATGCTGGTGAAATAATCGTCGGCGCACTGGAAGCCGATGTATTTCGCCGTCGTGTCGGCGCCCACCCGCTTCAGGAAGTGGGAAAACGGCACGCCGCCCCACTTGCCGATGGCGCTCCAGCCTTCCACGCAGATGTGGCGCGTCACCTGCGTTTCCTGCGGCAAGGCGCGCAGCTGCGGCAGGCTCCACGGCTTCCTGTCGGCGATCAAGCCGCTCAATTCCAGCCGCCAGGCGTCGCCATCGACCTCTTCCACTTCATCTTCGCCGTAGTACGCGTTGAAGGGAAACGGCCGCGTGATCATCGAGTCCGGGTAGGTCGGCGCCAGTTTGTTCGGGTCGAACAGCCAGCCCTGCACCTTGTCGTTGAAGCGCGAGACGGCCGCCAGCGCTGTCTCGATGCCGGACGGGTCGCTGACGTTGCAGCCGGTCAGCAAGGACAGGCCGCCCAGGGTCAGGCTGCGCTGCAGGAACAAACGCCGCGACGGCTGTTTGATCTGGCGCAAGGCGTCCGCCAGCATGGCCTGGCCCTGCTCTTGCACAATGATGGTTTTTTTCATGATCGTTTCCTTCAGCGGCCGCGCAGCATGGCAACCAGGGTGCGCGGCACCAGCGCCACCATCAGCAGATGCACGCCGACAAAGCCCGTCAGCAGCGCCATGGCGATGAAATGCACGCGGCGCGCGCTGTCGTAGCCTCCCATCAGCTCGCGCAGGACGGGAAACTGCACGGATTTCCACAGCACCAGGCCGGACAGCACCAGCACGATGCAGTCGAGCATGACGAACAGGTAGGCGGCGCGCTGCACCATGTTGTAATGGCGGGGGTCCGCATGGGCCAGCTTGCCTTTCAGCGCGGCGGCAAAATCGGCCAGCAGCAGGCGCGGCGTCAGGGGAAAGAACTGGCGCCGCAGCCGTCCCGAGGCGATGTTGATCGCCAGGTACAGCAAGCCATTGCCTGCCAGCAGCCACATGGCGGCGAAATGCCATTGCAGGGCGCCGCCCAGCCAGCCGCCCAGGGTCAGCGCGCGCGGCAGCTCGAACGGGAAGAACGGCGCCGCGTTGTAGATGCGCCAGCCGCTGGTGGCCAGCAGCACCACGGCCACGGCATTGAGCCAGTGCGTGAGGCGCAGCCAGGCGGGGTGGATCACGGCGCTGGAAACAGTCGGCGCAGACATCACAACACTCCTTTCGCGCATTGCGCCGTGCTGACGGCTTGCAGGATGGCGCTGCTGTCGGCCCGCTGCACGAAGGCCACCACTTGCAGCTGCTCCGGGCGCCAGCTGGCGGGCAGCTTGACTTCGCGGCGCAGCTGGGCGCGGCCTTGCGCCAGCGCAACCGGCCCCAGCCACAAGCGCACGGCCGCATCGTGCTGCAGGGTGGCGCCCCGGTTCTCGCCGCGCAGCACTTTCGACACGATGGCGCTTTCGCTGATGGCCACGTACAGCTGGCCGTTCGTCTGCGCATCGGGCGCGCTGGCATTGGCTTCCAGCAGTAATTTTCCGCCTGGCCCCGGCGTGGCGGACAGGCCGATGTTGACGGCTGCGGCAGTCGCGTTGATGCGGCCGATGGCGGCCGGCAGCTGCGCATCCCAGCCGCGCAATTCCATGCCGCCCACAAAGAACTGGGGCGTGTAGGCCACGTGGCGGGGCTGGTGGCGCAGCAGTTCGGCCTGGCGCGCGTCGAATTGCGCCTGCGCCAGCGGGTCCGCCCAGCCGATCTGGTCCCAGTACGTGACGTGCAGGGCCAGCGGCACGACCAGGCTGGCCGCCCCCGCTTCCTTGCGCAAGGCGTTCAGGCGCTGGTCGGCCGGCGGGCAGCTGGAACAGCCTTCGCTGCTGTACAGTTCCACCAGCGCCGCCGTCTGCGGCCCGCTCTGCACGACGCAGCGCTGGCTGGCGGCCAGCTGCGCCATGGCCGGGGCTGCCACGGCCGTGCCCAGCACGGGGAAAAGCAGTGTTGCAAGGCGGTGCTTGATGTCCATGGTCTTTCACCGGTATATTGAATGAAGAAGCGTGCTTGCCTGTCAATTCGCCGCGATGGCCGGATTGGTTACAGCCGCCCTCCATTATTTTCAAATTTATTTTTTGAATTTATTTTTTTCATTGCCTGTCACCAAAGGCCTGCATGCAACGAATACCTGTAAGCGAACACCTGCATGGCACGGAATTGCGGCTGCATGGCCTGCTGCTGCGCGGGCTCGACGGCGATGCGGCGGCCTACCGCAGCTTCCTGCAAGCCACCAGCGGCCATTTGCGCGCGTTCCTGCGGCGGCGCCTGCAGCGCTGGCCGGACGAGGTGGAAGATCTGGTGCAGGAATGCTTGCTGGCCATCCACAACCAGCGCCTGACGTACGATACGGGCGTGCCGCTGACGTCGTGGATCCATGCGATCGCGCGCTACAAATTGATCGACTGGCTGCGCCGGCATGCGCGGCGCGAAGCGCAGCACTTGCCGTACGACGAAGAAGATGACACGCAGGAACTGTTTTCCAGCGCCGACGCGGAGGCGGCCGAAGCCAGCCGCGACCTGGGCAAATTGCTGGCCAGCTTGCCCGCGCAGCAGCGCGACGCCATCGCGCATACCAAGCTCGATGGCTGGTCCGTGCGCGACACGGCAGCCGCCATGGGCATTTCGGAAGCCAGCGTCAAAGTGGCCGTGCATCGCGGCTTGAAGGCCCTGGCAGCCAATTTAAGGACAGGCAATGAAGGAACTGCACCATGAAAACCGATGACTTGATCGCCATGCTGGCCAGCGGCCCCGACGTGGCCGCCGCGCCGCCGCCGGGCGCGTACTGGCGCGCTGGCGCCACCCTGGGTGCGGGCCTGCTGGCCAGCGTGGCGCTGATGGCCATGCTGCTGGGCGTGCGGCCCAACCTGGAACAGCTGGCCCTGCTGCCGGACTTCTGGATCAAGGTCGGTTTCGTCATTTGCCTCTGCCTGGCAGCCGCGCATGTCGGCCGCCGCCTGTGCGTGCCGGGCGCCAGCACGCGCGCCCTGCCCCTGCTGATCGCCGTGCCCCTGCTGCTGATGTGGGCGCTGGGCGCCCTCATCCTGAACGAAGCGCCGCCCGGGCAGCGCGCCGAACTGTTCTGGGGCGCCACCTGGCGCAGCTGCCCCCTGCTGATCGCCATGCTGTCGCTGCCCCTGCTGGCCGCCGTGCTGCGCCTGATGCGCCAGTTGGCGCCCACGCGCCTGCGCGTGGCGGGGGCGGCCGCCGGTTTTGCCGCCGGCGCCCTGGCGGCCCTCGTGTACTGCCTGCACTGCCCTGAGCTGGCCGCCAGCTTCGTCGGCTTCTGGTATGTGCTGGGCATGCTGGTGCCGACCGCCTTCGGCGCCGCCCTCGGCCCCAGAGTGCTGGCCTGGTAAGCCACTCTGGCAGCAGGCGGGGCGCCCGTCAAGCAGGCATTGCACGCCTATCGACTTCATATCCGCAAAGTCACGCATTTCCACGCGCGGCCGTGGTCCCCGCATGCGCGCCGGCATAGCGCAACAGGCTATGGCCACCAGCCGCCGGCCTGTCTTTTCTTGTCCACAAAATATTTATTCCTACTGACCTGCAATACGCGCGTAGATTCGACTGCGTGCGCCAGCCCCTGACGATCGACGGCCGTTCATTCCGCTACCAAAAAATAAATTGTGGGGGATTTGAATCTGATCGTGCTGGCGCCCCGTACAAGTGATGCAGCCCCGTAATTTCCGCAAGTCCTGCCACTGCGTACAACAATTCAGGGAGAATCGACATGTCTTTGCATCACTCGAAAACCGCTCTGGGCGCCGCACTCCTGGGCAACCTGCTGGCCGTATCCTGCACCTTGGCCCTCGCGCCAGCCGCCCATGCTTCCAGCCACCGCGAGGCGCCCTTCATCACGCAAAACCCGAAAGTCGACGCCACCGACTTCTATATGTTCCGCAGCTATGAAGCGGGCCGCGGCGCCTATACCACCCTGGTGGCCGACTATATTCCCCTGCAGGATGCGTATGGCGGCCCGAATTACTTCGCCATGGACCCAAACGCCCTGTACGAAATCCATATCGACAACAATGGCGACGGCAAGGAAGACCTCACCTTCCAGTTCCGCTTCACCAACACCATCAAGGATGGCCAGTTCACCGTGGGCGGCAAGAAAGTCTCGATTCCGCTCGTCATCAACGGCGGCGCCATCGATAGCGTCAACCCGGCCGGCCTGAACGTGCGCGAAACGTACAGCGTGACCGTGGTGCGGGGCGACCGCCGCACGGGCACCCGCAGCAGCGTCACCAATGCCACGGGCGGCGGCACGACGTTCGACAAGCCCGTCGACAACATCGGCAACAAGGCCATCCCCAACTATGCCGCGTATGCCGCGCAGCACGTCTACACGGTCAACATCCCCGGCTGCGCCGCGCCGGCCCGCATGTTCGTGGGCCAGCGCAAGGACCCCTTCGTCGTGAACCTGGGCGAAACATTCGACTTGATCAACATCAAGGCGCCCGCCACGGAGTTTGCCGCAAATGCCGAGTCGGCCGCCAAGGATGACCTGGCCCGGAAAAACGTCACGGCCATCGAGATGGAAGTGCCGACCGCCTGCCTGACGGCGGGCAGCGACCCCGTCATCGGCGGCTGGACCACGGCCAGTCTGCGCCAGGGCCGCCTGCTGAATCCCGCGCCCGGGACCACCACCACGGCTTCGAAGGAAGGCGGCGCGTGGGTGCAGGTGTCGCGCCTGGGCATGCCGCTGGTGAATGAGCTGGTGATCGGCCTGAAGGACAAGGACCGCTTCAACGCCAGCAAACCGTCGGGCGACGCGCAATTTGCCGACTACGTCACCAACCCGACGGCGCCGGCCCTCGTGGAAGTGCTGTTCGGTTCGGCAGGCGCCAAGGCACCTACCAACTTCCCCCGCAATGACCTGGTGGCCACCTTTCTCACTGGTATCAAGGGCGTGAACCAGCCCGTGACGGTGATTGCCTCTGAAATGCTGCGCCTGAATACCTCGATCGCCCCGACGGCCGTCGGCGGGCAAAACCGCCTGGGCGTAATCGGCGGCGACAATGCGGGCTTCCCGAACGGCCGCCGCCCCGGCGACGACGTGGTCGACGTGGTGCTGCGCGTGGCCATGGGCAAGCTGTGCACCCTGAACATCGGCTGCGCCCCGGCCGATGCACCCGCCGGCGGCCTGCATTTCACGGATGGCGCTTTCCTCGACGAAACCTTCTTCACGGCAGGCTTCCCCTATCTGAAAACGCCCGTGGCCGGTTCGCCGCAAATGTAAGCCCGACAGGAGAACGCGATGAAAAAACTGTATGCAATCAGCGCCCTGGCGCTCACGGCCCTGCTGGCCGGCTGCGGTGGCGGCAGCAGCAGCCACGGCGGCGATAACGGCGGCGTCAATCCCCCGCCCGTGGTCTTGCTCGACGCCTTCTATGTGGCCGTCAGCAACGTCATCCTGACCACCAGCGATGACAAGGACGGCGTCGCCATCGACGCCATCATGGCGACCTCTCCGGAAAATACGGAGCCCGTGCCGCTGTAACGCGCAGTCAGCAAGTGCGGGCGCCGGAGACAGCGTTCTCCGGCGCCCCGCCCTTGCCGCCCCACTCCACCGTCGACGGCGTCCACGATGAAAACACCGATTTCCCTGCTGTGCGCCTGCCTGCCCTTGCTGGCCTGGGCCGCGCCCTACACGCCGAAGGATGGCGGCACCGTCATCGAACAGCTGCCGCGCCGCGCCGATGCCACGCAGATCGCCCTGCGCGGCCTGCGCCAGCAACTCAACGCCACGCCGGGCGACCTGGGCCTGGCCACGGGCCTGGCCCGGCGCTACATTGCCCTGGCGCGCAGCGAGACGGACCCGCGCTACCTGGGCTATGCGCAGGCGGCGCTGGCGCCCTGGTGGCGGCAGGCGGCGCCGCCCCTGCCCGTGCGCCTGCTGCGCGCCACCATTTTGCAAAGCACCCACCAGTTCGGCCCCGCCCTGCAAGACCTCGACGCCGTCATCGCCCAGGAGCCGGCAAATGGCCAGGCCTGGCTGACGCGCGCCACCGTGCTCACCGTGCGGGGCGACTACGCGAAGGCGACGGCCGCCTGCGCGCGCCTGTCGGCGCTCACCACCCAGCTCGTCACCGTCACCTGCATAGCCAACGTGGCCAGCGTCACGGGCCGCGCCGCCACCAGCGAGCGCCTGCTGGACCTGACCCTGCAACGGAGCGCCGGCGCGGCGCCCGGACTGGAAAGCTGGGCCCTGACCCTGCTGGCGGAAATGGCCACGCGGCGCGGCGAAACGGCGCTGGCCGAGGCCCGCTACAAAAAAGCGCTGGCGCAGCAGCCGCGCGACAGCTACCTGCTGGGCGCCTACACGGACTTCCTGCTCGACCAGCAGCGCCCGCAGGACGTCGTCAAGCTGCTGCAGGACCAGCAGCGCATCGACGCCCTGCTGCTGCGCCATGCGCTGGCCCTGCAGGCGCTGCCCGGCCGGCAAACGGCATTCCTGGCCGCGAAAGCGGAACTGGCGGCCCGCTTCCGCGCCGCCATGCAGCGCGGCGACACCGTGCACCAGCGCGAGCAAGCCCGTTTCGCCCTGTTCCTGCAGCAGGATATCCCCGCTGCCCTGCAGCTGGCGCAGCAGAACTGGGCCATCCAGAAGGAAGTGCCGGACATGCGCATCCTGCTCGAAGCGGCCCTGGCGGCGCGCAACTACGGCGCGGCCCGGCCCGTGCTGGCCTGGATCGCCGCCAACGGCGTGGAAGACACGGCCCTGCAGCGCCTCGTCAGGCAGCTGGGTCCTCAGGATGGCGCGAAAATCAGCGCCGCGCAAAAGGCAGGTGTGCTGTGAACGCCCGCCTCGCCCTGTGCCTGTTCCTGCTGTGCGCGTGGCTCGCGCCCGCGCAGGCGCACAAGCCCAGCGACAGCTACCTGAGCCTGGCCGTGCATGGCCAGCAGATCGAGGGCCAATGGGATATCGCCCTGCGCGACCTCGATTTCGCCATCGGCCTGGACGGCAATGGCGACGGCGCGCTGACGTGGGACGAGATCCGCGCGCGCCACGATGCCATCGCCGCCTATGCGCTGCAGCGCCTGCAGGTGGCCAGCGACCAGGGCGCGTGCCCCTTGAAAGCCGTCGAGCAGCTGATCGACAGCCACACGGACGGCGCCTACAACGTGCTGCGCTTTGCGGCCGCCTGCCCCGGCAACGCCGCGCCAGCCGCCTTAAGCATCGGCTACACCCTGTTCGCCGACCTGGACCCGCAGCACAAGGGGCTGCTCAAGATCGACAGCGGCGGCGCCACGCAGACGGCCATCTTCGACCCGGACAGCCCGCGCCAGACGATGTCGCTGGCCGCGCCCGACCGCCTGGCCCAGTTCGGCGCCTACGTCAAACACGGCATCTGGCATATCTGGATCGGCTACGACCATATTCTGTTTTTGCTGTCGCTGCTGCTGCCGGCCGTGCTGCTAAAAAGTCCAAATGACACGGACCGTTTACACCCAACGGCGGAGAGCCGGGGTCGGTCCTTCCAGGAGCGGAATGTGCCCCATTGGGGCATATTCCCCCTGAGGGTCCGACCCCGGACTTTGCATCTGGGTTTGAACGCGGCGTTTATTGACGTTTTTAAAGTCGTCACGGCATTCACGCTCGCCCATTCCATCACCCTGACCCTGGCCAGCCTGTCGCTCGTGTCGCTGCCGTCGCGCTGGGTGGAATCGGCCATCGCCGCATCCGTGATCCTGGCCGCGCTGAACAATCTGCTGCCCCTGTTCCGCGGCAAGCGCCCCGTGGCCGCCTTCGCCTTTGGCCTGATCCACGGTTTCGGCTTTGCCAGCGTGCTGCGCGACCTGGGCTTGCCGCAAGGCTCGCTGCTGGCCAGCCTGTTCGGCTTCAACGTGGGCGTGGAAATCGGCCAGCTGGCCATCGTCGCCGCCTTTTTGCCCATCGCCTGGCTGCTGCGCAAGACCTGGCTGTACCGGCAGGTGCTGACCGTCGGTTCGCTGGCCATCGCCGTGGTGGCGGCCGTGTGGCTGGTGGAGAGAATCGCCGATATCAAGCTGATTTCCGCCTGACGGCTGCTTGGGAGCGTTGCTGGACCGCCACTGCCGGGCCACAAGTGGCGGCAATCGGGCTACAATACGAACAATTCTCAATCGCATCAAGGCCACGCCGTCCCGCGGAACATGGCATGGAAAGGTTGCATGCCACGCCCCGAACTGGAACTGCACCGGCAAATCGAAGTGCTCTACAGCGACCACCATGGCTGGCTGCAGGGCTGGCTGCGCCGCAAGCTGGGCAACGCCTTCGATGCGGCCGACCTGGCGCACGACACGTATCTGCGCATCCTCTCGCGGGGCCGCGCGCCCGAACCCGGGGAATCGCGCCAGCACCTGGCGCAGATCGCCAACGGCCTGGTGGTGGACCTGTTCCGCCGCCGGCATATCGAGGCGGCCTACGCGGACGCCATCGCCGCGCAGCCGGAAGCGCTCGTGCCGACGCCGGAAATGCGCGCGCTGATCGTCGAGGCGCTGCTGGAAATCGACGCCATCCTGGCCAGCCTGCCGCCCAAGGTGCGCGACGCCTTCCTGCTGTGCAAGCTCGAAGGCATGGGCTACGCGGACATCGCCGCGCGCCTGGGCGTGTCCGTCTCGTCGGTGGAAAAATACATCGCCCGCGCGCTGCTGGCCTGCTGCATGGCGCAAGGCGCATGAGCGGCGCGCCCATCGCCCCCGCCGTGCTGCAGCGCGCCGCCGAATGGATGGCGCGGCTGTGGGCGGAAGACGCCAGCGCGGCCGATGCCGACGCCTGCGCCGCCTGGCGCGCCGCCCACCCCGAACACGAGCGGGCCTGGGCCCGGCTGCAGCGCTTCACCCAGCAATT
>NZ_WFLL01000049.1:0-41113 GCF_009208755.1 Janthinobacterium sp. FT14W | reverse complement strand
CGCCTGCCGTGGCGGCAGCTTCCCCGTGCAGCGCCTGCCCGGCCGCGCCCATTTGCAGCCGGCCTTGCGCGCAGCGGGCGTGCTGGCGCTGGCGCAGGCGGGCGGCGGCGCCGGCGCACTGACTTTCCTGCTGCGGGCCGACCAGACACCGGGGCAACTGCAACAGGCTATGGATTTGCTTGAACATCACATCAGGAGGCGATATGAACGACGCGTTTGAAATGCTGCCCTTTGCGGGGCAGCCAGCAGCGGCCGGGGAGCAGGAATGGTCGCAAGAGTGGTCGCAGGAGTGGCAAGGCGAGGACGAGGCCGAAGCCGAATGGGAGGGCGAGCGCTGGCGTCCCGGCGACGGTCGCGGCGGCATGCGCGGCGGCGGGCTGCGCGCGCGGCCGCCCTTGCGCGGACAGCGCCGTCCCGTCCCGCCCCGCTACCAGGGGCCGGGCCGCCGGCCGCCCCGCCATGCCGGTCATCCCCTGCCATATCTGCCGCCGCGCTACCGGGGCTGGGGCGGTTATGCGCCCATCTATCCGACCATCTATCCAGCGTTGTATCCCGTGGCCGAACCCGTTTTTGGCGGCCAGCAGCAACCGGAACCGGACGGGGGCCAGGATCAGGGCCAGGATCAGGGGCAGGATTTCGGACAGGACCAGGGGCAGGACGATGGCCAGATGCAGGGCGAGATCCCGCCGACCCTGGCCGGCACCATGGGCCGGGTGCCGGAAGCGGCGGCCCTGACTTACCTGGCGCTGGGGCCGCTGGCCAACGCCTTGCGCGATCCGAATGGCCGGGGGCCTGGCCTGTATGTGATCGAATTCGACGCGGGCGGGCGGCGCCGCGCCTACAGCGGCCAGACGGACGATTTGCACCGGCGCCTGCTGCAGCACCGGCTGTGCGGCCAGATGCTGGCCGTCGACCTGAGTACGCACCAGGTGTATGTGGCGCCCCTGGCCTCGGCGGCGCAGCGGCGCCGTATCGAGCAGCGCATCCATGACGACATGTTTGCCCATCAGCGCGGCGTGCTGACCAATCAGCGGCGCGAACTGGAACTGGCCGTGCTGGGTGAAATGTGGACCTGAATGGGGGCCTGGCAGCCAGGCCTTGAACATTGCGAAGGAGAGCATCATGCACCCACTGGAATGCGCATGCGCGCAATGCCGGCAGCGGGCCGGCGCCGCGTTTGAAGTGCTGGAATTCGGCCAGGACTGGCCCGGCAAGGGCAGTGCGCGGGCCGTGTTTGGCGAAGAGGAAGAACTGCAGTTGGCCATGGAATTGCTGGAAGTGGCCAGCGAGGAGGAGCTCGACCAGTTTCTCGGCAATGTCTTCAAGAGCGTGTGGAAGGGCGTCAAAAAGGTGGGCTCGGCCATCGCCAAGGTGGCCAAGCCCCTGGGCGGCGCCTTGAAGGCCGTGGCCAAGACGGCCTTGCCCTTTGTCGGCGGGGCCCTCGGGTCGATGATCCCCATACCGGGCGTGGGCACGGCGCTGGGCTCGGCCCTGGGGCGCGCCGCCAGCAGTGCGCTGGAGCTGGAAATGGCTGCCGAAGCGCCGGCCGACCGCGAACTGGAACTGGCGCGCCGCTTCGTGCGCATCGCGGGGCAGGCGGCGCGCCTGGCGGCCGACAGCGACGGCAGCGCGCGCGCCGTGGAAAGCGCGCTGACGCGGGCGCTGCACCAGCAGTTGCCGCACTTCCGCCCGCCCGCGCCGCAGAGCGAGGAAGAGAGCGGGCGCTGGCGCCGGCGCGGCAACCGCATCGTCGTGCTGGGCGACTGGAACTGAACGGTGCAGGCGACAGGCATGGAACCCGTCATCGATTGCCATTGCCATGCGGGACCGGGCGACGGCTTGAGCGGGCCGTGGGACAGCGATGCGCCGCTGCACGCCTACCTGCGCCGCGCACGGGCGGCCGGCATAGGCCGCAGCGTGCTGTTCGCCACCTTCCACTCCGATTACGCGATCGCCAACCACGGCGTGGCGCGCCTGGTCGCATCCGATCCGCAGCGTTTTTACGGCTTTGCCTTCGTGCATGCGCGGCGCGACCGGGGCCGCGTCATGGACCTGGTGCGCACGGCCGTCGAGCGCTACGGCTTTGTCGGCATCAAGGCGCACCGCCTGGACGCGCGCATCAGCGGCGAAGTGTGCGACGCGGCGCGCTTTTTCGGCTTGCCCGTGCTGTACGATCCGGCCGGCGAGGTGGCCGTGGCCCAGTTGCTGGCGCAGCAGTATCCCGACGTCAATTTCATCCTGCCCCATCTGGGCAGCTTCGGCGACGACTGGGCGGCCCAGCTGGCGCTGATCGATCATCTGGTCCGCCACCGCAACATCCATACGGACAGTTCCGGCGTGCGCCGCTTTGACCTGCTGCAGCAGGCAGTGCGCCGCGCGGGGCCGCACAAGGTCTTGTTCGGCTCGGATGGCCCCTGGCTGCATCCGGGACTGGAATTGCACAAGATACATTTGCTGGGCTTGCCGCCGCCGGACGCGGCGCTGATCACGGGCGGCAATTTTTTGCGGCTGGCGGGGCTGGCGTGAGGCGGATCACCGAGGCCCCGGCGCGGGCGGCACCGGGGCTGCGGCCGCTTGCGCCGCGCAGGCGGCCGTCTTGCGGCGTATCTGCAGGGCGCGGTCCGTCACGCCCAGGCGGGCGGCGGCGCGCTGGTTGTTGCCGTGTTCCTCGGCCAGCACCAGGCGGATGGCCATGTCGGTGGCGCAGCGCGCGATGTGCGACAGCTTGCATCCCTGGGCCAGGGCCCGCCGCACGGCCGCTTCGAAGTGCCGGTCGGGCCAGGGCGGTGCCTGCAGCCGTTCTTCGGGGGGCAGGGCGCCGATGGTGATGGGGCCGGGGCCGCAATGGCGGTGCCAGATGCGCGTGACGGTCTGGCGCAGCTCGCGCACATTGCCCGGATAGTCGCGCAGCAGCAGGTATTCGCGCACGGCCGCCTCCAGCGGGGGCGGCGCCTGCTGCGCCAGTTCGGCCAGGAAATGCCGGGCCAGGGGCAGGATATCGTCCTGGCGCTCGCGCAGGGGCGGCGTCCGGCAACGCCAGCCGGCGATGCGGTAATACAGGTCGGCGCGAAAGGCGCCGCGCGCCACTTCGCGCTCCAGTTCGCGGTTAGTGGCGCACACGAGCCGGAACTGCGTCGGCTGCCACGTGTTGCCGCCCACGCGCTTGTACTTGCGCTCCTGGATGGCGCGCAGCAGCTGCGCCTGCAGGGGCAGGGGCAGTTCGCCCACTTCGTCGAGAAACAGCACGCCGCCGTCGGCCAGGGCAAAAGCGCCGTCGCGCGCGCCCGCCGCACCCGTAAAGGCGCCCCGTTCGTGGCCGAACAGTTCGCTGCCCGCCAGTTCCGGCGACAGGGTGGTGCAGTCGAGGATGGTGAAGTCGCCGCGGCAGTTGCCCAGGCGGTGGACCAGTTGCGCCAATAAATCCTTGCCCGTGCCCGTCTCGCCCGTGATCAGTATCGAGGCCTGGCTGAAGGCGGCCATCTCCACCACTTGATGCAGCAAGGCGGTCCACACCGCGCTGCCGCCCACCAGGGCCCCGCGCACGGCGTTCGACGCCAGCAGTTGCGCCACGGCCTGCCAGCGCTGCAGCCGTGACAGCACCTGGCCCGCATCGGCGCTACCCGCGGGCCACAGCAGGACATCGAGGGCGCCTGCCGCCAGCACGGCCCGCTGCTGCGCGCAGCTCAGGGCCTGGCCGCAGGCGGCAATGGCCAGTACGGAGGCGTGCCGGCACAGGGCCGGCAGCGCTTGCAGCAGCGCCGCATCGGCCTCGGCAAACAGCACGATGCCCGCTCCGTCCCCATCCCCATCCCCATCTCCGTCGCCATCGCCATCGCCATCGCGCCGCCGGGCTACAGTTACCTGAGCCTGCTGCAAGGCCGCCAGCAGCAGGGCGCCACTGCCAGCCGCCGCCTGCTGCACGATTTCCAGCCACACCTTGAGCGCCATATGCCAGCCATCACGAGGCCACGAGTCGCCCATCTTAGAAGCCCGCCACCCCGGCCGTTTGATCTGGCACAAGCGTGCGCGGTAGCCTGAAATGAAAAACGCCGCCTGATCTGCATCAGGCGGCGCTAGTGACGGCCGTTCCAGCAACGTCACGACGGTTCATTCAATCGTAGCGAGCGGAAGCGAATTGTGGCCGAGAAGCGCAACCGTACTCCAGTACGGTGAGCATCGCAGGCCGCAAGTCGCGACGCGCAGTAGATTGGATGAATCGTTACTGACGGACGCAGTCGACGAAGTAACCGCGCTTGCCATCGACTTCCCGTTTCACGAGACCATGCACATCCGTCTCGAAGCCGGGGAAGCGCTCGTTGAAGTCGCGCGCGAAGCGCAGGTAGTCGACGATGGTCTTGTTGAAGCGCTCGCCCGGGATCAGCAGCGGAATGCCCGGTGGATACGGCGTCAGCAGGATGGACGTGATGCGGCCTTCCAGCTCGTCGATGGCCACGCGCTCGATTTCGCGGTGCGCCATCTTGGCGAACGCGTCCGACGGCTTCATGGCCGGGATCATGTCCGACAGGTACATTTCCGTCGTCAAGCGCGCCACGTCGTAAGCCTTGTAGAAATCGTGGATTTGCTGGCACAGGTCGCGCAAGCCCATTTTCTCGTAGCGCGGGTTGGCTGCCGCAAATTCCGGCAGGATGCGCCACATCGGCTGATTCTTGTCGTAGTCGTCCTTGAATTGCTGCAAGGCCGTCAGCAGGGTATTCCAGCGGCCCTTGGTGATGCCGATGGTAAACATGATGAAGAACGAGTACAGGCCGCATTTTTCAATGATGACGCCGTGCTCGGCCAGGTACTTGGTGACGATGGACGCGGGGATGCCCGTGTCGCCGAACTGGCCGTCCAGCGACAGGCCCGGATTGACGATGGTCGCCTTGATCGGGTCGAGCATGTTGAAACCGGGAGCCAGGTCGCCGAAGCCGTGCCAGTCATCCTCGGCGCGTATCATCCAGTCTTCCTGCTGGCCCATGCCTTCGTCATTGAAGCTGGACGGACCCCACACCTGGAACCACCAGTCCTGGCCCCATTCCTGATCGATCTTCTTCATGGCGCGGCGGAAATCGAGCGCTTCCATGATCGATTCTTCCACCAGGGCCGTGCCGCCCGGTGCTTCCATCATGGCCGCGGCCACGTCGCACGAAGCGATGATGGAATACTGCGGCGAGGTGGAAGTGTGCATCAGGTAAGCCTCGTTGAAGGCGTCCTGGTCCAGCTTGACCGTGTCCGATTCGCGCACGAGGATTTGCGAGGCCTGCGACAGGCCGGCCAGCAATTTGTGCGTGGACTGGGTCGAGAAGATCATCGATTCCTTGGCGCGCGGACGGTCCTTGCCGATGGCGTGCATATTCTTGTAGAAATCGTGGAAGGTGGCGTGCGGCAGCCATGCTTCATCGAAGTGCAGGGTGTCGATCTTGCCGTCCAGCATTTCGCGCAGGGTTTCCACGTTGTAGATCACGCCGTCGTAGGTCGATTGCGTGATGGTGAGGATGCGCGGCTTCTTGTTCTTCGCTTCGCGCGCGAACGGATTTGCCTCGATCTTGCGGGCAATGCTTTCCGGCGTGAATTCGTGCAGGGGGATGGGGCCGATGATGCCCAGGTGATTGCGCGTCGGCATCAGGAACACGGGAATCGCGCCGCACATGATGATCGAATGCAAGATCGACTTGTGGCAGTTGCGGTCGACGACGACGATGTCGCCCGGCGCCACGGTCGAGTGCCACACCATCTTGTTCGAGGTCGAGGTACCGTTGGTGACGAAATAGCAATGATCGGCATTGAAGATGCGCGCCGCATTGCGTTCGGACGCGGCGACAGGACCCGTATGGTCGAGCAGCTGGCCCAGTTCCTCGACGGCGTTGCAGACGTCGGCGCGCAGCATGTTTTCACCAAAGAACTGGTGGAACATCTGGCCGATCGGCGACTTCAGGAAGGCCACGCCGCCCGAGTGGCCGGGGCAATGCCACGAGTAGGAACCGTCGTTGGCGTAGTGCACCAGCGCGCGGAAGAACGGCGGCGACAGGCCGTCCAGGTAGGACTTCGCTTCGCGGATGATGTGGCGCGCGACGAATTCCGGCGTATCTTCGAACATGTGGATGAAACCATGCAGTTCGCGCAGGATATCGTTGGGAATATGGCGCGAAGTGCGCGTTTCGCCGTACAGATAGATGGGGATGTCCGCGTTCTTGTAGCGGATTTCCTCGACGAAGGCGCGCAGGGACTTGAGCGCGTGGTCCGTTTCCTCGATGGAACCGGCACCGAATTCCTCGTCGTCGATCGACAGCACGAAGGCGGACGCCCGCGATTGCTGCTGGGCAAATTGCGACAAATCGCCGTAGCTGGTCACGCCCAGCACTTCCATGCCTTCTTTTTCCATTGCGGCGGCAAGGGCGCGAATGCCCAGGCCGGACGTATTTTCAGAACGGAAATCCTCGTCAATGATGACGATAGGGAAACGAAATTTCATGCATGTCTCCAAAAAAGCAAGCCGCCCCTGACGTAATGGAGGGGCGGACTAGGGCGCGACTTCAGGCGGCAAGGCAACCCGGCAGACGCAGAAAAAAAATAAGAACGGGATTCTCGCAGAAATGCAGCGTCTGCGGGAAAAAAATATCGCCCCCAGGCGCCACAAGCAAGCGCTAGCGTGACGCAAAGGTGTGACAGGGGTATTACAGCAACATTCTGTCCAATGAATAGCAACCTTATCAGGCTTTGCGTTGCAGGGTGACAAAGGCGTAAGGCAGGCCGGATTTCTCCGAAACATGCGCCTCGCGCGCGGTTTCTTGCCATACAGCATGATCCACGGCAGGGAAAAATGCGTCGCAGTCAAACGTCCGGCCGATTTCCGTGACGATCAGGCGCTGCGCCAGGGCCAGCGACTGCCTGTAGATATCGGCGCCGCCGATGACATAGCCTTCGGCGCCGTCGAGCAGCGCGATGGCCGCTTCCAGCGACGACACCGCTTCCACGCCCTCGTGGCGCCAGTCCGGATTGCGCGTGATGACGATGTTGCGGCGGTTCGGCAGCGGCCGGCCGATGGAGTCGAAGGTCTTGCGCCCCATGAGGATGGGGTGGCCCGTCGTCAGACGCTTGAAGTGCGCGAGGTCTTCCGGCAGCTTCCACGGCAGGGTGTTGGCTATGCCGATGCCGCCTTGCTGGTCGGTGGCGACGATGATGGTCAGTGTGCTCATTGGTTCCGTGAAAGTGGTGGGGGCATGGCCCGATGCCCGTCATTATCGTTGAAATTGCCTGCCGCCTCCAGATGCGCACGCATGGCGTCGGCCAGCGGAAGGGGCGCTTCCAGCGGAATCATGTGGCCGGTGTTGTCTTTTAGTAAGTGCAAGCTGGCTTGCGGCAGGCGGGCCGCCATGGCGCGCAGGTCGTCGGGGTCGACGAGCTTGTCATCTTCGGCGCCCACGATCAGCACGGGAATATCGAGTTCCGGCAAGCGCGCCATCAGGTCGGGGCGGTCGATGGTGGTGAGAAATTGTGCCAGCAGCACCTCCTTGCCCAGGTCCAGCCCCATCTGCTGGATCAGGCCCGTGATGCCGGCGTCCTGCAAATGCGACGGGTGCAGCAGTTCGCGCAGGCGCTGGCGCGTGATGCCCGCATAGGCATTGCGCTCGAGCATGGTGACGATGCGCCGGCGCGCTTCGACTTCCGCCGGCAGCAAACCTTTGGCCGAATTGGCGATCAAGGTGAGGGACTTGACACGCTGCGGGTGGGCCAGCGCATGTTCGAGCGCCAGGTAGGCGCCCAGCGAAAAGCCCGCCAGGTGCGCCTGCCCGTCGCTGTGGCTGGCAATCATCTGCTGCATCTGCGCGCGCGTGCGCGCCTCGTGCAGGGGCACGTGGTGCACTTGCATGGCATCGCCCAGGGCCGGCGCCAGGCGCGACCACAGGCGCGCATCGCACAAGGTGCCGGGAATGCAAACGAGTCGCGTGGTATTTTCAGGCAAGTTCAAGCCAGGGATCGCATCGCTCATGATGGTGGAAGTTCTGTCGAGCGGCATTATCCGTCATTTCGGCCAGCAGGGCAGCGGCGCAATTTTTTCTGCATAGCATTATTTTCAATAGTGTGCGGCTGGCAAGCATGGACTTTATGGTAGGCTCATGGCTCATCAGGCCGGGGAGCCGGCCCAGTGACCCGAAACACCGAATGCAACCCACTAATTGAAGAGGAATTACCATGGCGATCAGTTTGCAAAAAGGCGGCAATGTCAACCTGAGCAAGGAAGCTCCTGGCTTGAAGAAAATCGTGATCGGCCTGGGCTGGGACCCGCGCGCCACCGATGGCGCCGCTTTCGACCTGGACGGCAGCGCCTTCCTGCTGAAAACGGATGGCAAGGCCCGTTCCGACGCTGATTTCATTTTTTATAACAACCTGAAGTCGGCCGATGGCTCCATCGTCCACGCGGGCGACAACACGACGGGCGGCGGCGATGGCGACGACGAGAAAATCGCCGTCGACCTGGCCAGCGTGCCTGCCGACATCGACAAGATCGCCGTGGCCGTCACGATTCACGATGCGGAAAACCGCAAGCAGAACTTCGGCATGGTGGGCAAGGCCTACATCCGCTGCCTGAACGGCGACAATGGCGCGGAAATCGCCCGCTACGACCTGTCGGAAGACGGCTCGACGGAAGCGGCCATGATCTTCGGCGAAATCTACCGCGCCGGCAGCGAATGGAAATTCAAGGCCATCGGCCAGGGTTTCAAGGGCGGCCTGGGGCCTCTCGCGCGTTCGTTCGGCATCAACGCCTAAGCGCTCCGGAAAACGGCCCATGGCGGCGTTGCGTCACCTCGCCGTACGATGCGTACTGTCGTCGGTGACGCGCCTTGCCCTGGACCGTAGTCCGAAGCTCTGTTAGCCTTGTTCAAGAATACAGAACGGCAGTCCATGGCGGCTTTGCTCCGCCAGGGACTGGCTGTACATTCGTACTGCCTTCGGACGACGGACCTTGCCCTGAGCCGTAGTCCCAAGCTTTCACACCTGAATACATAGTCCCATGGAAAACCTGATCAAGGGGCAGCGCCTGGCGCTGTCCGGCCTCGTCACGGGCAATATCGTGCAGCTGGGCCTTGCCGGCGCGGGCGTGGCGCTGGACTTTGCCTGTTTCGGCCTCGATGCCGCCGGCAAGCTGTCCGACGAGCGCTATATGACCTTCTTTAACCAGCCGCGCACGCCGTGCGGCGGCGTGGAGGCGGCGGCGCCGGCGGGCGACCTTGCCGGTTTCAGCTACCAGCTGGAGCGCTTGCCTGCCTCCATCGAACGCCTGGTCGTCACGGCCGCCATCGATGGCGCCGCCACCATGGCGCAGCTGGACAGCGGCTATCTGCGCCTGCTCGACGGCGGCCGCGAGCTGGCCCGCTACGCGTATGGGGGCGCCGATTTTGCGCAGGAAAAAGCCGTCATGCTGGGCGAGTTCTACCGCAAGGACGGGGGCTGGCGCTTCATGGCCGTGGGCCAGGGTTTCAATGGCGGCCTGGAAGCGCTGGTCGCGCATTTCGGCGGCGAAGTGGCGCAGGCCGCGCCGGAACCGGCGGCGAAGATTTCCCTGTCGAAAATCTCGCTGACCAAGGCGGGGCAGACGCACAAGGTGTCGCTGGAAAAGGGCGCGGGCGCGCCGAAAAAACTCATCGTCAAGGCCAGCTGGGTCGATAACGGCGATGGCGACGACGATAACGACGATCTCGATTTGCGGGTCGGCATCCTCTTGCCGAATGGCCAGATGCGTTTCATCCAGGCGCCGGACACGGCAGGCAGTTTCGACGCCATGCCGTATGTGCGCCACCTGGGCGACGTGGCCGGCGCATCCGGCAAGGAGCCGGCCACGGAAACGGTGGAAGTCAATCCCGCGCTGGCGCAACATTACGGCGGCACCGTGGGCCTGGTCTTCAGCGTGTACTCGGCGCTGGCCAACGGCGCCGTGTCCGTGGCGTCCATGCGGCCGAAGATGGTCATGCAATACGGCGAGCAGACCGTCGAGTGCGCGTTCGATTTCCGCCTGTCCAAGGCGGCCGAGGACGACACGGTCTACACCTATGTGATCGGCATGGCGCGCATCACGGGGGACAGCATCATCCTCGAGCCGTCCGGCAAGACGTCGGAGCCGGGCAGCGAGGCGACGCCGTGGCTCAGCTGGCAGGGCGAGAACCTGCAGCTGGCCTTCAACGGCCCCGTCGTCTTCAAGGGCGAGGACAAGGACGATGAGGACGATTTCAACGCGGACAATCCGCGCCGCTACCTTGCTTAGCTACCTTGCTTAGCTACCTTGCTTAATATCTGGAGACATTGATGGAAACCTTGGCCAAGGGCCAGCGCTTGCCGCTGGCCAATCTCGTACCCGATGGCGTGCTGCAGATCGGCGTCGCCGCACAGGGGCTGGCGCTGGACGTGGCCTGCTTCGGCCTCGATGCCGGCGGCAAACTGTCCGACGAGCGCTACATGACCTTTTTCAACCAGCCGCGCACGCCGTGCGGCGGCGTGGAAGCGCGCGCCGGCAGCGGCGGCGACATGGCCGAGTTTGCCTTGCAGCTGGCGCGCTTGCCGGCCGGCATAGACCGCCTCGTCGTGACGGCATCCATCGATGGCGGCGGCGTGATGTCGCAGCTGCGGTCCGGCCACGTGCGCCTGCAGGCGGGCGGGCGCGAACTGGCCCGCTTCGTCTTTGCGGGCGCAGATTTCGCGCAGGAAAAAGCCGTGATGCTGCTTGAGCTCTACCGCAAGGATGGCGGCTGGCGCTGCATGGCCGTGGGCCAGGGTTTCAATGGGGGCCTGGACGCGCTGGTGCGCCACTTCGGCGGCGAAGTCGACCAGGCCGCGCCCGCCGCTGCGGCGGCCCCGGCGGCCGCGTCTGCCGTCGTGCAAGCCAAGCTCAACCTGGAAAAGCGGGTGGAACGCGAGGCGCCGCAACTGGTCAGCCTGGTCAAGCAGGCCGGCGTGTCCCTGCAAAAAGTGGGCCTGTCGGAGCACCGTGCCAAGGTCTGCCTGTGCCTCGATATCTCCGGCTCCATGGGACGGCTGTACAAGGAGGGCCTGGTGCAGCGCTTTGCCGAGCGCATCCTGGCCCTGGGCTGCAAGTTCGACGACGATGGCGAGATCGACGTTTTCCTGTTCGGCAAGAACGTCCACCATCCGGCGCCCATGGCCTTGAGCAACTGCAATACCTACGTGGGCCAGGCCATACAGCGCCACCCGCTGGAAGGCGACACGCGCTATGGCGCCGCCATGCAAGCGATCCGCGCGTTTTATTTCCCCGATGCAGCCGGTGGCGAACGCACGCGGCCCGTCGCGGCGGAATTGCCCGTGTACGTGATGTTCGTCACGGACGGCGGCACCAGCGACCAGGCGACGACGGAGAAGCAATTGCGCTGGGCCAGCAATGAACCCATCTTCTGGCAATTCATGGGCATCGGCAAGGGCCGCAAATCGAAAAGCAAGTTCCTCGCCGCGTTTGCCGATTCCGACTTCCCCTTCCTGGAAAAGCTCGACGAGTTGCAGGGGCGTCTGGTCGACAACGCCAACTACTTTTCCGTCGGCTCGCCGGACGAGCACAGCGATGCGGAACTGTATGATTTGCTGATGACGGAATATCCGGGCTGGCTGAAACTGGCGCGCGGCCATGGCTTGCTGCGCTAGCGCAAAGTTGGCGCAAAGTTCATCGGATGAGGCTGTACGACCACAAGTGGAAGAGATTTGTAAATTGAAGTAAATAACAATGGTTCGCATTTGCTTTGCTGCCGCGACTCATGGCATGCTTTGAACGTGCTCTCACGCCGCGGCGTAGCGCCTCATCCGTAGCGTCTCCATTATTTTTTAGCCAAATGCATAAACTTCTTTTCCACTGTCTGGCGGGCGGCAGCCTGCTGGTCTCCGGCGCCGCCGTCCAGGCGCAAACCGTCACGGGCGACGCCGCCGTCAAGCCCGCACCAGCACCGGCCAAGGCGCCCGCCGTCGACGCTCCCGCGACCGTCAGCGTGACGGCGGAACGCCCCACGGGCCGCATCGACCGGCAAGTCTACGACGTCAAGTCCGACGTGGGCAGCACCAATGGCACGGCGGCCGACGCCTTGAACAATGTGCCGTCCGTGGCCGTCGACCCCGACGGCAGCGTGTCCTTGCGGGGCAGCAGCAATGTGCAGATATTGATCGACGGCAAGCCGTCGGCCATGCTGCAGGGCGATTCGCGGGGTGCCACCCTGAACGCCATGGCGGCCGACGATATCGAGTCGGTGGAAGTGATCAACAATCCCGGCGCCCAGTTCGGCAACGAAGCCGGCGGCGGCCCGATCTTGAACCTGGTGATGCGGCGCAACCGCAAGCCGGGCGGCTTTGCCACCGTGAATGCGAATGCGGGCATTGCGGGACGCTACAACAGTTCCGTGTCCGGCACGTACAACGAAGGGCCGTGGGGTTACCAGGGCGGCATCAATGTGCGCCATGACGGCCGCAATTCCGTGGGCGAAGTCAGCCGCGAACGCCTGGACCGCGGCACGGGCGCCTTCGCTCCCAGCAGCCAGAGCTCCACCAGCAATGGCTTGAACGACTCGCTGGGCTTGCACGGCACCGTCAATTACAACCTGAACGCGAATGACACCCTGGCCGCCAGCGTGTCGTACAACGGGCGCAGCAACGACCAGCGCTCGCTCGACCGCTACATCAATGGCGACAGCACGGGCAGCACCATCGGCGACTATGTGCGCAGCACCGTGCGCAACGGCGACAGCCGCAATTACAGCTGGGGCGGGCGCTACGACCACAAGGGCGAATTGCCGGGCGAAACCCTGAAGATCGACTTGCGCGTGTCGTCGTCGAGCAACGAGAGCGACAGCGATTACGCGAATGCCTATGCGATCGCGCCCGTCAACGCCTTCGACAGCCGCGCGCGCCAGCACAGCGAGACGGGCAACCGCATCGTCGACTTCAGCGGCGACTACGAACGTCCGCTGGCGGGCGGCACCGCCAAGCTGGGCTACAAGGTGGCGGACAACAAGAGCAGTTTCGACACCCTGTACACGGACATCCATCCGGCCAGCCTGGCGGAAACCGTCAATCCCATGCGCAGCAACCGTTTCGAGATGGACGAGCGCACCATCGCCCTGTACGGTTCCTACCAGATGCGCCTGAATGAACGCTGGGGCGCGCTGGCCGGTTTGCGCGCCGAATACACGGACTTGAACGTGCGCCAGATCACGGGCGGCGTCGAGGCCGGCAATAATTACATCAACTACATCCCCAGCCTGTTCGCCACCTACAAGGTCAATGACGAGAGCAATCTGCGCTTCAGCTATGCGCACCGCATCCGCCGCCCGAACGCGGGCGACCTGAACCCCTACGTGGTGTACCGCGACGAATTCAATGTGTCGGCCGGCAATCCCAAGCTCAAGCCCACGCAGACGGATTCGTTCGAGATCGGCTATGAAACGAAGATCGCGGGCCTGGAAAGCAGCTTGCGCGCCTACCACCGCCGCGATACGGACGCCATCGTCGATTACCGCTACTTCATCAGCGACAACGTGCTGCTGACCACGCGCCAAAACGGCGAAGGCAGCCATTCGAGCGGCCTGGAGTTCAGCGTCAGCGGCAAGCTGACGCCATCGCTGACCCTGAACACGAGCGGCAACCTGGCGCGCAGCCAGCAGACCAGTTCCGACGACCTGGGCAAGCTCAGCACGCGCACGGCAAACGCCCTGAGCGGCCGCGCGCGCTTCAATTACCAGGTCAATGCGGATAACCAGCTGCAACTGGCCCTGCAAATGCAAGGCAAGATGCTGTCGGGACAGGGTTACCGCTCGCCGAACAATACCTTGAATATGAGCTGGCGCCACACGGTGACGCCGCAATTGAGCCTGGTCATGAACGTGACCGATGTGTTCAGCACCAACAAGATGGAAACCGTCATCAACAGCGCGTCCTTGCGCGAGACGAGCACGCGCCGCTTCGACGGGCGCATGATTTATGTGGGCTTGTCGTACCGCCTTGGCGGCGCCACGACGGCGGCGAAGGAGGGCGCGCGCGAACCGCGCCTCGGTCCGCCGGGCGGACGGGGCCCAGGCGGTCCCGGCGGTCCTGGCGGTCCTGGCCCCGGCGGCGAGGGACCGGGCTAAGCCCGGCCAGGCAGCCTAGGCAGCCGCGGCGATTTCCTTGAGGAAGTCGACAAAGCTGTCCGCATGGCGTTCAAAACGCCAGGCGCCTGCGCCGTGCTCGGCCGTGTAGACGGGCGCGTCGCCGTCAACGATGGCTGACAAAACCAGGCAATACGGATCGGCGCCCGCGTCGGCGATCACCAGATAGTGTGCCGGCCAGCCGCTGATGCTTTCCTGCGTGACAGGATTCCACGCATAGCCATGCTGTGCCTTGAGCAGTTCGGCCGCGCCGTACAGGTTCAGGCCCTGGAAGTAGCGCTTGCTGTCGATATACACGCGCAGCGGCGAATAGCGGGCCAGGAAGCGCCGGTATTGTTCCGGCAAAGTCCAACGCTGCTCGATGGCGGCCAGGTCGGCATTCTCCGCAATGACCAGCCAGTTCGACGGACGCGCCAGGTCCTGCTCCTTCGTGCGCTCGGCCGCCAGTTTCCTGTCCAGTTTCGCGGCCGCCTTCTCCAGTGCCGTGCGTGGATCGTCCAGCGAGGCATGCGTGGCCGGCGCCGCAAAGCCGTGGCCATCCGGGTAGCCGTCCGCTTGCCAGGCCAGCACCTCGGCCACGCGCAGCTGCTCCGGTTTCCAGTGGCCGGGATCGGTCATCAAGCCCCGGTCGAAGGGTTGGCCGCTGAAGACGGCCAGGCTCTTGATGGCCTTGGCGCGCGTGCCGGACTTGGCATCGTCGGCGGCGGCGAGCGCCACCAGCGGGCCATAGGCGGCCTTGCCCATGCTCTTGAGCATGCCATCGACGGCCCAGTAGCTGAGCTCGGGCACTGCCAGGCAGGCGGTAAAGAAGTCGCCGCACTCGCCAGGCTGGGCCAGCGCGAGGATGTCCGTCATGAGGAAGTTGCGCCAATGCAGCAGCTGGCCATCCCTGGCGTAGCCGATGAGGATGTCGAGTACGGCGCGCCGCTCGTCCATTCCATGCTTTTTGATCAGGCGGTCTTTCAGCCGCGCGAACTTGTTGCCATCGGTTTCGTCAAACAGCTTGCGGTGCAGGGCGGCAAGGGGAGCGACCGCCATCAGACGGCCATCGCCGCCTTGATGGGCGCATGGTGTTCATAGCCTTCCAGCGAGAAATCCGACGGTTCGATTTTTTCCAGCCATTCCGGCTCGTACTTGCCCGTCTTCGCATACTCGGGCACGCGGTCGGAAATGACGAAGCGGGGCGCGGGGAACGGCGTGCGCTTCAATTGCTCTTCCACCATGTCGAGGTGGTTTTCATAGATGTGCGCGTCGCCGATGAAATACGTGAACCAGCGCGGCGTATAGCCCGTCAGGCGCGCCACCAGGTGCAGCAGGGCCGCGCCTTCGGCGATGTTGAACGGCGTGCCCAGGCCGATATCGTTGCTGCGCACATATAAGCACAGCGAGATTTCGCGCGTGCTGGCGTTCGGGATGAACTGGTACAGCAAATGGCAGGCGGGCAGGGCGACGGCGTCCAGCACGGCCGGGTTCCAGCCGTGGAACAGGATGCGGCGGCTGCCCGGATTCGTCATGATGGTGTCGAGGCACTCGCGCAGCTGGTCGACGGCCTTGTACAGCAAGACCTTCTGCACGCCGTCTTCGGCGATGGGGGCGATCAGGGTAAAACCGTTCGCTTGCGCATCGGCAATTTGCGCGGGCTTGTCGGCATCCAGCAATTTATACGCGGGCCACTGTCTCCATTGCACGCCGTAGACGGGGCCCAGGTCGTCCTCGCCTTCGCGGTAGGGGTTGGCCAGCCATTGCGCGTTTTCATTGGCGTTCTGGTCCCATACCTTGCAGCCCAGCGCGCGGAACTCGGCCGCGTTGCGCGACGCGCGCAGGAAGGCGCACAATTCGCCGATCACGGATTTGAAAGCCAGTTTCTTGGTCGTCACGGCGGGGAAATTGCCGTTGGCCAAGTCGAAACGCATCATGGCGCCCGGCACGCTCAGGGTGCGGATGCCCGTGCGGTTGTCTTGCCAGCTGCCCGTTTCGAGCACGGTCTTGATCAAATCTTGATATTGCTGCATGTATTTCTCCAACGGTAAGGATGGTGATTGTAACGCAGGCGCGACAGGCGGGCTGCGGGCCGCACACATAATTACGCTGCGGGCTCACCTGCAAACATGACTCTGTGGTAATTTGTGTGTCCTTGAGGAAATACACAGAAACGGCAGATGCTGCACCATGTTCTTGCGACAATTTGTAAATAATAACAACGCCGCCGTGGTGGAGATGAGCAGGGCCGACTTTTTCAAGGCCAACCTGCGCCTGATCCTGGCCTGGCCCTTGCTGGGGCTGGTCCTGTGCGCGGTGCTGTGGACGGCCACCTTGCTGCAGCTGGAGGCGGAAAAGAAGGTGGCGCAGCAGCAGGCGCTCGACAGCGTGTCGTCGCTGTCGAAGGCGTATGGCCAGTATCTGCTGCGTACCCTGGAGCAGATGGACCAGCTGACCTTGCAGCTCAAGTATGAGTGGGAAAATTCGCGCGGCCAGCTGCGCCTCGATCAATTGAAGACGCAGGGCATGTATGCCTTGCCGCAATTTGCCATCGTCGCCATCCTCGACCGCAAGGGCCACCCCGTGACGGCCACGGCGCCCCTGCAGCGCCTGCGGGTCAACGAGCGCAGCGATTTCCTGCTGCGCCACTGGCGCAGCAATTCCAGTGCGCTGCGCATCGCGCTGGGGCGGGCCAGCCAGGCGGCCCCGTCAGCGCCTGGCGCGGGCGAAAGCCTCGTGCATTTCACGCGCCGGCTGGAAGACGAGGATGGCAATTTCGACGGCGTGCTGCTGATTTCCATCCACTCCAGCTATTTTTCCGAATTCTATAACAGTGTTAATTTCGGCAAGTTCGGCATGTCCGCCATGGTGGGCGAGGAGGGCGAGCTGTTCAGCACGCGCCTTGGTTCGCGCGTGCTGCCCACGCATGGGAGCCAGGGCACGCCGTTTCTCGATACCAGCTTCCTGGAAACGGAGAGCGGCGCCCTGCATTCGGGCGGCAGGATCGCTTTTTCCGACAAGCAAAGCCGCTATGTGGGCTGGCAGGCGCTGAAAGCCTATCCGTTTACGGCCGTGGTCGGACTGTCGGACGGCGAAATGCTGCATCCCTACGAGGAAACGCGCACCATCTATATCGGCATCGCCCTGGCCGTCACCGTGCTGCTGCTGGCCTTTGCCGCCGTCGCCACCGTGCTGTCGCTGCGCCTGGCGTGGCGCCACCACCAGTCCGAAGGCGTGCGCAACGCCTACCGCATGGCCACGGAAGGCACGAGCGACGGCTTTTACATCATTGCCGCCCTGCGCGGCGAAGATGGCAGCATCCTCGACTTCGAGATCGTCGACTGCAACGAGCCGGGCGCCGGCTATTTCGGCGTGCGCCGCGAACAGTTGCTGGGCATGCGGCTGCAATCGCGCGCCCACGAGCCGTATTTCCGCGACCTCATCCATAATTACCGGGCCGCCATGCAGTCCGGCTTTTCCGAGGAAGAGATCGAGCTGCCGGAAGGTAATCCGTTCAAGCTGCGCTGGATACGCCGGCGCCTGGTGCGCAGCGGCGACCGCCTGGCCGTCACCCTGCAGGACATCAGCACGGCCAAGGAGCACGAGCGCGACTTGCGCCGCCTGGCCAATGAAGATGGCTTGACGGGCTTGCCCAACCGCTACTGGCTGCAGCAATTCCTGCCTGGCGCCCTGGGGCGCGCCGCCATCGCGCGGCAGATGCTGGCGCTGCTGTTCATCGACCTCGACGGTTTCAAGGACATCAACGACACGCAGGGCCATGCCGAAGGCGACAAGGTGCTGCGCGCCGCGTCGCTGCGCCTGAAGGCCGTGCTGCGGCCGGGCGACCACGTGGTGCGCCTGGGCGGCGATGAATTCGTCGTCGTGCTCGACCCCGTGGAAGACGACAGCCGCGCCGAACAGGTGGCGCAGCGCATCGCCATCGCCTTCGACGAACCGTTTTACCTGGGCAGCGAACGCCACAAGATGGGCGCCTCGATCGGCATCAGCCTGTATCCGCGCGATGGGGCCGAAACGGAGGTGCTGCTGAAGAACGCCGATATCGCCATGTACGCCGTGAAAGTGGCCGGCAAGGGCCATCACCGCTTCTTCCAGCCCGAATTGTTCGAAACCATCCGCAACCGCCGCGAACTGGAGCAAAGCCTGGTGGCGGCGCTGGAGCAGGACCAGTTTCTCGTCGTCTACCAGCCCAGGGTCGACGCCATGAGCGGGCAGCTGTGCAGCATGGAGGCGCTGGTGCGCTGGCAGCATCCGCAGCACGGCATGGTGCCGCCGCTGGAATTCATCCCCGTGGCCGAAAGCAGCGGTTTGATTTCGCAGCTGGGCGAAGTGGTCATCGAGAAGGTGTGCCTGCAGATGGCGCGCTGGCAAGCCAGCGGGCTGGAACTGGTGCCCGTCTCCATCAACGTCTCGGCGCGCCAGTTCGGCCGCGGCGACGTGCACCAGGTGCTGGCGTCCGCGCTGGCGCGCCACCGCATCGATGCGCGGCTGATCGAGGTGGAAATCACGGAATCGGCCATGATGGATGAGCAGAACCGCGCCGTGGAGCAGCTGTCGGCCATCCGCGCGCTGGGCGTGCGCCTGCTGGTCGACGATTTCGGCACCGGCTATTCCTCGCTGTCGCAGCTGCAGAAGTTCGCCATGGACGGCTTGAAGATCGACCGCGCCTTCACCATGGAGCTGGGGCGGTCGGAGCAGGGCGAAGTGTTCGTGCGCGCCATCCTGTCGATGGCGCATGCGCTGGGCATGAGCGTGGTGGCCGAAGGGGTGGAGACGCGCGAGCAGCTCGACATCCTGCGCGCGCTGCAATGCAACGAAGTGCAGGGCTATTTCATCTCCCGTCCCGTGCCGGCCGAACAGATGCTGGCGCTGATGCACCAGCGCTTTCTGATACCGCTTCCAGCCCCCGTGCTGCCCCCCTACAGCCCTGTGATTGGCGAGGAAAACAACGCTGTTTCATAAAAAGAGCGAACGTTCGCTTTTTTCTAAAAAATATTATATGCTTCGCTCATGCCGTCAGTGAGGGAGTTCACGGCGGCAAGAAAAGTGCAAGACGGGTCAGGTTGAGATGCCCGCGATAGTATGCCGAAGACAATTTCATATAATAAAGAGAGACTAACTTGAAACATAAATATCTGCCCCTCCTGATCGTTGCCGCGTTCGCCGGCATCTCTTCCACAGCACAAGCATCGGGCTACCGTTTCGGCTCGCAAAGCGTGTCCGCCCAGGGCACGGCCGATGCCAGCGGCGCCGAAGCGGGCGACGCGTCGACCATTTTCTACAACCCGGCCGGCCTGTCGCGCCTGGAAGGCACGCAGTTCGTCGGCGGCGGCACCCTGGTGGTACCGCATTCGACCTACGCGGACTCGGGCTCGAAGCCTTTCTTCCCCGGCAATCGCGCGCCTTACTCGGAAACCAAGGACTATGCGCCGGACGCCGTATTCGCGCCGGCCTTGTACGCCAGCAAGAAGATCAATGATCAATGGACCGTCGGCGCGGGCTTGTTCGTGCCGTATGGCGCCAAGCTCGACTATGGCAACGACTGGTATGGCCGCTATGCGATCACCAATATCAAGCTCGAAGCCATCGCCCTGAACCCTTCCGTGTCGTTCAAGCTGGACCAGCACCACTCGTTCGGTTTCGGCATCACGGCCGAATACATGAAGGCGGAACTGGGCCAGGGTGTGGACGTGCCGGGCTCGGTCGCCTACCTGGGCAAATATGCGCCTAGCGCATCGCAGGCCTTCCTGGCCAATATCGCCAAGACGCAGGGCCTGGCTGCCGCGCAAGCTGCAGGCGCCGCGCTGCAAGGCCCGATCAAGGATGGCCACGCGTCGATGGACGGCCACGACTGGGGCTTCGGCTTCAACCTCGGCTATCTGTACCAGCTGAACGAAGGCACGCGTTTCGGCATCGCCTACCGTTCGTCGATCTCGCACAAGCTCAAGGGCAGCACCATCTGGGACTTCTCGCAAGTGACGTCCAATCCTGCCGTGAACGCCTTCATCGCCAAGGCCTCGAACAAGGTCAATTCGCAAGCGCTGGTGGAACTGCGCACGCCGGAAACCCTGTCGGTCAACGCCTTCCATCAGATGGATGATAAATGGGCCCTGATGGGCGACGTGACCTGGACCCGCACGTCGCGCCTGCAGAACCTGGACATCCAGTTCCCGCCGACGGCCGAAGGCGCCGAGCGCATCCGCCAGCAGTGGAAAGACACCTACCGCGTGTCGCTGGGCACCAACTACAAGTACAGCGAAAGCCTGATGCTGCGCGCCGGTATCGCCCACGACCAGGCGCCCGTACGCAGCGCCGAACTGCGCCACCCGGCCTTGCCGGACAGCGACCGCATGCAGTACTCGATCGGCGCGAACTGGAAGCTGAACGCCAATTCGTCGATCGACCTGGCCTACAGCTATATCGACTTCAAGGATGCTGAAGTCAACTACAAGAACGACTGCTCGCCGGTGATGGCTGGCTGCACGGGCAACGGTGAAACCACCAAGGGCCTGTTCAAGACCCGCATGCAGTTGATCGGTCTCGCTTATAACTACAAGTTCTAAGCAGGTAGTGGCGGCCAATCCGGCCGCCATGCAAGGAAAAGGCGCCTTCGGGCGCCTTTTTTTGTGCCATGCGGAACTAAACATGCTTTTCGGAAATATTAATTTATCATTATAATAAAGCTTGATTACGGCTTTATTGGCACGAAAACCACAAGGGCAAGCCATGCGAATTGATACCGATCAAAGTTATAGCAAGGAAACGGACGCGGAACTCCTGGCCGTCCCCGCAGATACCGCCAGTCCATTGCCGCGGCCCTGCGCCCCGCGCGGCCGGATGCTGGCGTCATGAGCGCCCCATTTCACGCGCTGCCGCAGTTCCCCCTGCGGCCCGGCGTTGGCGATACGCCCGTCGGCGCAGTGATCGCCTTTGCGGGCGCTACCGCCGGCGCTGCCATCGAAGCCTGGGGCTGGATGCTGTGCGACGGGCGCATGCTCGAGAGCGCGTCGTATCCGGAGCTGTATGCGGCGCTCGGGTATCTGTATGGCGGTTCTGGCGGGCAATTCCAGCTGCCCGACTACCGGGGCTGTTTCCTGCGCGGCCACGATGGCGGCGCCAGCGTGGAGCCGGGCCAGGGCGCGGGCGCCTTGCCGCCCGATGCGCAGCCGAAAAGCGCTGATGTCAGCTATGTGATCAAATTCACCTACGGCATGGGCGCGCGGTTCCCATTCCCGGCGTAGCCACGGCAAGGTCATTCATTTTCACTGGCAGGAGCACGGCATGACAGACTTTTTGCAAGGCATCGATGTATCGCACTACAACGGCGCCATCGACTGGGCCGCAGTGGCTGCCGGCGCCGTCGTGCCGGCCTTTGTCTACCTGAAAGCCACGCAGGGGGGCGCGGTGGTCGATAGCGAATACCGGCGTAACCGGGCGGGCGCCAAGGCGCAGGGGCTGTTGTGCGGCGCGTATCACTTTTTTTCGCCCACCGAGCCGGTGGCGAGCCAGGTTGCCAACTTCTGCAACGCGGTGGGCAGCGTCAAGGGCGAATTGCCGCCCATGCTGGACGTGGAACAGCGGGGACTGGACCAGCCCGCCTATGCGGCGGCCGTCGCACAGTGGCTGCAGCAGGTCGGCGACAGGCTGGGCTGCACGCCCGGCATCTATACCGTCGCCAGTTTCTGGAACAGCTGCGTGGGTTCGTTTGCGCCGTTGCTCGCCCATCCGCTGTGGATCGCCCATTACACGGCCGGGCCCTGTCCCGCCCTGCCGGCCGGCAGCCGCAGCTATACCTTCTGGCAGTACGCGAATACGGGCGCCGTGCGCGGCATCGGCGGACCCGTCGACATGAGCCGCTTTCCCGGCCAGGCCAGCCAATTGCAGGCGCTGCTGTGCAGCTAGCGCGCCTGCGGCCCGTTCAGCGGGCGTCGGGCGCCTTGCGCATGGCATGGTCCAGCAGGCTCAATGCCTGCCGCACGGTGGCGTCCGCCATTTCCAGCAACTGATCTCCCACGTACCACTCGACCACGCTGTGCCCGGGGAGCGCCGCGTGGCTGGCGCGGCCGAACAGCCAGATGCCGTGTTCTTCGGCCACCTGGTTGCGGATGGCGATGGCCCGTTCACGCGAGACGGGCAGGTGCAGATGCAGCATGTTCGCCTGCGGCTGCGCGGGATTGACGGCTATGGCCGGATAGTCGCCCAGCAGCGCGTACAGCCACTGCGTGCGTTCGAAATAGCGGGGCATGGCGGCCAGGCGCGCATCGAACTGCATGGCGGCGGCCACCACGTAGGGCGTGCGGTGCACGATATTGCCGCCCTGGCGGCGGAACCACTCGCGCGCCCGTTCGACGAACGGCCGGCTGCCCGCCAGCATGGCGCCGCCCAGGCCGCCGATGCCCTTGTACAGCGACACATACACGGAATCGAAACCGCCGCAGATGGCGGTCAGGGGCTGGCCAAAACCCGCCTGCGCTTCCCACAGGCGCGCGCCGTCCATGTGCAGGTGGATGTTGCGCTCGCGGCAGTGCCGCTTGATCGCGTTCAAGTCTTCCCACGACGGGCACTGGCCGCCGATTTCGCGCATCGGCAGTTCGAGCTGCGCGGCGCCCAGCGCATCGGGCACGGCGCGCAAGTCGTCCACCGTCCACGGGCGGTGCGGGTCGCCGATCATCAAACCCTTGAAATGCTCGAGCAATTCATGGTTGCCCCGCTCGTGGCGCAGGATGTGCGAGGTGGGATGCAGCGCCACCAGGGCGGAACCCCGGTCCTGGCAGGCCAGGCGCAGGGCCGTCACTTGCGTCATGGTGCCCGTGATGCAGAACACGGCCGCCTCGAAACCCAGCAGGCTGGCGACCCTGTTTTCGAACTGCTCGATCAGCGCGCCCTCGCCATAGGTGTCGTGCGCAATGTCGTTGGCTTCGCACCAGGCGGCCATGGCGGAGAAGGCGACTGCCGGCGTGGGCTGGCGGTGGCCCGGCAGGACGGTGTGGCAGCGCTGGCGCAGTTCGAGGTCGGTCAAGGCGGTTCTTCCTTAAAGGGTGGCGGTGGCCAGTTTCGCGCCGAAGCCGATGAACATGGCGCCCACGCCGCCGCCCATGCCGGCCGACAGGCGGCGACGGCGGCGGAAGGTCTCGGCCAGGCGGGCGCCCACAAAGATGATGGCCGTCAGGTAGGTAAAGCTGATCACCTGGCAGATCAGGCCCAGGCCGATGAAGGACAGCACGGGGTTCGGGAAGGCCGGATCGACGAACTGGATGAAAAACGAGATGAAGAACAGGATGGCCTTCGGGTTCATCAGGCTGATGACCAGGGCCTTGCGGAAGGGGGCGCTTTCCTTGGCGGGGGCAGCTGCGGTTGCCGCTTCGCCGTCGGCGGAGCTTGGCGCGCGCAGCTTGCGCCAGCAGCCGATCAGCATCTGCAGGCCGATCCAGCCCAGGTAGGCCGCGCCGATGTATTTCACCACATAGAACAGGGCCGGGCTGGCTTTCAGCAGCGAGGCCACGCCGCAGGCCGACAGCACCATGAGGATCAGGTCGCCCGCGAAGATGCCGAAGGCGCCCTGGTAGGCGGGCCGCACGCCGCGCTGGGCGGCCACCGACAGCACGTACATGGAATTGGGGCCGGGCAGGATGACGATGAAGATGGTCCCCAGTAAGAAGGTCCAGAAATCGGTGATGCCCAGGTTGGCGTGGAAGAGTGCGTTCATGATGGTTCTGCTTGATTGATTTGTACGTGATGAAATTGCAATGCGGCAAGGTTGGCATAGATGCCGCCCAGGGCCACCAGCGATGCATGCGTGCCCGTCTCGACGATCCTGCCGTCTTCCATGACGATGATGCGGTCGGCCCGCTGCACGGTGGCCAGGCGGTGCGCGATGATGACCGTGGTGCGGCCCACCATGGCCGCTTCCAGCGCCTTTTGCACGAGGCGTTCCGACTCCGCGTCCAGCGCGCTGGTCGCTTCGTCGAGCAGCAGCAGCGGCGGGTTTTTCAGCAGGGCGCGGGCGATGGCGATGCGCTGACGCTGACCGCCGGACAGGCGCACGCCCCGCTCGCCGAGGAAGGATTTGTAGCCGTTCGGCAGGCGCTCGATGAATTCGTGGGCGGCCGCCATTTTCGCGGCGGCGATGACTTCCGCGTCGCTGGCGCCGGCGCGGCCGTAGCGGATGTTTTCCATGGCGTCGGCCGAGAAGATCACGGTATCCTGCGGCACGATGCCGATGGCGTCGCGCAGCGTATGCAGGTCCAGCTGCTTGATGTCCACGCCGTCGAGGCGGATGCTGCCGCTTTGCGGGTCATAGAAGCGCAGGAACAGCTGGAACAGCGTAGTCTTGCCGGCGCCGGACGGGCCCACCACGGCCACCGTTTCACCGGCGCGGATGTCGAGGCTGACGTGGTCCAGCGCGGCCGTATCGGGGCGCGACGGATACGAGAACACGACGTCGTTCAGCGACAGGGCGGCGCCATTCGCGGCGCGCGCGGGCAGCGGCAGCGGCGTGGCGGGCGATTCGATTTCCGACTTGACGGCCATCAGTTCCAGCAGGCGTTCGGTGGCGCCGGCGGCGCGCTGCGCTTCACCCATCACTTCGGACAGGGCGCCGATGGCGCCGGCCACGATGGACGCGTACAGGATGAACTGGCCTAAATCTCCGCCCGTCATCGAGCCTTCCAGCACGGCGCGCGCGCCCAGCCACAAGACAAACACGATGGTGCCGAACACCAGCAGGATCGCGATCATGGTCAGCAGGGCGCGCGCGCGGATGCGCCGCATGGCCGTCATGAAGGCGCCTTCGACGGAGTCGCCAAAGCGTTTCGATTCGATTTTCTCGTGCGTGAACGCTTGCACGGTGGGCATGGCGTTGAGGATTTCGCCGGCCATGGCCGAGGCGTCGGCGATGCGGTCCTGCGAGTCGCGCGACAGCTTGCGCACCTTGCGGCCAAACACGATGATGGGCACGACGACGAGGATCAGCAAGCCGATGATGATGCCGGCCAGCTTGGCGCTGGTGACGAACAGCATCACCAGGCCGCCCAGGAACAGCAGCACATTGCGCAGCGCCATCGAGATGCTGGTGCCGACCACGGCCTGTATCAGGGTCGTGTCGGTGGTGATGCGCGACAGGACTTCGCCCGTCTGCGTGGTTTCAAAGAATTCGGGGCTTTGCGTGACCACGTGGCGGTAGACGGCGCTGCGGATGTCGGCCGTGACTCTTTCGCCCAGCCACGACACCGTGTAGAAGCGCGCGGCCGTGGCCAGCGCCAGGATGGACGCCACGCCGAACAGCGCGAGGAAGACCAGGTCCACATGCTGGATGCTTTTCGAACCGGCCGCGCCGCCGAAACCCAGGTCGATCATCTGCTTGAAGGCGGCGGGGATGGCCAGGGTGGAGGCGGCGGCCACCACCAGCGCGATGCCGGCCAGGAAGAACTGCTTGCGGTACGGCGTCAGGAAGGGCATCAAGCCCTTGAAGGCGGCCAGGCTGCCTTTTTTCAGTTCGCGGCTGGTGTCGGGTGTGGGTGCGGCGCTTGCGGCGGTTGCTGTACTCGTGCTGCCTGTTTCTGTGCTGGTTGTCATTGTTTTTCGCTTAATATTTACTGTATTTTGTACTGCTTATAACTTCATCGGCTGCACGTAGCCCGTCATTTCCAGGTAGCCGCGGCCCGCGGGCTGGCCATCGCGCTCCACGGTCACGGCGCCTTCCCAGTACACGGCGCCGGTGGATCTGCGCGAATCGAGTTCCTGGTCCGGCTGCAGGGGCTTGACCTGCCAGCGCGCGGCGCCCGTGCGGATACTGGTGGCGACCGGGTATTCGGCCTGCGTGCGGGGCGAACGCCACAGCTGCGTGGGCGTGAAATCGACGTCGCCGGGGGCGAACTGCGTCATCTTACCGGACGCATCGCGCCATGTCGCGTGCGCCCATAGTTTAGCACCTGTCTTGCTGCGGATCTGGAAGGCCATCAGGGCGCCGCCGTCAGCGAGGTTGGCGCCTATCCAGTTCCAGCCGCTGGCATCGGCATCGAGCACCTGGCTGGACCACTCGTGATCGAGCCAGGTGGTGCCCGTTACCGCCTCGGCCTTGCCGCCCGCGCGCGCGATCGTGCCACGGGTGGCAAGCTGCGGTTCGCTGTAGTAGTAGCTCGATTGCGCGGGCCGCGCGCCCTTGCGCGAGTAGCCGCCAACGCCCTGCAGCAGCACGGGCTGCGTGGGGGCGAGGGTCAGCTGCAAGTCGAATTCGCGCGCGGCCAGGCTGACCTGGTAGCTGCCGTCGGCCTGGCGCCGCATGCGCCAGCCGTCGAGCTTGACGTCCGTGTCGCCCACCTTGGCATAGGCCAGGCCGAAGCCCTCGCGCGCGCTTTTCTCGTCGTGCAGCAGCTTGCCCAGCTTCGGGTCGGACAGGGCCGCATGGCCGATGATCAGCTGTTTCGGCGCGAAGGCGCTGGGATTGTCCGCGTCGGCGGCCGTGGCGCTGCGGAAGAAGGTCACCTGGTAGCCCAGTTGTTCGCCGCCGGCGGTCTTGACCCAGCCCGTGGCATACCACCATTCCGTTTTATAGGCGGGATGGGCGCCGAAGTCGTGCGGCAGGCGCAGGGTCTGGCCGGCCGGCAGCGCAGTGACGGGGGCGAAGGCGGGGGGCGCGGCCAGCGCCGGCAGCGCCAGTGCCAATGACAGCATGAAAATACGGCGCATTACCAGTCCTCCCTGACGGCGCGGATGGGGCCAGCGGACAGCGCCTGGCGGCCCGCAATCAGGGCCGTGGCGGCGGCCGCCGTCAGCAGGGCGCCGGCCACGGTGGCGATCAATGGCCACGGCAGGTGCAGCTGCATGGTCCAGTGGAACGATTGGGGATTGACGATGAAGACCAGCACAAAGCTGATCAAGAGGCCCAGGACAAAACCGGTGGCGATGCCCAGCGCCGTCAGCGCGCCGCCTTCCAGCGCCAGGATGGCAAGGATCTGCCCCCGCGTCACGCCCACGTGGCGCAGCATGCCGAATTCGCGCGCGCGCGCCAGGGTCTGGGCGGAAAACGTGGCGGCCACGCCGAACAGGCCGATGACGATGGCGATGGCTTCCAATAAATAGGTGACGGCGAAGCTGCGGTCGAAGATCTGCAGGCTCAGGGCGCGGATGGCCGACGGGTTCGACACTTCCAGGCTGGCGCCGAACGGCAGGGCCTTCAGGCGCTGCTGCAGTTCGTCGCCCGTGACATCCTTGGCCAGCCACAGGGCCGCATCGCTGACGTCCATGTCGGCCGTCAGCGCGCGGTAATCGTCCAGCGGCATCTGGATGGCGCCGGAAGAGCGCGCATAGTCGCGCCAGATGCCGGCGATGAAGAACGGGTGCAGGCCGCCCGCCAGGGGCAGGGCCAGCTGCTGGCCAGGCTTGACGTTGTACAGGTCGGCGGCCGCCTCGGACAGCCACACGGGTTTGCCCCCGGCCGGCACGGGCAGGGTGTCGCCCACCAGCACCATGCTCTTGCCCGGGTCCTGCAAATTGATGGGACGGGCCAGCAGCACCACATTCGGGCGGTCGGGCGACAGCGACAGCGAGCGCAGGCGCTGGAAATCCACCCTGGCCACACCGGGCAGGGCGGTGATGCTGGCCTGTTCGCGCGGGTTCAGGCCCGCCGTCCCGCCGCCGGCGGCCGTGCGCGCATACAGGTCGGCCGGCAGGATCTGCAGCAGCCAGTCGTCGACGGAGACGCGGAAGCTCGACACCATGATGGCCATCGCCACCATCAGGCTAAAGCTCGACAGCACGCCACCGAGCGCGATGCCGGCCTGGCCCGAGGCATTCGCCAGGCGCGCCACGGTCAGGCTGCGCACGGGCGCGTGCAGGCTGGTTTGCGTGCGCAGCCAGATGCGCTGCAGAAAACGGAAGACGACGGCGGCCAGCTGCGGCATCAGGGCGATGGCGCCGATCAGCAGCAGCGCGATGGACAGGTAGCCGAACAGGGGCAGCTCGAACACGGGCGGCAGGAACGTCAGGGCGCCGGCCAGCAGCAGGCAGGCCAGCGCGGGCCAGGTTTTCGCCAGGCGCGTCGTCACCACTTCTTCGCTGCCCGATTTCAGGGCGATGGCGGGGGCCGCGCGCGCCGCTTCCAGCGCGGGCGCCGCGCAGCCCAGCAGGGCCACGCCGAGGCCCAGGACAAAGTAGACGAAGGCGGCGACGGGCGTGAACTGCACCTGCGGCTGCACGCCCGCGAAATAGCCGGCGCCCAGGTCGCCGCCGAAAAAGCGCAGGGCCACGGCCGCCATGGCATAGCCGCCGGCGATGCCCAGCGCTGCGCCGACGACGCCCAGGCTGGCGCCCTCGAGCAGCACCTGGCGCAGCAGCTGTCCCCGTTCCATGCCCAGCACGCGCAGCAGCGCAAACTGGCCGCGGCGGCGGATGACGGACAGCGCCTGCGTGGAAAAGACGAGGAAGGCGCCCGTAAACAGGGCGACCAGCGCCAGTACCGTCAGGTTGACCCGGTAGGCGCGGCTGAGGTTATTGTTGCGGCTATTCTGGTTTTCGTCGTTGGGCTGGCCCACCTGGAAGCGTCCCGGATACTGCGCTTCCAGTGCGCGCGCGAGGTCGGCCTGGAAGGCGTCGCGGTTGACGCCCTGGCGCAGTTTCAGGTCGACGCGCGACAGCTTGCCCAGCTTGTTGAAGCGCCACTGCGCCGCGCCGATATCCATCACGGCGATGCGCTGGCCGGCGCGCGCGCGCTGCAGCGAGCCGGCCACGCGCAGCGGCACCGTGCCCGTGCCCGATTGCAGCGCGAGCTTGCCGCCTTCGGCCACGTCGAGCCAGCGCAGGGCGGCCGGCGACAGGAACAGGGCGTCGTCGGCCAGGGTGTCGAAAGGCTGGCCCTCGGCGGGCGCGCCGATCAGGTCGGGCGAGATGAAGCCGGCGCGGAAGACGTCCAGCGCCAGGATGTGCAGCGGGCCGCCGTCCTTGCCGGCACGGCCGGCCACGGCGGCCTGCAGTTCCAGCACGGGCGAGGCCACGGCCACGCCGTCGCGCTGCGCCAGCCATGGGTAGATGGCTTCGTCGAACAGCGCTTCGCGCCCGGCCACCTGCACGTCGGCCTGGCCGGACAGGCTTTTGACGGCCGTGGAAAATTCATTGAAGGCGGCCGCGTTGATCAGATGGATGGCAAAGCCCAGCGACACGCCGATGGCGATGGCGAGGACGGCGACGCAGGCGCGCACGGGATGGGCGCGCCATTCGCCCAGCAGCAGCCAGCGCGACAGCAGGCGCGTCGCCGCCGGGCCGGCCAGCGGCGCACTCAATGCAGACATTCGACGGCCAGGCGCTCGCCCGCGCGCCGCGCCTTCAGTTGCGCCGCGTCGCGGTTCTTGTCGCCGGCGCCGACGGCGTCCTGCGCCGCCCATTTCTGTTCCAGGCGCAGCTGGGCGCAATGCTTGTCGCGCGCCTCGAGCTGCTTGGCGGCCCGTGCGCGCGCCTGGTCTTCCAGGCGTTCGCGCTGCTTGCGCGCCGCTTCCATCTGGCTGGCCACCCGTTCCTGGCGCGTGGCCGCGCCCTTGTCGACGGCGGGCGGCGGCGGGGGGATTTCCAGGATCTGCAGCTGGCCGGCCGAACATGGCGTGGCGCTGTAGCTGGTCTGGCCATCCTTTACGCATTTGTAGACGTCCTGCGCGCTGGCGGAACCGGCCAGCAAGGCCATCGCGCACAGCAGGATGGATGGCGCTCTCACAGGATCTTCCCCGGATTCATGATGTTCTGCGGGTCCAGCGCCTGCTTCACGGCGCGCATCAGCTGCAGTTCCAGCGGCGACTTGTAGCGCGCCAGGTCGTCCTTCTTCAGCGCGCCGATGCCGTGTTCGGCCGAAATGGAGCCGCCGAAGCCGTGTACCTGGTCGTGCACGATGCGGTTGATGGCATCCTGGTTGGCGAGGAAGTCGCGGTCCGTCATGCCGGGCGGCGGCGCCACGTTGTAGTGCAGGTTGCCGTCGCCCAGGTGGCCGAAGCACACGAGCTGGCAGCCGGGGAAGGCCGACTCCAGGGCCGCATCCGTGACGGCGATGAAGTCGGCGATGCAGGAGATGGGCAGCGAGATATCGTGCTTGATGTTCTTGCCCGCCTGCGCCTGCGCCAGCGGGATGTGCTCGCGCAGCTGCCACAGGCCCTCGGACTGCGCCACGGAACTGGCGACGACGGCGTCTTCGATCAACGCCTCTTCCAGCGCCGCGCCGATGCTCGCTTCCAGCAATTCCACGGCATGCGCCTCGGACTGGCTGCTGGATAATTCAAGCAGCACGTACTGGCCGTGCGCTTCGGCGAAAGGCCGCGGCAGCTGCGGGAACTGTTCCGCCACCAGCTGCAGACAATATTGCGACATCAGCTCGAACCCCGTCAGGCTGGCGCCGCAATGGTCCTGCATCAGCGAGAGCAGGCGCAGGGCATGGACGGGCGAGGGCATGGCGGCCAGCGCCGTGATGCAGGCTTTCGGCTGCGGATACAGTTTCATGACGGCGCCGGTGATAATTCCCAGGGTGCCTTCGGCGCCGATGTACAGGTCGCGCAAGTCGTAGCCCGTATTGTCCTTGCGCAGGCCGCGCAAGCCGCTCCAGATTTCGCCCTGCGGCGTGACCACTTCCAGGCCCAGGCACAGTTCGCGCGTATTGCCGTAGCGCAGCACGGCCGTGCCGCCCGCATTCGTGGCCAGGTTGCCGCCGATGGTGCAGCTGCCCTCGGCCGCCAGGGACAGGGGGAACAGGCAGCCGGCGGCGCTGGCCGCCTCCTGGATGGTTTGCAGGATGCAGCCCGCGTCCACCGTGATGGTGCGGTTGACGGGGTCGAGCGCGCGGATGCTGTTCAGGCGCGCCAGCGACAGCACGACGGCCGTGCCGGCGGCGTCGGGGATGCTGCCCAGGACCAGGCCCGTATTGCCGCCTTGCGGCACGACGGGAACTTGCCATTGCGCGCAGGCGCGCAGGATTGCCGCCACCTGTTCCACCGTGGCGGGGCGCAGCACGGCCAGCGCCTTGCCGGTAAACCGGTCGCGCCAGTCGGTGAGGAAGGGCGCCGTGTCGGCGTCCTCGGTGAGTACGCAGGCGTCGCCCAGCAGGTCGCGGCAGGCGGCGAGGAAATCGGCTTGGTCACTCATGGTCTTGGTCGCTCATTTCTTGATGCTTACTTTGTTCACTTTTTCCAGCAGCTCTTTGGCCATGCGCTTGGCAGCCTTTTTATACGGGCGCAGGTACAGCACGGCGCAGACAAAATAGATGCAGACGATGGCCGCCTCGCCCCAGGCCATCAGGGCCGAGGCGCGGTTCGTGTCGCTGTAGCCGCGCACCACGCCCTCGGTGAAGTACAGCAGGATCACCATCGACGACCATTGCAGGGTGTACACGTCGCGCTTGATGACGCCATACAGGGGAATGAGCAGGGGCGCCGCCTTCAGGACGACCCAGGAACCGCCCGGCTGCAGCGGCGCGACGACGGTTTCCCACAGCACGCACCAGACGATCAGGGTGGCGAGGCTGGCGATGGCGCCCCAGTGAAAATACTTGTGCAGCGCGCCGTGCATCACGCGCCTGCCAGTTTCGCGGCGTTTTCCGCCAGGCGCCGGCCCAGGGCGATGGCCAGGCACTTTTCATCGTCGCTCAATGCCTTGTCGCCGTCTATGCCCGACCAGTGCGTGGCGCCATACGGCGAGCCGCCCGTGGACGTCGTCATCAGTTCCGGGTGCGTGTAGGGCAGGCCCATGACCAGCATGCCGTGGTGGAAGAGGGGGATCATCATCGACAGCAGGGTCGATTCCTGGCCGCCGTGCAGGCTGCCCGTGGACGTGAACACGCAGGCGGGCTTGCCGGACAGGCTGCCGGCCAGCCAGTCGCTGGCCGTGCCATCCCAGAAGTACTTCATGGCGGCGGCCATGTTGCCGAAGCGCGTGGGCGAACCCAGGGCCAGGCCCGCGCATTCCTGCAAGTCTTCCAGTTCCACATAAGGAGCGCCGTCAGGCGGCACTTCGGGCGCCGTCGCTTCGGCGACGGTGGAGACGGCGGGCACGGTGCGCAGGCGGGCGTCGCAGCCAGGCACGCTTTCCACTCCCTGGGCTATCAGCTCGGCCAACTGGCGCGTGGCGCCATGGCGTGAATAAAACAATACGAGAATAATCAGATTGGTTGGCTTCATCATTGGTATTATAGGGCGCTTTACAGCCTGATACGACTGCTGTCATGGCGCCGTTCTGATTTTGCACATGTTTTCAAAATATATATTCCCCTTCTTTCAATACCTGTGGCGCGCCCTGCGCATCGGGCTGGCCGTCGTGCGCGGCCTGACGTGGTCCGAAACGCGCGACCTGCTGCAGTTTGCGCGCCGCCGCGTGCGCGAGGAAAGCCTGCCGCAGGTGGCGGGCAGCCTGACGTTCGCCACCGTGTTCGCGCTGGTGCCGCTGCTCACCCTGGCCCTGGCCATCTTCACCACCTTCCCCCTGTTTAATACCTTCCGCCACGCGCTGGAAGACTATTTCGTGCAAAGCGTGATGCCCAAGGGGATATCGAACACCATCCTCGACTACCTGACCACGTTTGCCTCGAAGGCCACGCGCCTGTCGGCCATCGGCGCCGGCGCCCTGATCGTCACCTCGGTGGGCATGATGGGCTTGATCGAACGCGTCTTCAACCGCATCTGGCGCGTGCGCCAGGAGCGCCGCTGGACCAAGCGGCTGCTCGTCTACTGGGCCATTGTCACCCTGGGCCCGCTGCTGGTGGGCGTGTCGCTGACGGTGACGTCGCGCCTCTTCATGGCCACCAGCGGCGTGGTGGGCGCCGTGCCCTTCCTGGGCACCGTGTTTTATACCCTGGTGTCGATCGGCCTGACCATGCTGGCGTTCACCCTGCTGTACATCGCCGTGCCGAACCGCGACGTGGACTGGCGCGACGCGGCCTGGGGCGGCTTGCTGGCGGCGCTGGCATTCGAGGTGGCCAAGCGGGGCTTCGGTGAATTCATCCAGGAGTTCCCCACGTATTCGCGCATCTACGGCGCGCTGGCCGCCTTGCCGCTGTTCCTCGTGTGGATATACCTGAGCTGGATGATCACCCTGGTGGGCGCCTTGCTGGTGGCGGCCTTGCCCGTCGTGAAATACGAGCGCTGGTGGTACGAGGCGGCGCCGGGCAGCGAATTCGTCGACGCCGTCGCCATCCTGAAAGTGCTGCACCAGGCTTGCCACGGCGCCGATTCGGCCCTGGTGGGCGCGGCCGAGATCCGCCGCAGCACGCGCCTGGGCTTCGAAGAGATGGAAACCCTGCTCGACAAGATGGTGCAGCAGGGCTGGGTGGGACGGGTGAACGTGGAGGGCGCCGTGCGCGTGCAGTGGGGCAAGCGCGTGGCCGACAGTTCCGACCACTGGGTCTTGCTGGGCAATGTCAACCGCATCAGCCTGGCCGACGTCTACCGCCTGTTCGTCTTCGGCGGCATGCGCGTCAATTCCGGCTACCCGGCCGGTTCCACCAATGAGCGCGACATCAAGGCGGCCGAGGACGCGGCCGCGCTGGCGGCGCAGGTGGAAAACGCCGTGGAGCAGGGACTGGGCCTGACGCTGGCGCAGCATTTCGGCGCCGTCAAATGTGGCTGAGCGGTCTTGCAACACCTGACAAAACCGACGCGCAGCAGGCCTTGACCGGTGTCAGTACACCACGGGCCGCAGGGCTGCCTGCAGCGCCACCTTGCTGAACGCCGCCGTGTCGTGCGCGCGCACCACGCCCAGGTAATACGTGTCTTCGCCGCCGTGCAGGTTGACGAGGCGCAGCTGATGGGGCGCCAGGTGGGCAGCGATGGCGGCCAGGCCTTCGGCCATGGCGTCGCCATCCCCGCGCTGCGCCCAGGCAAAATCGCGCAGCGCGGGCAGGCCGATATGCCGGCCTATGCGCGGCACTTCATCGACGGCTTTCCAGTCCAGCGTGGTGCCATGGCCCTGCGTGTGGGCGGCCGTGGACCACAGCAGGAAGAAACACGCCGCTGCGGGCGTATCGCCTTCGTATTCCTCTTCCGGATCGTCTTCTGCCAATTCTTCTAATGTGATGTCCACGCAGCGCGCGGCCAGGTCCGCGTCGCCCAGCAAGAGCAGGGCGGCCATGGCGTGCAGCTGCGCGCGGTCGGCCTTCGCCAGGATCTGTGCTGGCGTGAAGCTGCGGCGGGGCGCCGCTTTCTTCTTCGTCAAGCCGAGGGATTCGCTCAGCTGGGCCGTGATGGCCGCCTTGAAGTTGTCCACGGTGTCGAACTGTTCCAGCAGCTGGCCCGTGAAATCCATGCTCCAGGCCATGCCATCGTTGACGACATATAAAAAGTCGCTTTGCACGGCCACGCCGCGCAGATGGTGGGCGGGCGGGTAGGCAGGAGCAAACGCCTGCCTGCCATCCAGGGTCAGCATGCAGGCCAGGCCCTGCGCATCGATGGCGAAGATCAGGTTCCTGCGCAGCTTGGGCGGCGACGAGGTGGTGGCGCAATCGATGGCTTCGTACTGGCACGGCGCCAGCAGCTCGCCCTGGCTATTGACCAGGCCAAACAGGAAGCGCCCGGCCATGCGCTGGCTGACGATGGCGATCTTCTTTTTCGTGCCGAAATCCTGCACGGAGCTGTAGGCGGGCGGCACCACGACCTTGCCCGTCTTGTCGATCACGCCGCAGACATTGCGCTCGTCAGCATCACCCGTCTGGCGCTCGATATCGATCAAGCCATCGTTGCGCAGGCATATATTGTCCACCCTGTCGATGAGCAGCGCGCCATCGGGCAGGCGCAGCAGGCGGCTGGCGCCGTCCGGATCGATCTGCTGCAGCAGATGGGGGCTGATCACATACAGGGCGCCGGGGGCGGGCGGCAGCACCACCGTGCCGTTGAGGTCCATGACGCCGTGCGCACCGGGGGCGTCGGCCGTGGCAAAGGTGATCCAGCCATCGTCCGCATAGCACGTGCCCAGGCCGGCATAGCGCTGCGACAGCGGCACGATCCAGCGGCCATAGGGCGTGACCAGGCCGGTGACGTCCGGTTCGCCGGCGGTGCTCACTTCATAGCACAGCGCGTCCTCCTCCCAGCCCACCACTTCCAGGCCTTGCAGGAAGGGCAGGTCTTCGGCAGCGAGTTCCCCGACATCGGCCAGCTGTGCGGCGGCTGACTCGGACCAGTAGCCGGTGGCGGGCGATGCGGCACCTGCTGCCAGCAGGGGGGCCAGCGCTGCCTTGTCGCCGCGCTGCAGGGCAGAGTGGAGTGCTTGCGCCTCGGCGCGCACGGCGTCGAGCGCGGCAGCGTAGTCCGGCGTGCCGATATCGTGCGGGAGCAGCTGCACGCAGTCAAACACCAGCCACGACTGGCCGCCCGCCAGCAGGGCGCTGATGGCGCTGCGCGCGGCGAGGGACGCCGCATCGCGGGGCCTGTCCATCAGCGCGGACAAGGCGTGCCAGCTGGCCTGCGCCTGCGCCATCGGCGCGGCCAGCACGCAGGGGCAGTCCTCGCCATCGCCGTAGATGGGCCAGGCGGCGGCTTGCGTGCCGGCGCCGATGAGCAGCTTGAACAGCATGGGCATAGCGCACCGCCATTCGGCCAGGCCCGTGATCGTCCCGGTGTCGAAACCGGCCTGGCCGGGTAAAAAGGCGGTGCTGAACAGGGCTGCGGTATTGATCATTGATGTCTATTTGTAGTGTACGGGTGTTCAGGGCGCGGGCGGCATGACCCAGTGGGCCAGGTCGCCGCTTTTCAAGCCCAGGCGCTTGGCCACGGCGGCCGCCTCGAACGCCCACAGGCCGTAGTAGCCGCCCAGGCCCTGCGCGCGCAAATGGCCGTTGAACCAGTCTTCGCGCACCAGCGCCGTGTGCCAGCCGGCCAGGTAGCGTTGCAGGTGTTCCAGCTGCTGCGCGGGCTCTCCTTCATCCAGGCAGTCGTACAGGGCGGTATAGGGTTCGGCGAAATACCATTCGTCGACGGCGGGACGCTGGGGGGCGATGGCGGACAACAGTGCTTCATACACGCCGTCTTCACCGTCGAAGGCCGTCTGCAGGGCGGCCAGGCGGGCCGCCAGGTCGTGGCGGCCGAACAGCAGGCTTGCACCCAGCAGCTGCAGGGTGCGCGCATAGTCCGTCAACTGTTCGAAATCGAAGGCGGGCAAGCTCTCGTCATCGTAGGCCGCGGCCAGCGCCGCGCGCGCCGTTTCGCAGGCGGCGATGGCCGTTTCCAGCGCCGGTTCCACGTCAGGCAAGGGCAAGCCCGCCGTGTAGCGCAGCGAAAAGACCTGGTACGCCGTGCTGGCGGCCGCGCACGCCCAGTAGGCGTCATCGCCGCCGTCGCGTTCAGCTTGCGCCTGTGCCCGCCCGTAGGCGGCCAGCAGGGCGTCGAGGTAGACGAGGTTGCGGCCAAAGTCGAACGGGGCTGGTGGCGCCTGGCGCGGCGCGTGGGGCCAGGGCGTGGACGAAACCGGGCAGGTGGCGGCGCAGTCGCGCTGGATGGCCCAGTCGGCGAAGATCTGCTGCAGATACTGCGCCGTCTCGTCGTCGTGCGCGATGGCGCCCGCGCCCACCAGGGTCGTGCCCAGCAGGGTGTAGCCAGGGAAGCGGCTGCTCTCGTAGGCGATGGTGGTCACGCTCTGGATGGCCTTGCCGTCGCTGAGGTCGCGCACGCGGAAGTACACGTCGTCCCAGCCGGCCAGCGGCGGCGCCGCCTGGCCCGCCGGCACGGTGGTCCAGCTGCCGTGCGCCTGCTCTTCATAGGCGTCGAGCAGTTCGTCGAGGCCGCCGGGGCGGTCGATGCGGTTGTTGGCGTCGTACTGCAATCCCAGTTCCGCTGCAAACGCGGCCGCGTGGCGGCCGGCGAACACCAGGTACTGGGCGTTCAGGGTGCCGACCAAGAGGTCCGTGTGCTGGCCCGCCACGCCCAGCGCCTGCGGCAGCCGGTACCAGTGATGGCCGGGGATGCCGGCCATGGGGCCGCCCTCGGCCGCCTGCGGGTTGGTGCAGCGCAGCTGCTCCAGCCAGTTATAGCGTTCTTGCCGCGCCGCTTCCGTGCCGCTGCCGCGGCCGGACAATTCATCGAGCAGGGTATTCAACAACATGGTGCATCTATCCTAAAAAAAGCGGGCGTGGCGTCATGCCGGCGTGCCTTGCGCAAACGCAAACAGCGCATCGAGCACGGCATCGGGCTGCTCGGCCATCAATTCGTGCCCGCTGTCGACCTGCACCACCGTGCCATGGGCGATTGCCGCGGTCAGCAGCCTGGTCGACTTGGGCGGCGTCATCATGTCGCGCGCGCCGAAAATGAATAAAGTGGGGCAGTGTACCGAAGCGGCGGCGATTTCGCCGTTCGCATAGGCATTGCAGGTGAAAAAATCCGTATGAAACACGTGATCGGGGTTGCGGGCGGCGATGCGCTGCTTCAGGCGCCGCGCGCCGCCCATGGCATAGAAGCCGGGGCCGGGGAACGACGGCTTTTGCGCGATCGACGAATGCGACCAGATATTGACCATGTCGATGGCCGCCTGTTCATCGTTGAGCGACGTTTCCAGCAGGGCGGGCGACACCTTCATCGGATAGGTGGAACCCAGCATGGCCAGGTGGCTGACCCGCTCCGGCGCCAGGAATGCCGCTTCCAGCGCGATCAATGAGCCCATGCTGTGGCCGATCAGCATGGCCTTGGGCGCGCCGGCAGCGTCCAGCACGGCCAGTATCCAGCGCGCCAGCTCTTCGACCTGGGTTTTTGCCGCGCCGCCGCTGCGCCCGTGGCCGGGCAGGTCGACGGCCAGCACGTTCCAGCCATGGTGGGCGAAATAGCGCGTCTGCAGCGCCCACACGCTATGGTCGTTCTGCGCGCCGTGGATGAAGACGGCCGTGGGCAGGCCCGGGTTGAACGGTTTGCCGCCCGTGTAGCAGTAGGCCGTGGAGTTCTCGATGGTGAGCAGCATCTCAGGCGCCTTTCTGCGACAGTTTCAGGCCACGGGCCAGGTCTTCGATCAAATCGTCCGCGTCTTCCAGGCCCACCGACAAGCGCATCGTGCCCTGCGTGATGCCCGCCTGTTCCAGCTGATCGTCGGGCACGCGGAAATGCGTGGTGGAGGCGGGGTGGATGACGAGCGACTTGGCGTCGCCCACGTTGGCCAGGTGCGAGAAGATCTTCAGGCTGTCGACGAAGCGCTGGCCGGCCGCGCGGTCGCCGCGCAGCCGGAAGGTGAACACGCCGCCCGCGCCTTTCGGCAGCAGGGTTTTCGCCAGTTCGTAGTCGGGATGCGATGGCAGCTCGGGATAGGACACGGATTCGACGGCGGGATTGGCCAGCAAAAAGTCGATGATGCGGCGCGTATTGGCCACGTGGCGGTCCATGCGCAGGCCCAGGGTTTCGACGCCTTGCAGGATGGCGAAGGCGTTGTGCGGACTCATGACGGCGCCGAAATCGCGCAAGCCTTCGCGCCGCGCGCGCAGGGCGAACGGCGCCACCGTCGATTCCTCGGCGAAGACCATGCCGTGAAAGCCGTCATACGGTTCGCACAGTTCGGCGTAGCGCCCCGTCCTGTCGTACGCCGCTTGCCAGTCGAAGGTGCCGCCGTCGACGAGCAGGCCGCCGATGGCCGTGCCGTGCCCGCACAGGAACTTGGTGGCCGAGTGGAATACCAGGTCGGCGCCATGCTCGAAAGGGCGCAGCAGGTAGGGCGTGGTAAACGTCGAATCGAGCATCAGCGGCAGCTGGTGTTCATGCGCGAGGGCGGCAATCGTCGGGATGTCCAGCACGTCGAGGCCGGGATTGCCCAGGGTTTCCGCGAACAGCACCTTCGTTTCGGGGCGGATGGCGGCGCGCCAGGCGTCCGCGTCGCGCGGGTCGACGAAGGTGGTGGCGATGCCGAAGCGTTTCAGGGTATAGGCCAGCAGGTTGTGCGAGCCGCCGTACAGGGCGCGCGAGGCGACGATGTGCGAACCGGCGCCCGCGATGGTGGTCAGGCCCAGGTGCATGGCGGCCTGGCCGCTGGCCGTGGCGATGCCGGCCACGCCGCCTTCCAGCGCGGCGATGCGCTCTTCCAGCACGGCGTTGGTGGGATTCGAGATGCGCGAGTACACGTGGCCGGCCCGCTCCATGTTGAACAGCGACGCCGCGTGTTCCGAACTCTTGAAGGCAAACGAGGACGTGAAATGGATGGGCGTGGCGCGCGCGCCCGTGGCCGGGTCGGGCGCCGCGCCCGCATGCAGGGATAAAGTATCGAAACCGGGGTATTTCGGGCCGCTCATGGTGTCTCCGCCAAGTTTTATAGTGGCAAGATCGTAACCTGATTTGCATCTGAGCAAAAGGGCTCGTGTGCAGGGCGCATGGCGCCGTGCCGGCGGGCCCCGCGTGTAACCTGTAGTGTAAAAAAAGTGACCGGCGCGGCGCGGCGGTGGTACGATACCGTATCAGCGATATTCGGGCTGTTGACCTGTGCGCGTGCGCCGCGCCGCAGGGAAGACTGCCACGTGCCAGCGAAATCCTGGGCTTCAGGCGAACTCTCATCGCATGTCCACCAGGAAAGATTTTATGCCCGCAATATCGTTCGACGGCGCCCTTGCCGTTCCCGGACCCTCCATCGTCGACGGCCTGTGCCGCGCAGGCTGGCTCACGCAGGAGCAGTTTATTTCTCCTGAACTCAGCCGCCAACTGGCCGCCGAATGCGTGCAATCCATGCTCAGCGGCAGGATGAAGGGCGCGGGCGTGGGCAGCGGCCATGCACCGCTGCTGCAGCCGGACATCCGCGGCGACCATATCGAATGGCTGGAAACGGGCCGGTCAAGCGCCTGCGACCGCTACCTGGAACACATGGAAGCGCTGCGCTGCATGCTCAACCGCGAGCTGTTCCTGGGACTGGACGAGTACGAAAGCCATTTCGCCCTGTACGCGCCGGGCGCCTTTTACCGGGCCCATCTGGACCGCTTCCGCGACGACGACAAGCGCACCGTCTCCGTCGTGCTGTACCTGAACGAGGACTGGCTGCCCGAACACGGCGGCGCGCTGCGCCTGCACCCGCAGGACGGCGGTCACGTGGACGTCGCGCCGCAAGCGGGCCGCATGGCCATGTTCATGTCGGGCGAGATGCTGCACGAGGTGCTGCCGACGGCGCGTGAGCGCCTGTCGATAGCAGGCTGGTTCCGCCGCCGCGCCTGAGAAAAACGACTGCGCGTCGCGGGGCACGGCCGGCGATGCTCACGGTACTCGCGTACCGCTGCGCTTCTCGGCCGCGCCGCGCATCCGCTCGCTACGTTTTTCTGGCCCGACAATCCCCCTCGATTTGATTGCGCGCAAGGCTGGATTTTTCCGCAGGCATAGGCTACAGTCGCTGTAAGGGCTAGAATAACTAAAATACCAATCACGCGGACAGGACGGCCAATATGAAAGTATCTGAAATTCTCCAAGTCAAGGGCAATATCCTCTACACGGTCACGCCTGACCAGCCCCTGCTTGACGCGGCCAATACCATGGCTGAAAAAGACATCGGTTCGCTGGTGGTCATGGAATTTGGCGACCTGGTCGGCATGCTGACCTTCCGCGAAGTGCTGAACGCGCTGCATGAGAACGCGGGCCAGATCGGCGGCGGCACCGTGCGCAAGCACATGGATGACCATCCGATCACCGTCACGCCCGATACGGAAGTCAATGAGGTGCGCCGCATCATGCTGGAAAAGCACGCGCGCTACCTGCCCGTCATGAATGCCAAGACCTTGCTGGGCGTGATTTCCTTCTACGACGTGGCACGCGCCGTGCTCGAAGCGCAAAGCTTTGAAAACCAGATGCTCAAGGCCTACATCCGCGACTGGCCGGCCGAAACGGCGGACTAATTTGCAATCATGCAGTAAAAACAACGCCGGCAGATGCCGGCGTTTTGCATGGCGCAGGGCAATCGGTGCCGCCTAGGTGTGAAGTTGCAAGAGGTTATTCGGACTAGATCCGAGCCGTGACATCGGGGCCTTGCCAGCAATGCCCTGATGCGGCCGGTGCCAGTTGTAGTGATGATTCCATTCCTTGAGCATGTGGGCA
>NZ_WFLL01000048.1:0-44009 GCF_009208755.1 Janthinobacterium sp. FT14W | reverse complement strand
CCCACGGAACCGACCATCACGCCGCCGCAGCCGCCGCGCGCCGAAGCGCCGCAGGCAGCGGAAGCCGCGCCTGCCGCTGAGCAAGCCGCCGCGCCTGTCGCCGATGTGTTCGACGCTGAAGGCAACCTCGTTTCCGGCCCGCGCCTGCCGCGCGGTCCGCGCAATGACGTGCCGGGCGCCGGCAAGAATGCGGGCAAGAGCCGCAAGAAGGGCAAGGGCCGCCAGGCTGCGCCAGGCAAGGTCAGCGATGCCGACGCCGTGTTCTCGTTCGTTACTTCCGACGCTTTCGACAGCGAAGAAGGCGGCACGGGCCGCGTGCAAAAAGCCGTCGTGCGCCGCGACCTGACGTCCGACGACGATGCGCCGAAGCTGCACAAGGTGCTGGCCGAAGCCGGTCTCGGTTCGCGCCGCGACATGGAAGACCTGATCATTTCGGGCCGCGTGTCCGTCAATGGCGAGCCGGCCCACATCGGCCAGCGCATCCTGCCGAGCGACCACGTGCGCATCAATGGCAAGTTGATCCAGCGCCGCGTCAGCAAGAAGCCGCCGCGCGTACTGGTGTACCACAAGCCGGCCGGTGAAATCGTCAGCCACAACGACCCGGACGGCCGTCCATCCGTGTTCGACCGCCTGCCGACCATGAAGGCCGGCAAGTGGCTGGCCGTTGGCCGCCTCGACTTCAACACGGAAGGCTTGCTGCTGTTTACCACTTCCGGTGACCTGGCCAACCGCCTGATGCACCCGCGCTACGGCATCGACCGCGAGTACGCCGTGCGTACCCTGGGCGAACTGGAAGAGGGCATGCGCCAGAAGCTGCTGGCCGGCGTCGAGCTGGAAGACGGCATGGCGCAGTTTTCGAAGATTGCCGATGGCGGCGGCGAGGGCATCAACAAGTGGTACCGCGTGGTGATCGGCGAAGGCCGTAACCGCGAAGTGCGCCGCATGTTCGAAGCCATCGGCCTGACCGTCTCGCGCCTGATCCGTACCCGCTACGGCGCCATGACCTTGCCGAGCGGCCTGAAGCGCGGCCGCTGGGAAGAGATGGATGAGAACACCGTGCGCGACCTGCTGGCCGCCTACGGCATCGAAAAGAAAATGCCGCCTTCGGGCGATCCGCGTGCCGCTGGCGCCGCCAAGGGCCGCGAAGCGCGCAAGGCCAGCCGCGATGACGAGCCGAATGGCAACCGCATCGATGTGAGCAACCGCAACGCCGATCCGTTCCCCGTCGCGCCGCGCCGTGGCCAGCCGCAAGGCCAGTTTGCCCGTCCGCAAGGCCAGGGCCGCCCTGGCGGCGCCGGCCGTCCAGGCGAAGGGCGTGGCCCAGGCCGTGGTCAGCCGCAAGGTCCGTTCCAGGGCGGGCAGCCACGTTCGTCGGCATCGTTCGAGGGCGCGCCGCAGGGCCAGGGCCGTTCGCCACGCGCGGCAGGCCAGGGGCGTCCGGGTGGCGAAGGCCGCGCGCCGCAGCGCGGTCCGCGCCAGCCCGATCCGCTGCAAACGGCATTCGGCTTCGCCAACACGGGGCCGCGCCGCAATGCGGGTGGTGGCGGGCAAGCGCGTTCCGGTGGCCAGCCCCGTGGCGGCATGGATGGCATGCCGCGCCGCCGCAGCAAAGGTTAATTCAGGGGGGTTCTTCTTGCGCGCCCGATAATCTGCCGCGGGCGCGCACTCTTGTAACTGTTGTAAGCCGGGCCGCTCCTTGTGTGCGGCATTGCGGCGAAGTTAATAAGAGGTTATAATCTGCAGCCTAATAAAAGTTCTCCGCAGGGTTGTTTGGTGGGGAGTGCTTTCATCTGGTTGGGGAAATACAAGAAGATGGGCAGATGCCCATTTTTTTTTTGTTGAACCGTTTGTAATGGCTCCGCAAGGGGCCATATATGACTTGAATGCGTGTTTTTGCATGTTGCCGGCGCCCGATGTGGCGCTGTCATGCCGAAAACGGGCCTTATTTCTGGAGAATTTCTTGCAGCAGTTGGGATTGATTGAAAAGACAGTTACAGGTCTGGGCTATGAGCTCGTTGATGTCGAACGTGCCGAGCGCGGACTGCTGCGCGTCTTTATTGATTTCAGCGCCGCCGATGCCGCTGAAAAAGGTCCGATCACGGTCGAAGACTGTGCCACGGTGAGTCACCAGTTATCGCATGTGTTGACGGTAGAGAACGTTCCTTACGAACGTCTCGAGATTTCTTCCCCGGGTCTCGATCGTCCGGTGCGCAAGCTGGAAGACTTCGTCCGTTTCGCAGGGCAGGAAATCATCGTCAAGCTGATGGTGGCGATGCCGGGTACGAACAACCGGAAATCGTTCCAGGGGATCTTGCAAGAACCCGTGGGCGATAAATTGTCGTTGGAATTTGAAGGTAAGGATGGTCCGGCGATGTTGGAGTTTACGCTCGCCGATGTGGATAAGGCACGCTTGGTGCCGCAGGTGGTTTTTAAGGGACGCAAAGCATGAGCCGCGAAGTTTTATTATTGGTTGACGCGCTGGCGCGCGAAAAAAACGTCGATAAAGATGTCGTCTTCGGCGCCCTCGAATTCGCGTTGGCGCAAGCCACGAAGAAACGGTATGAGGGTGAGGTAGACATCCGCGTTTCGATCGACCGCGAAACGGGCGAATTCGAATCGTTCCGCCGCTGGCACGTGGTGCCCGATGAAGCAGGTCTGCAGCTGCCGGATCAGGAGATCCTGCATTTCGAGGCAAAAGAACAGATTCCCGATATCGAAGTCGATGACCACATCGAAGAGCCGATCGAATCCGTTGAATTCGGCCGCCGTTTCGCCCAGGATACCAAACAGGTCGTCCTGCAGCGCGTGCGTGACGCCGAACGTGAACAGATCCTGGTCGACTTCCTGGAGCGCGGCGATTCGCTCGTCACCGGCACCATCAAGCGCATGGAGCGCGGCGACGCCATCGTCGAGTCGGGCAAGATCGAAGCACGTTTGCCACGCGACCAGATGATTCCGAAAGAGAATCTGCGTATCGGCGACCGCGTCCGTGCCTACATCTTGCGCATCGACCGCAATATGCGCGGCCCGCAAGTGATTCTGTCGCGCACCGCGCCGGAATTCATCATGAAGCTGTTCGAACTGGAAGTGCCGGAAATCGAGCAAGGCATGCTGGAAATCAAATCCGCAGCCCGCGATGCCGGCGTGCGCGCCAAGATCGCCGTCTACACGGCCGACAAGCGCATCGACCCGATCGGTACGTGCGTCGGCATGCGCGGTTCGCGCGTGCAGGCCGTGACCGGCGAACTCGGTGGCGAACGTGTCGATATCGTGCTGTGGTCGGAAGATCCGGCGCAGTTCGTCATCGGCGCCCTGGCGCCGGCGAACGTGTCGTCGATCATGGTCGATGAAGAAAAACACGCGATGGATGTTGTCGTCGACGAAGAAAACCTGGCAATCGCGATCGGCCGTTCCGGCCAGAACGTGCGCCTGGCCTCGGACCTGACCGGCTGGAAGATCAACATCATGACGGCCGAAGAATCGGCTGACAAAGCTGCCCAGGAAACGGCTGCCGTGCGCATCCTGTTCATGGAAAAGCTCGATGTCGACCAGGAAGTGGCCGATATTCTGGTGGAAGAAGGTTTCGCCAGTCTGGAAGAAATCGCTTACGTGCCAATTTCCGAAATGCTGGAAATCGAATCGTTTGACGAAGATACCGTCAATGAACTCCGTACCCGTGCGCGTGATGCGCTCGTGACCGAAGCGATTGCTTCGGAAGAGGGTCTGGAAGGCATGGACGAGGCGTTGGTCGGTCTGGAAGGCATGGACCGCATTACCGCCGGCAAGCTGGGTCTGGCTGGTATCAAGACCGTTGAAGCATTTGCAGCACTGGCATACGACGAATTTGGCGCAATCCTGGCCCTGTCTGCGGACCGTGCGCGTGAACTGATTACAAGTGAATTTAAAGATGTGACCGACGATGAGATGAAGTTGGTTGACTCGAAATACGACGATCGTGCCAAGGCGTTGCAAGCCAAGGCATGGAGTCTGGCCGAATCCGCAAAGGCTTAATTTGAGTATCTTTATCATCTCCGCGACACATAGAAAAGAGGACTGAATGGCGAGTAACAACGTAGCCCAATTTGCCACCGAACTGAAGATGCCTGCAGATTTGCTGCTGACGCAGCTGCGTTCTGCCGGCGTCGAGAAAAGTTCGACGTCAGATCCATTGTCGAAAGATGATAAGGACAAGCTTTTGGATCATCTGCGCCGCACACACGGCGCAGCGGCTGACACAGAAAAGAAGAAAATCACCGTGACCCGCAAGGAAACGACTGAAATCAAGCAAGCTGACGCCACCGGCAAGTCGCGCACCATCCAGGTGGAAGTGCGCAAGAAACGCACTTTCGTCCAGCGTGACGAAGCTGCGCCGGTCGCAGCTGAGCCGGCCGCGCCTGCCGCACCGGTCATCGATCCCGCCGACGTGGCGCGCCGTGAAGAAGAGGCCCGTAAACAGGCTGAACTGATCGCCCGCCAGGAAGCCGATCTGCGCGAAAAGCAAGAACGTCTGGCCAAGCTCGACGCGGAAAAAGAAGCCCAGGCGAAAGCCACGCAACAGGCTGAACTGGCTGCGAAGAAAGAAGCGGAAGCGGAAGCGAAGAAAGCGGCTGCCAAGGCTGCTGCTGCGCCTGCCGCCAGCACCGCTGCGCCTGTCGTTGACGACGCCGCTGCCGAAGCGAAAAAAGTTGCTGCCGCTGAAGAAGCGAAGAAGAAAGCCGCAGCCGCTGCTGTTGCCGCCAAGGAAGCCGCTGACAAAGCGGAAGCCACCGAGCGTGCACGCAAGGCCGTTGCCGACGAAGTCGCCCAGATCAAGGCCATGATGAACGCGCCACGCCGCGCCATCAAAGCCCCTGAGCCGGCACCGGTGCCGGTCAAGCCGAAGGCGCCGGAAGGCACCCTGCACAAGCCTGCTGACAAGAAACCGGGCGACAAGCCGGGCGACAAGAAGCCTGCTGTTGCAGACAAGAAATCCATCAAGTCGGCCAATGTGTCGTCGACCTGGTCCGATGACGCGAAAAAACGCGGCACCACCGGTGGTCCCAAGCCACGCGGCAACAGCGGCCCAGGCGGCCGTGACAGCTGGCGCGGTGGCGCGAAGGGCCGTCGCCCGACGCACCATGATGACCGTGAATCGAACTTCCAGGCTCCTACGGAAGCCGTCGTCAAGGACGTGCACGTACCGGAAACGATCACCGTGGCCGAACTGGCGCACAAAATGTCCGTCAAGGCATCCGAAGTCATCAAGCATTTGATGAAATTGGGCCAGATGTGCACGATCAACCAGGTGCTGGACCAGGAAACCGCCATGATTCTGGTGGAAGAAATGGGCCACAAGGCGTTCGCCGCCGAACTGGACGATCCGGAAGCGTTGCTGGCCGACGTGGGCGAACACGCGCACTTCGAAACCAAGCCGCGCGCACCGGTGGTTACCGTCATGGGTCACGTCGACCACGGCAAGACCTCGCTGCTTGATTACATCCGCCGCGCCAAGGTTGCATCGGGCGAAGCGGGCGGCATTACGCAGCATATCGGCGCATACCACGTCGATACGCCACGCGGCATGATCACCTTCCTCGACACCCCGGGCCACGAAGCGTTTACCGCGATGCGTGCCCGTGGCGCCAAGGCAACCGACATCGTTATCCTGGTGGTTGCCGCCGACGATGGCGTGATGCCGCAAACGAAAGAAGCGATTGCCCATGCGAAAGCAGCCGGCGTGCCGCTGGTGGTGGCGATCAACAAGGTCGACAAACCGGGCGGCAACGTGGACCGCGTGACGCAGGAGCTGGTCGCGGAACAAGTCGTGCCGGAAGAATACGGTGGCGAATCGCCATTCGTGCCTGTCTCGGCCAAAACGGGTCAAGGTATCGACGACCTGCTGGAACAAGTGCTGTTGCAAGCCGAAGTGCTGGAACTGACGGCACCGGTCGAAGCGCCAGCGCGCGGCCTGGTAGTCGAGGCGCGTCTGGACAAGGGCCGTGGTCCTGTCGCGACGATCCTGGTGCAGTCCGGTACCTTGCGCCGCGGCGACGTGATCCTGGCTGGCTCTTCGTATGGCCGCGTGCGCGCCATGCTGGACGAGAACGGCAAGCCGATCGCCGAAGCGGGTCCTTCGATTCCGGTGGAAATCCAGGGCTTGACGGAAGTGCCGGTTGCCGGTGAAGAAGTCGTCGTCATGGCCGACGAGCGCAAGGCGCGTGAAATCGGTCTGTTCCGTCAAGGTAAGTTCCGCGACGTGAAACTGGCGAAGCAGCAAGCTGCGAAACTGGAGAACATGTTCGACCAGATGGCCGAAGGCGAAGTGAAAAACTTGCCATTGATCATCAAAACCGACGTGCAAGGTTCGCAGGAAGCGCTGGTTGGTTCGCTGCAGAAACTGTCGACCTCCGAAGTGCGCGTACAGGTGGTTCACGCGGCAGTCGGCGGCATCACGGAATCGGACGTCAACCTGGCAGTTGCCTCGAAAGCGGTCATCATCGGCTTCAACGCCCGTGCCGACGCCCAGGCGCGCAAGCTGGCCGAGTCGAATGGCGTGGACATTCGCTACTACAACATCATTTACGATGCGATCGACGAGATCAAATCGGCGTTGTCGGGCATGTTGGCACCAGAGAAACGCGAAACGGTCATCGGCCAGGTCGAGATCCGCCAGGTCATCCTGGTCTCGAAAGTGGGCGCGGTTGCCGGTTGTCTGGTCACCGATGGCGTGGTCAAGCGTGCTTCTTCCGTCCGCCTGTTGCGCAACAACATCGTGGTGTGGAGCGGCGAGATCGACTCCCTGAAACGCTTCAAGGACGATGCGAAAGAAGTTCGCGCCGGTCTGGAGTGCGGCCTGTCGCTGAAGAACTACAACGACATTCAGGTTGGCGACACGCTGGAAGTATTCGAAGTCCAGGAAATCGCTCGTACGCTGTAATCACAGCAGTAAAAGAAATGAAATGCCGCGCGGACATATCGTTGTCCGCGCAAACACGTGGGGCGCATGGGGCAACGGGCAACCGTCTGACCCATGCGCCCTGCGGCACTTAGGACAGCACTTACTATCATGGCTAAACATAGCAAAACCATGCCGGCGCGCGGCTTGCGCGTGGCAGACCAGATCCAGCGCGATCTGGCCGAAATCATCGCCTACGAACTGAAAGATCCCCGCGTGGGCACGATGATCACCATCACCGAAGTGCAGATCACGCCCGATTACGCACACGCCAAGGTGTTTTTCACGATGTTGAAAGACAGCAAGGAAGCCATCAAGAACACGACCGAAGGCCTGATGGCCGCGGCCGGCTTTATCCGTGGCTTGCTGGGCAAGCGCCTGCACATCCACACCTTGCCGATGCTGCATTTCGTGCACGACAGCTCGACCTCGCGCGGCATGGAAATGTCCTTGCTGATCGACAAGGCCAACGCCACGCGCGCGGCCGACGCCGAGCCGGACGCGAAGCCCGAGACGGACGAGCATGGCCGGTAATAAACGGCCGCCCGGCATCAAGCGGGTGCGCGATCTGGTCGATGGCGTCTTGCTGCTGGATAAGCCCGTGGGCTGGTCCAGCAACGATGCCCTGATCAAGGCCAAGCGCGTGCTGAACGCGAAGAAAGCGGGCCATACGGGCACCCTGGATCCGTTCGCCACGGGCTTGCTGCCGCTGTGCTTTGGCGAGGCAACGAAGTTCTCGCAGGACTTGCTGGAAGCCGATAAAACCTACGAAACCCTGGTGCACCTGGGGCAGACGACGGATACGGGCGACACGGAAGGCGAGGTGCTGGAAACGCGCGACGTCAACGTCACCGAAGAGCAGATCGAAGCCGTGCTGGCGCAGTTCCGCGGGCCCATCCTGCAGACGCCGCCCATGTACTCGGCCTTGAAAAGGGACGGCAAGCCCTTATATGAGTATGCAAGGGCGGGCATCACCCTGGAGCGCGAAGCGCGCCCGGTGACCATCCACAAGCTCGAGTTCCTCGGCTACGAAGCCCCGTTCCTGAAATTGTCCGTGATGTGCAGCAAGGGTACGTATATCCGCGTGCTGGGCGAAGACATCGGCCATGCCCTCGGTTGCGGCGGCCATCTGAACGCCTTGCGCCGCACGCAGGTGGGCAACCTGACGCTGGATGGCGTCGTCACGCTCGACGAGCTGACGGCGCATGCCACTCCGTTGAGCTTGCTGGCGCCCGTCGATGCCCTGTTGTCGAGCTTTCCCGCCGTCCAGCTGACGGACGAATTGGCCAAGCGTTTCCTGCATGGCCAGCGCATTGCGCTGGGCAAGGAAGACGTCGCCGTGCCGGCCGAGCCGGGCAGGGTGCGCGTGTATCACGACAGCAAGCTGCTGGGCACGGGCCAGTTGCAGGAGTACAGCATCCTGGCGCCCGAGCGCTTGATTGCCACGGCGCATCAATAAAAGCTGGGGTCAGACCCCCGCGACCGTTGGCGCAAGCCTCTGAGTTAGCGGGATTGAGGGTCTGACCCCGGTATTCACTCGTCAAACAGTGTCGCTTTTTTAAACAAACCGTCCCCGACTGTGGGAGCCGCCAGCATTTTTAGATAGCGTTGCAACGCAACATGCTATACTACGCGGTTCCGGAAATAGATTAGCATTCGGGTATCTCGTACATCTTGTACGCACTCCGCAGTTTTTCAGTAACTACTACGACCATGTCAAATACAAAACGCGCAATTCGTAATATCGCCATTATCGCCCACGTTGACCACGGCAAAACCACCCTCGTGGATCAGCTGCTGCGTCAGTCCGGCACCTTCCGTGAAAACCAAGCGGTCGACACCCGAGTCATGGACTCGAACGACCTGGAAAAGGAGCGCGGCATTACGATTCTGTCGAAGAACTGCGCCGTTGAGTACGAAGGCACCCACATCAACATCGTCGACACCCCAGGCCACGCCGACTTCGGCGGCGAAGTGGAACGTGTTCTGTCGATGGTGGACTCGGTTCTGCTGCTGATCGATGCCCAGGAAGGCCCGATGCCGCAAACCCGTTTCGTCACGCGCAAGGCGCTGGCACTGGGTCTGAAGCCTATCGTTATCGTCAACAAGATCGACCGTCCAGGCGCACGTCCGGACTGGGCCATCAACCAGACGTTCGAACTGTTCGACAAGCTGGGCGCTACCGACGAACAACTGGACTTCCCTATCGTTTACGCTTCGGGCCTGAACGGCTATGCCGGCCTGACCGAAGACGTGCGCGGCGGCGACATGAAGCCGATGTTCGACGCCATCCTGGAACACGTTCCAGTGCGCGACGACAATCCTGAAGGTCCGTTGCAAATGCAGATCACCTCGCTCGACTACTCGTCGTACGTGGGCAAGATCGGCATTGGCCGCGTCAACCGCGGTACCGTTAAAGTCGGCCAGGACGTGCTGGTCATCAATGGTCCAGGCGCTGCCCCGATCAAGGGCCGCATCAACCAGGTGCTGAACTTCAAGGGCCTGGAGCGCGTGCTGGTGGACGAAGCCGTCGCCGGCGACATCTGCCTGATCAACGGTATCGACGAAATCGGCATCGGTTCGACCCTGTGCGCAGTGGACACCCCGGAAGCGCTGCCGATGCTGACCGTCGACGAGCCGACCCTGACCATGAACTTCATGGTCAACAACTCGCCACTGGCTGGCCGCGAAGGCAAGTTCGTGACCTCGCGCCAGCTGCGCGACCGTCTGGAAAAAGAATTGAAAGCCAACGTTGCTCTGCGCGTGGCGCCAACCGACGACGACACGATCTTCGAAGTATCGGGCCGCGGCGAGCTGCACCTGACGATTCTGATCGAAAACATGCGCCGCGAAGGCTTCGAGCTGGCCGTATCGCGTCCACGCGTGGTGTTCAAGATGGTCGATGGCGTGCGCCACGAGCCGTTTGAAAACCTGTCGGTCGACGTGGAAGAAGCGAACCAGGGCGGCGTCATGGAAGAACTGGGCCGTCGTCGCGGCGACCTGCAAAACATGGAGTCGGATGGCAAGGGCCGCGTGCGTCTCGAGTACCTGATCCCGGCGCGTGGCCTGATCGGCTTCCAGGGCGAATTCATGACCCTGACCCGCGGCACCGGCCTGATGAGCCACGTATTCCACGAATACGCGCCAGTCGACAACACCCGTGGCGAAATGGCAGGCCGTCGCAACGGCGTGCTGATCTCGCAGGACGACGGTGCTGCTGTTGCCTACGCTATCTGGAAATTGCAAGACCGCGGCCGCATGTTCGTGTCGCACAATGACCCAGTCTACGAAGGCATGATCATCGGCATCCACTCGCGCGACAACGACCTGGTCGTCAACCCGATCAAGGGCAAGCAGCTGACCAACGTGCGTTCGTCGGGTACCGACGAAGCAGTGCGCCTGGTGCCGCCAATTCAGATGTCGCTGGAATACGCAGTCGAATTCATCGAGGACGACGAACTGGTGGAAATCACGCCGAAATCGATCCGTCTGCGCAAGCGCTTCCTGAAAGAGCACGAGCGTAAAAAAGCGTCGCGCGATTCGTAATCTGTTATAGGGCATGGCCTGCGGGCCATGCTGCTTCTGGCCCGCTGCGCCGCGTCACCGTCACTGGTGAGGCGCGCAGCGGGTTTGTCATTTGCAGCCCCTGTTTTTTTGTAGACACCATGACTTCATCCTCCTTGCCTTCCCGCCGCCTGTCCGTCGCTCCCATGATGGACTGGACCGATCGCCATTGCCGCAAGTTCCACCGCGAAATCACGCGCCATACCTGGCTGTACACGGAAATGGTGACGACGGGCGCGCTCGTCTATGGCGACGTGGAGCGCCATTTGCGCTTCAACGAGGAAGAGCACCCGGTGGCGCTGCAGCTGGGCGGCAGCGATCCGAAGGACCTGGCCACCAGCGCGAAGCTGGGCCAGCAGTGGGGCTATGACGAGGTCAACCTGAACTGCGGCTGCCCGTCCGAGCGCGTGCAAAAGGGCGCGTTTGGCGCCTGCCTGATGGCCGAGCCGCAACTGGTGGCCGATTGCGTGAAAGCCATGCGCGACGTGGTCGATATCGACGTCACGGTGAAGCACCGCATCGGCATCGACGACAGCGAGTCGTACGATTTCGTGCGCGATTTCGTCGGCACCGTGGCAGATGCCGGCTGCAAGACGTTTATCGTGCATGCGCGCAACGCCATCCTGAAAGGCCTGAGCCCGAAGGAAAACCGCGAAGTGCCGCCCCTCAAGTATGACTATGCCTACCGCCTGAAGCGCGACTTTCCCCAGTTCGAGTTCATCATCAATGGCGGCATCAAGACCCTGGACGAGATCGACCTGCATCTGCAGCACCTGGACGGCGTGATGCTGGGCCGCGAGGCTTACCACAACCCCTACGTGATGGCGCAGTTCGACCAGCGCTATTACGGTGACGACGCTCCTGCCAAAACGCGCGAACAGGTGCTCGAAGCGATGATTCCTTATATTAGTGCGCAGCTGGAGAAGGAAGCGGGGCGCTTGAAGCTGAACAGCGTCACGCGCCACATGCTGGGCCTGATGCAAAACCTGCCCGGCGCGCGCGGCTTCCGCCAGACCCTGTCCGATTCGAAGAAGCTGGCTTCGGGCGACCCGCGCCTGCTGCTGGAAGCGGCGGCGCGATTGTCGCTGCCTGCGTAATGGACGACTTCCACGGCCTTGCGCGCCAGCTGGATGGCTATCTGCAAGCCGTCAGCGCGCTCAAGGATGACGGCAGCGATCTGCTGTGTTCGTACCTGGGGCCGGTGGCGCCGCAGGCAGCGCTCGATGCCCTGTGCCGCGTGCTGGACATACGGCCGGACGGCCTGTGCCTGCTGCCGCTGGGGCAGGTGGCGTGCAGCGGTGCCGCGTGCACACCGCGCCAGTGGCTGCTCGAGCGCCTGCGTCCGATGAGCGAGGCCGACCGCCAGCCGCTCGACGCACGCCTGTATGACGGTTTCGCGCGCGAACTGGCCGAACTGCTCGGCAGCGAGCCGCACTGGTATCAACTGGTATCGTCCGGCCAGCACAGCCTGGCGGGACAATTGGGCGCCATCTGGAGCGTCTTTATCTTCGGCACGGACGGCCACGCCTATGTGATGCATTGCAGCTGGGACAGCTGATCCAACTTGTCTATACTGCTTCCCCGCTGCAGTGGTATTGTCCGCACTTTCCCTTCCCCTGAATTCCATTCAATGAATGATGTCATATGGCTATGCCATGTGTTGTAAATGCGCTGTTTCGGCGCACGGCTGCACTGCCTTGGGGCATTTCTAAGGGGCAAGAAACGGCATTGTTGCCATTTCCCCGAAGAAAGTTAATCTGCTATTTATTCAGGTACTTATTGCTTGCTTTGAGGCAAAATTTACACCTATAATTGATTATAGACAAATATTTCTCATATGAATGTTTGATGTTGATCTCATATCAACGGTGTCAAAACTTCAGCGTGCGGAACAAGTTTGCATTCGCAGTCACTGGGTTGAACAGGGCTGGCGAAAGACCAGGAAGTACCCAGGCTGCGTGCGGCCGGAGACCGCCAGCATACCAGTGGGTAAGGGCGGATACCGGCGTTACGCAGCCTTCGTCTTGTCGTGCCGGGCAAAAATTCTTATCAATAGTTTCATTTACGAAGAGCCGAAATGAATTTAGCAAAAATGAAGGTTGGTACCCGCCTGGGCCTGGGATTCGCCCTGGTACTGGTTCTGCTGGTGGCCGTGACCGTCCTCGGCATCGCGCGCATGGCGCAAATCCAGGAACGTCTCGATCACGTGATCAATGTCAACAATGTCGTCACCCGTCTGGTGATCGACATGCGTGGCAACGTCAGCGACCGCATCACCTCGCTGCGCATTTTGACCCTGATGACGGACGCCAGCGATATGGAGCCGGAAATGGCGCGTATCAAGACGCAGACCAGCACCTATCAGGAAACGCAGAAGAAGCTGGAAGAGAAATTCGCCGTCGAGTCGACTTCCGAAGAAAAAGCCTTGCTGAGCTCGATCAAGGAATACGAGGCGGCCGCCATGCCGGCCATCGCCAAGGCATCGGCCCTGTGGATGGCCAACGATGCGGAAGGCGCCACGCGCGTGATGATCAAGGAAATCCGCCCGGTACAGAAAAAATGGATGGAGGCGCTGGAGCAGCTGGCCACCCTGGAAGACAAGCTGAACGAGCAGATGCAGGCGGATGCCCGCAAGGCGTTCGACAGCGCGCGCCTGTTCATGATCATCCTCGGCGTACTGGCCGTGGCGATGGGCGTGGCGGCGGCACTGGTGATTACCCGCGGCCTGCTGAAACAGCTGGGCGGCGAGCCTGACTACACGGCATCGATCGCCGGCAGCATCGCCAATGGCGACCTGTCCATCGGCATCCACACCCAGCCTTCGGACAATTCCAGCCTGCTGGCGGAAATGAAGGAAATGCGCAACAGCCTGGTGGGCATCGTCGGCCAGGTACGCGTGGGCACGGAAACCATCGGCACGGCGTCGCGCGAAATTGCCGACGGCAATATCGACCTGTCGTCGCGCACGGAAATGCAGGCCAGCGCGCTGGAAAAAACGGCGTCGGCCATGGAAGAGCTGACCTCGACGGTGAAACAGAATGCGGACAATGCGCGGGAAGCCAACAAACTGGCGGCCACCGCTTCGGACGTGGCCCTGAAGGGCGGCTCCGTCGTGTCGCAAGTGGTAGACACCATGAGCTCGATCAATGAATCGGCGAAGAAAATCGTCGATATCATCGGCGTCATCGACGGCATCGCCTTCCAGACCAACATCCTGGCGCTGAATGCGGCCGTGGAAGCGGCACGTGCCGGCGAACAAGGCCGCGGCTTTGCCGTGGTGGCGTCGGAAGTGCGCAACCTGGCCCAGCGTTCCGCTGGCGCCGCGAAAGAAATCAAGATCCTCATCGACGATTCGGCCGAGAAGACGGAGCGCGGCACGCGCCTGGTGGGCCAGGCCGGCGTGACGATGGGCGAAGTGGTCGACAGCGTGCGCCGCGTCACCGACATCATGAGCGAAATCGCCAGTGCCAGCCAGGAACAAAGCGCCGGCATCGAACAGGTCAACCTGTCGATCATCGAGATGGACGGCATGACGCAGCAGAATGCGGCGCTGGTGGAACAGGCGGCCGCTGCGGCGCAAAGCCTGCAGGACCAGGCGGCCGAACTGGCCCACGTGGTCAGCATCTTCAAACTGGTCGAGGGCGAAGAGAAGCCGGCAGCGTACGTGCCGGCCCCCGTGGCGGCTGTGGCTGCACCGGTAGCTGCGCGCAAGCCGGCGCCGGCATTGCGCCCGGTGAAGTCGCTGGCCCGCAAGGCTGAAGCGGCCGCTCCCGCAGCGGCTCCGGCGCCACGCAAGGCCGCGGCGGCGAGCAGCACCAGCAATGACGAGTGGGAAGAGTTTTAAGCATCAAGCGACATCACGAAGGCAAGGTGCCCACCGGGAGGCTGACATCCCGGCAGCACCGTCCTGCGTAGCAGGCAAGAAATTGTAATTACCGTATCTGATAATCATGGGGAAGCACATGTTTGAGAATAAGCGTTTTATGAGTGTTGCAGCAGCCTTGCTGGTGTCCGTCTCGTCCACGGCCTTCGCGGCCGAGGTGCCGGCGTCGTTTGATTCCAAGAACTGCAAGGCCGAGTATCCGAAAGCCTCGCTGATGAACGAAGAGCAGGGCACCGTGTCGATGTCCTTCCTCGTCAATGCCGATGGCAGCGTTGCCGATTCGAAAGTCGAGAAGAGCAGCGGCTTCAAGAACCTGGACAAGGCCGCCATCAAGGCCCTGTCCGCATGCAAGTTCAAGCCGGGCACCAAGGATGGCGCCGCGGCGCAAACCTGGACCAAGGTCGATTACGCCTGGAAACTGGACTGATCCACGCATGCCGGGCTCCCGGCATGGTCGTATCCGCTACGGGCGGCGCCTGCGAGGGTGCCGCCCGTATTGTTATGTGCGCCAGCCAACGGCGCTGCTGCCCCCGATTCTGTTACCCTCAAACCATACCTTCGGGATCTCCCACCACAAGAGGCCTACCATGCAGCGCATCCTGACACTTTCTTCCCTGGCCGCCGCCGGCTTGCTGCTTTCTGCCTGCGCATCGCTGGGCACGCCTGCGGGCTTGCAGGCTGGACAGACCGTGGCCGTCGTCAATAGCCTGAGCTGGGACAATCCCCTGACGGGCAAGCGCGACGGCGTACGCACGAGCTGGCCTATCAAGGATGGCAAGATTGCTCCGGAATATTTTCCACTGGCGCAGCTGAAACAATGCGAGGCGGGCGGCAAGCCTTGCGCCTGGGGCGTGATGCGGGCGCAGCGCAGCGCGCCCGTGCTGAGTTTTGCAGAGGGCGGCGTCGACCTGGCCGTGAACGTTGCCATCGACGTGGCGCGGCGCCAGGATGCGCGCCAGGGCGAGACGCAGACGGCGATGGCGATTCCGCAGGATGTGGCCGCGCTGGCTGGCCGGCAACAGCTGCAGCCCAGCTGGAAATTGAAGTATGGCAAGGTCGAGCAGGTCGAGCTCGATTACGGCGTGCGCTACCAGGTGTGCGTGCAGCGCTACGATGCGGCCGGCAAGGCCATCGATACGTGCGCGATTCCATTTATCTGAGGAAACATGCCGCGTGGGCCGCTTGTGGCTGCTTTGCCACATTTCATGTTGCGGCGTGCTTCGGGGTGTAACAATCGGTAAAAGCGCAGCAAAGCACGGCGTAATTTCTTATAGTACTTAATTAGAGGTAGTACAAGAGTTTGGTACAAGAGGAGAATTGCGATGAAAACCCTGTTGGCAGTAATTTCGCTGGCCGCCCTGGGTGGCTGCGCCGTGGCGCCGCCCGGGCCCGCCTATTACGGTTCGCGCGCGCCACAGGGAGCCTACAATCCCTATGACTGGCATACGGTCTCGTCCGAGCCGGTGCAGTCGTCGCGCGTGGTGAGCGAGCCGCGCGTGGAATACACGAATGAGCCCGTCTACGTGCAGCAGCAGCCGGTGTACGTGCAGCAGCCCGTGTATGTGCCGGCGCCCGTCTACGCGCCGCAGCCGTATTATTACAATCCGCCCGTCTCGATCGGGCTGGACTTCGTGTTTGGTTTTGGACGCTATGGCGGTCACCGTGGCGGCTGGGGCGGGCACGGACGCTACTACGGCCGCCGCTAGGCTGCATCGCAGCACATTTACGGCGCGTGGCGATGCGCGGGCAGCGCTGCCGCAGCCTTGGCGTACCCATCCTCAGCGGCCCGTAGCAGGTACAGCTGCGCTTCTCCCTGCGGCTTGCTGCCGCTCGTTACCATTTGGTCAGATGTTGCGACGTAAGATGAGCTCAGTGGAAATACACGGAGCTCTGGTGCAGCACGTCCGCCGAGCACAGGATGTACATCGCCGCCGCTGCCAGACCTATTTGCAAGGCGCCAAAGCTGATCGGGATGAGGCGGGCCATGTCGTACTCCTGAGTGGTGTGGGCTGTGGTCAGGCTTTCATCATAGGATGAATTAATGCCATCGGGCATCGGATGAATGTCCGCCACGATGTAGGACAACACCTCGCGCCTGGTGCCCCGCCTCGCTGTCCGGCCGCTTAGCGGTTTTTCCAGCGCACCACGGGCTCGTCGGGCGCCGTGTCCGGCACGTTGGAAATCGTCAGCCAGTGCGTCAGCCGTTCCGGATGCTTGAGATTGATGCCCATGCCGTCGATGATGCCGACCTGTTCCAGCATGCGCGCATCGATCTTCGCCTTCGACACCGTGGGCGCGCCCATGACCATGCGGTCATACGCCTTGCGTGCCTTGTGTTCCCACTTGTGCAGATTGCTTTCGTCGAAACGGTTCGCTTCGAAATACACGGTCAGGGTGCCATCGAGGTTGCCGAAGCCGACAATGCCCGCGCCCTTGCGGATGGTGGTGGTGTTATCGATGTCAAATTCCGCCGTGGGCACGAAAATGCCGGCGCGGCCATCGATGTCAGGACGTCCCACGGGCGTATCCTTGCCGTAGGAGCTGGTTTCGGTAATGTTTTTTTCTGCGGACATGGTGCGTGTTTGGTGGCCGTGCCGGGAGCGCAAACGGGCCCGGCAGCGCCAGTCATCCTGTTCAAAAAATGCGTGCTGATGATCAGGGCGGGGTAGTGGCCCTGGCGGAGCGATGCTTGGCATTGCTTGATACCCCGCTATTGTAGCGCCAATTTAATTCCTATTGGCAACATTTCCCCGGAAATAATACCGTCGTTTGCCCATGAAAAAAGCCGCCCGACCAGGTGGCGGGGCGGCTGTTGCGCGGCGACTGTCCGGACTCAGGCAGCAGTCTTGCGGCGTGCCATGAAACCCAGCAAGCCCAGGCCCAGCAGCATCATGGCGTAGCTTTCCGGCTCCGGCACGGCCGTCGTCACCGAGACGTTATCCAGGTAGGAACCGTAGGTCGGCGCGGAGGCCGGGCCGATCGATTCGAAGCGCAGCAAGGTGGATGAACCGAGCGCGGTCACGTTCTGGCTATAGGTTTGCCACACGCCGGTGGTGTTGCCGACCAGGGCCGTTGGCGTCAGCAGGGTCGACCCCCAGTAGACATTCATCAGGCTGCTCGCGCCGCCTGGGGTATTCGGGCGGCCCGAGTAGGCAAACGACAGCGCATACGTGCCGCCGGCCGTGGTGGCGAGCGATTGCGAAACGGACGTCAGGCGCTCGGCGTTGAGTTCCAGGTATTGCGTGCCGGCGGCAGCGACCGGGTTGAAGCCGCTCAGGCCGCCTTGCGTGGCGCCCTTCTGGATTTCAAAGGCCGTATTGCCGCTGACGGACGACGTCCAGCCCGTCACGGCGCTCAGTTGCGCGTATGGGGTGGTGATGGCATTGCTTTCGAAGCTGCCGTTGACGACCAGTTCGGTCGCGGCGTTGGCGCCGCCGGCGGTGATCAGGGAGGCCAGCGCGGCGATCTTGAAGAGGGTAGCAGGCATTTTCATGTGGGTCCGTTCTGATATTTAAAAGTTAATTTTATTTCCTAAATGACATTTAAAGAATATCACTAAAACTCACGGAAAAAACTACTGCACGATAAAAAATTTTGTAATTGTGAAATCATTTGTGTTCAAAATTGCATTACTTTCCATGGTGAATCAATTGCAGCGCTGCCGCAAGGTGAACGCGCCCCTGAGGCTGCTTGCCCCGGAGTATTTTTGTGACATGAGGGCGTAAAAAAACCTGCATCGAAACAACAACGATGCAGGTTTTTGTGTGTGCCTCTGACGTGCGCGCCGGCTATTGCTGCAATCGCCGGCGCGCACGTGACTAGAACGCCAGGCGGCCTTGCAGGTAGACCATGCGCGGCGCGCCCACCAGTTTGCCCAGGTTGCCGTCCGACGTGCGCGTGAAGTAACGCTTGTCGCTCAGGTTGTTGACGCCGGCGACCAGTTCCAGCCCCTTCTGGCCAGGCACTGCCCATTTCACTTGCGTGTTCCACGTACGGAAGCCGGGAATCACGCCCAGGTTGCCGGCCGCGTTTTCCGCCACGGTGTTGGCTTCATCGGCGAACTGGCGGCTCTGGTGGCTGCTCGACAGGTCGAAGCCCCAGGCGCCCAGTTGGTAATGGGCGCCGACGGTATCCGTGGTGCGCGAGTAGAAGGGCACGTCATTGCCCGCGTTCACGCCATCCTGCAAGGTGGCCTTGGTGTAGGTATAGGTGGCGTAGGCGTTCAAGCCGGCCAGCGGGCCGGACTGGCTGAAGTGGTAGTCGACGGCCGTTTCCAGGCCCCGGTGATGCGTGGCGCCCACGTTGTAGAAGACGACGTTCTCGCCGCTGCCGACGGACTGGATCTGGTTGTCGAACTTGATGTTGAACAAGGTCGCTTCGGCCGACAGCTGGCCGCTCTTCCAGCGCGCGCCCAGCTCGGCCGTTTTCGCCAGTTCCGGCTGCAGCGGGTTCTTGCTCGACTGCGCATTGAGCTGCGTATTTTGCACGGCGCCGAAGGAGCTGTTGTAGTTGCTGAACAGGGTGATGTTGTTGTTGAGCAAGTAGGCCACGTTCAGCGAAGGCAGGGCCTTGTTGTTGAGCAACTCGATCTTCTGGTCGGTCGGCAAGTGGTTGTAGCGCACCGTCTTGATGTGTTCGTAGCGCACGCCCGGCGTGATGCGCCAAGCATCGATGGCGATCTTGTCATCGATATACACGGCCTGGGCATCGGTGGAATTGTCGGCAAAGCGCGTCGGCGCCTGCTGCACGCCGCTGGCGATGACGACGTTGTAGATGCTTTCATCGGCCCGTTCGGCCAGGTAGCGGTAGCCGACGGTGACGTCCTGCGAGACCTTGCCCGTGAGGAAGCGCTGCGTGTAGCGGGGCTCGATGGCCGTCGTTTCATAGTTGCGCGGCTGGTGGCCCAAGTTTTTTCCGCTGATCAGGGTGCTTTCGCGCGAGCTCTTGTTGTAATAGGCGCGCACTTCCACTTCCTGCGTGCCCGACAGGGCATTCAGGTAGCCGATGTCGAAGGCCTTGCGCTCGCCGCTCCAGAAGTCGGTGGGGCGCGTGTTCTGGAACGGGTCCTGCTTGTATTGCGCGGCCGTCAGGCCGCCCGGCGTGCGCGACGTCACGTCGTAATAGGACAGCTTGCCGTACACCTCGGCCGTGGGGCTCAGGTCGTAGCGGAACTTGAGGGCGAAGTCGTTGACCTTCTCGTCGCTGCCCGCGCGCCAGTCGCTGCCGCGGATGCCCGAGTACAGCACGGCCAGGCCCAGGCCGCTGTCGAGCTGGGTACCGGCAAAGACGCTGGCCTGCGTATTGTGGCCCACTTCGCTGTACGAGTTGTAGCGTACGGTGGCGTCGCCCGTGATGCCTGGCGTGGTGGGCACGCGGCGCGTCTTGAAGTTGATGATGCCGCCCACGTTTTGCGGGCCGAAGCGCACGGCGCCGCCGCCGCGCACCACGTCGACCGTCTCGACATTGGCCAGGCTGACGGGCGCGAACGACAGTTGCGGCTGGCCATAGGGCGCCACCGACATCGGGATGCCGTCCAGCAATACCGTGCTGCGCGGCGAATAGCGCCCGGCCAGGCCCCGCACGCCGATATTGAGCGAGATGGCGCTGCCGGCGCTGCCCGAGTTGTCGCTGACCTGCACGCCGGGGATGCGGCGCATCACGTCGCTGAGGCTGGACGCGCCCGAGTTTTCGATGTCGTCCTTTTGCACCACCGTGCGGGCGCCGGCGAAATTCTTCGTGCTGGCGGCCATGCTGGTGCCCAGCAGGTTGCTGCTGACCTGGATGGATTCCAGGATGGGGCCGGCATCATCGGCTGTATTGGCGTTCTGTGCCTGCGCGGCAAGGGATGCACCCAGGCAGGCGAGGGCGATGGCCAGCGCGCACGGGCGCAGCGAAAAGGGGAGTGGGGAAAGTGTGGCGGCCATGCATGAATCTCCGTAATGACGATGGTTGCGCGGGCAATCGGGCGGCGCGACAACATCGTGGCGAGGACATCCGGCGCAAGGGGATAAGAATGATAATGATTCTCATTTTATCCGTCAATTGCGCAAACTGCGTAAGGCGGGCTTTACCCGGAGAAAGACGGGAAGTGTTGCTGGGGCGGTACAGCAGGGTATATGGATTGCCGCTTGGCACCATTGCTCGGGTGCGGCGGCATTGCGCGCGCTTCTTGTATACTTCCGCTTTTGCAGCCGTCAGACGTGAACGTACAATGAGCCAGACAACTGAAACGACACCAGGCAGTTTCCCCGTGGAACGCCGCCAGGGCGACCAGCCGGCAAGTGCTGCGCGCAAACTCAATCTGCTGGTGGTCGACGACAACCAGGAAGTGGGCGAATCGCTGGCCATGCTGCTCGAAGCGCTGGGCCACCATGCGGTGGTGGTGCGCAACTGGCAGATGGCCGTCGAGCAAGTCAAGCTGTGCGTGCCCGACGCCGTCTACCTCGACATCGAAATGCCCGGCATCAGCGGTATCGAGATCGGCCGCCGCCTGCACCACAATCCCGAGACGGCCAACGCCGTGCTGATCGCCGTCACCGGCCACAGCCTGCCCATGTACATGGACGACGCGCTGGCCGTGGGCTTCCGCCACTTCCTCGTCAAGCCCGTGCGCCTGGACGACCTGGCAACGACGGTGAAGTCGGTGCTGGCGGGCTAGTATCCTGTCCTACGGCCGGCTCAGCGACCACTGCTGGTTGTTCGCATTGGTCAAATTCCACTGGATGATCTGCGCATTCTCGGCCGTGCTCAGGTTCAGGACGTCCAGAGTCAGGTTGCTGTAGCGGTTGCTGATCGTCTGGTAGCCGGACGCGGGGCTGGCGAAGCGCCATTGCTGGCCCAGTCCGCCCCAGTAGCTCCATTGGGCGATGTTGGTGCCGGCCGTGGTCGAGTTGTTGTAGTCGTCCAGGCCCAGCAGGCTGTTCGCATTGATCAGGCTGTAATACCCGTCGCCATGCCCCACCACATACCATTGCTGGTGCTTTGCTCCCGTGTACGTTTGCTGCTGCACCAGCGCGCCATTGGCCGTGCCGGCACCGGCCACGGCCAGTGCCTTGCCGCTCAGGCGCGAGCGCAGCACCGTGGGGCCGTCCGAGATGCCGCCGCAGCTGGCGACGGTAAAATTGCGCGTCAGGGCGGGCCAGCCATCGCCATACGTCATCTTCAGAATATCGAGCTTGGCCGCGCCATTGTCGTTCACGTCGTAATAGTGGATGGAGGTGTAGTTGCAGCCATCCTGCTTGAGCACGCCGATATGGCCCGGTCCCTTGTATTTGCCGTCCAGGTTGGGCAGCAGCGTGCGCGTGCCGCTGTACGGCCCCGTCACGCTGCTGGCGCGCTGCACTTCCACATAGTATGTGCTGGCGGCACCCTGGCAGCATTTGCCGCGGTTGACGAACAGATAGTAATACTCGCCGTCGTGCGTGATGTAGGGCGCTTCGATATCCTTGCCGCCGCCACCGAGGATAGTGGTGACGTTGCCGCTCGTCTTGCCTGTTGCCTGGTTGATTTCCGTCACGCCGATGCCGCCAAAAAACGAGCCGTACGACATGTAGACCCTGCCGTCATGGTCGCGGAACAGGGCGGGGTCGATGGCATTGATTTCCCCTCCGCCTCCATACGATTGCACGACGATGCCCAGGTCCGTCCAGTTCGGGTTCTTCAGCGACGCCGAGCGGGCCACGCCGATGGCCGATACGGACGTGCCGAAGGTGGATACCGAGTAATACAGATAATAGTAGCCGTTCATGTGGATCACGTCGGGCGCCCAGTACGAGCCGCTGAAGTTGGGGATCTTGTTGGCGATCCAGGCCGGCGGCGTGCTGAACACGGGCGCGGGGCCGGCCGACCATTTCAGCATGTCCGTCGAGGTGGAATACCAGATGCCGTCGCCCGTGGTGAAATTGAAATACGTGTCGCCGTCTTTTGTCAGGGTACCGGGGTCGTGCGCATTGGGTACGCCCGTCAGGGTGATCGCCTGCGCATGGGCGCAGAGCATCAGGCAGAGTGCTGCCAGGAATTGCTTCATCGTTGTCTCCGTACTGTTTTTATGGGGCGGTCCAGGCCGCACCCCAGAGTAGGGCGATGGTCGAATTTGCACTAATGAATTTTTTGCAGGAAGCGATACCGGGGCCGGTATCGGAGAATGAAGAAAAGCGGCGCCGGAATAGAAAAAGCCCGGTTCGAAAACCGGGCTCTTCTTTATTCTGTGGGGTGGCTGATGGGGCTCGAACCCACGACAACAGGAATCACAATCCTGGACTCTACCAACTGAGCTACAGCCACCACTGTCTTACTTGCCTGTTTAGCTGTTTTGCTGAACAGGTGCCGAATTATACAAAGAACTCGGCAAAGTGGCAAATCTAAATGCAGTCTTTTTTAAAGAATCGAAAGATTGCCTGAAAACGCCCCATTTCGCTCATACGGACAGGTGCTCGACGGGCGGCTGCAAGTCCAGCAAACCGGCGAAGGCTTTCGCCAGCGCATCGACCTTGGCCGTCGTGTAGCCCTGCAGCCGTGGCGCGTCGTTATTGATACGGCGCAAGCTTGCAGCGTCCAGCAAGCGGGACAGCTGGCGCGCCACGGCGTCGCCCGTGTCCACCAGCGTGATGGCTTGCGGGGTATGCGCGCGCACCGTGCGTGCGATGGCCTCCTGCACGAAGGGGTAGTGCGTGCAGCCCAGCACCAGGGTGTCGACGCCTTGTTCCAGCATGGGCGCGATGTAGCGGTCCAGCATGGCGCTGGTGGCGTCCAGCGGGTCGTTGCCCAGTTCGCACTGCTCGATGCGGTCGGCCAGGCCGATGCAGGGCTGCAGGATGAAGGTGGCGCCCGTGGCGGCGCTGACCTGTTCGCGCAGGGCCAGCAGTTTGTCGCCGCGCAAGGCGCGTTCCGTGGCCAGCACGGCGATCTTGCCGTTGCGGCTGATGCTTGCCGCCGGTTTCAAGCCCGGTTCGACGCCGACGATGGGCAGGTCGGGGTAGCGCGCGCGCAGCGCCTTGATGGCGGCGATGGTGGCCGTGTTGCACGCCACTACCAGCGCCTTCGCGCCTTGCTGCAATAAGAAGGCGGTGATCGCCAGCGAACGGTCGATCACTTGCTGTTCCGTCTTGTCGCCATACGGCGCATAGGCGGAATCGGCAAAGTACATCAGGTCTTCCTGCGGCAGCTGCGCGCGGATATGGCGCAGCACCGACAGGCCGCCCACGCCGGAGTCAAAAATGCCGATGGGGGCGTCAGGGCGGGCAGTGCTTGCAGTAAAAGTCATATAGAGCCAGGGTAGATAAAAAAAACGCCGCGCTAGTGTGCCGCGCGGCGTTCATGGTAGAGCCTGTTTAAGCAACCGTCACGGGAATCTTGCTGACGCTATTGAGTTGCTCGATCTTCGCCTGCCACTCTTTCGGACCCGTGTTGTGCACCGAGGTGCCTTTCGAGTCCACGGCCACCGTCACCGGCATGTCGACGACGTCGAATTCGTAGATGGCTTCCATGCCCATGTCGGCAAAGCCCAGCACTTTCGCACCCTTGATGGCTTTCGACACCAGGTAGGCGGAACCGCCCACGGCCATCAGGTAGGCCGACTGGTGTTTCTGGATCGATTCGATGGCGACGGGGCCCCGTTCGGCCTTGCCGATCATGGCGATCAAGCCCGTCTTTTCCAGCATCATGTCGGTGAACTTGTCCATGCGGGTGGCGGTCGTCGGGCCGGCCGGGCCGACCACTTCGTCGCGCACCGGGTCGACCGGGCCGACGTAGTAGATCACGCGGTTCTTGAAGTCGACCGGCAATTCTTCGCCCTTGGCCAGCATGTCCTGGATGCGCTTGTGGGCGGCGTCGCGGCCCGTCAGCATCTTGCCGTTCAACAGCAAGGTCTGGCCCGGCGTCCACGAAGCGACTTCTTCCTTCGTCAGGGTGTTCAGGTCGACGCGCTTGGATTTTTCCGTGTCCGGCGTCCAGTGCACTTCCGGCCACGACGACAGCGATGGCGGCGTCATGTAGGCAGGGCCCGAGCCGTCGAGCACGAAGTGGCCGTGGCGCGTGGCGGCGCAGTTCGGGATCATGGCGACCGGCTTCGACGCGGCGTGCGTCGGGTGCATCATGATCTTCACGTCGAGCACGGTCGTCAGGCCGCCCAGGCCTTGCGCGCCGATGCCCAGCGAGTTGATCTTGTCGCACAGCTCGATACGCAATTCTTCCAGCTTGTTTTGCGGGCCGCGTTGTTTCAGCTCAAACATGTCGATGTCTTCCATCAACACCTCTTTTGCCATCAGCATGGCTTTTTCGGCCGTGCCGCCGATGCCGATGCCCAGCATGCCAGGCGGGCACCAGCCGGCGCCCATGGTTGGCACGGTTTTCATGACCCAGTCCACCAGCGAATCGGACGGGTTCATCATGATCATCTTCGATTTGTTTTCCGAGCCGCCGCCCTTGGCCGCCACTTTCACGTCGACGGTATTGCCTTCGACCAGTTCCATGTGCACGACGGCCGGCGTGTTGTCCTTGGTGTTCTTGCGGTCGAAATGCGGGTCGGCCACGATGGAGGCGCGCAGCTTGTTGTCGTCGAAGTTGTACGCGCGGCGCACGCCTTCGTTGACGGCATCGGTGACGGTGCCGCTGAAGCCTTCGAAGCGCACGCCCATGCCGATTTTCAGGAAGACGTTGACGATACCCGTGTCCTGGCAAATCGGACGCTTGCCTTCCGCGCACATGCGCGAGTTGGTCAGGATTTGCGCGATCGCATCTTTTGCCGCCGGGCTTTGCTCGGCCGCATAGGCGCGCGCCAGGTGTTCGATGTAATCAGCAGGGTGGTAGTAGCTAATGTACTGCAACGCTGCGGCGACGGATTCGATCAGGTCTTCTTGCTTTATGACAGTCATGGTGTTCTCGCGGTAGATAAGAAGGGTAAGACTCTTTACTAATACTAGTTACTGCATTGGAATGACAAAAGCCCACGGCCGCCGCTGGCAGCCATGGGCTTCGGGTTTAATGCGGTCGTGCCTGGTTCTGAGTTACGGTCATGATGCGGTCCGTGTACGCGATCGCCATGGCGGACAGGATGAAGACCATGTGGATCACTGTTTGCGCGATGACCACATTCGGTTCCTTCGCATACGCGGTGGCGTTGATGAAGGTCTTCAGCAGGTGGATGGACGAGATGCCGATGATGGCCATCGCCAGTTTCGTCTTCAGCACGGAAGCATTTACATGCGACAACCACTCCGGCTGGTCTGGGTGGTCATCGAGGTGCATGCGCGACACGAAGGTTTCGTAGCCGCCAATAATGACCATGATCAGCAGGTTCGAAATCATCACCACGTCGATCAGGCCTAATACCACCAGCATGATGGTCGCTTCGTTCAGCTTCACGGGCGGCGGTACGCCAGGCACGGTCACCGCGCTGATGACGTGCTGCAAGGCGGCATCATTGCCGAACACGGCGCCGATCAGGTCGGACAATTCCACCCAGAAATGGAAGACATACACGCATTGTGCGAGGATCAGGCCCAGGTACAGCGGCAACTGCAGCCAGCGCGACATGAAGATGAAGGCGGACAAAGGATGCAGCTTGGTATGTTTGGCAGACGGTGGTAGGTGGTCGATCATGTGGGGTTTCCTGGGGGAGTAAATACCAATTTTTGGCATGCCCGACATTTTACACTTGCTGTCGATTACTGCGCATGGCCTTGCTCTGGATTATTGGGTTTGATGAAATACAAAGTGGTATTGAAGCTTCGGCGTGTCAGGCATTTCTCCAATGAAAATACTGTACGGCGTCCCCTTGACGCCCATCGCCGAAGGCGCTTATGGTTAGCATGGAGCGAGGAAAACGCAGCAGAAAACGCGCAATGTAAGGCGTCCGTAAGACACGGCGCTTATCGTGTTGGCAAACAATTACTACACTGGAGACAAGCATGGCCGCTACAGAAAACCAAGGACAGGGCACGCAGCAGCAAGGACCAGAAGAGTCGCGCGTATTTGAACCATCGTCGGCCTTTGCCGCACAAGCCACTATTTCCGGCATGGCTGCGTACCACGCCATGGTGAAAGAGGCGGAAACCGACTACGAAGGCTTCTGGGCCCGGCTGGCGCGCGAAAACCTGAGCTGGAAAAAGCCGTTCACGCGCACCCTGAACGAAGACGACGCGCCGTTCTACAAGTGGTTCGAAGACGGCCAGCTGAACGTGTCCTACAATTGCCTGGACCGCAACATCGAAAATGGCTTGGGCGACAAGACGGCCATCATCTTCGAAGCGGACGACGGCACCGTCACCAAGGCTACCTATAAAGAACTGCATGAAAAAGTCTGCAAGTTCGCCAATGGCCTGAAAGCCAAGGGCATCGCCAAGGGCGACCGCGTGATCATCTATATGTCGATGTCCGTCGAAGGCGTTGCTGCAATGCAAGCCTGCGCGCGCATCGGCGCCACGCACTCCGTCGTCTTCGGCGGCTTCTCGGCCAAATCCCTGCAGGAACGCATCATCGACGCGGGCGCCGTGGCCGTCATCACGGGCGACGAGCAATTGCGCGGCGGCAAGAAGCTGCCACTGAAAGCCATCGTCGACGAAGCGCTGGCGCTGGGCGGCTGCGATTCCGTCAAAAACGTCATCGTCTACAAACGCACGGGCAGCGACTTGCCGATGGTGGCCGGCCGCGACACGTGGCTGCACGACCTGGTCGCAGGCCAGAGCGCGCAATGCGAACCGGAATGGGTCGATGCCGAGCATCCGCTGTTCATCTTGTACACCTCGGGTTCCACCGGCACGCCGAAGGGCGTGCAGCATTCGAGCGGCGGCTACCTGCTGTGGGCCGCGCTGACGATGAAGTGGAGCTTCGATATCAAGGCTGACGACGTGTTCTGGTGCACGGCCGACATCGGCTGGGTGACGGGCCACAGCTATATCGCGTATGGCCCGATGGCCGTGGGCGCCACGCAAGTGGTGTTCGAAGGCATCCCGACCTACCCGAACGCGGGCCGTTTCTGGGAAACCATCAAGAAACACAAGGTCAGCATCTTCTACACGGCGCCAACGGCCATCCGTTCGCTGATCAAGGCGGCTGATGTGGACCCGAAAGTCCATCCAAGCAACTACGACCTGACGAGCTTGCGCCTGCTGGGCTCCGTCGGCGAGCCGATCAATCCGGAAGCGTGGATGTGGTATTACAAGAACATCGGCGGCGAGAAATGCCCGATCGTCGACACCTTCTGGCAAACGGAAACGGGTGGCCACATGATCACCCCGTTGCCGGGCGCCACGCCGATGGTGCCCGGTTCCTGCACCCTGCCATTGCCAGGCATCATGGCCGCCATCGTCGACGAAGCGGGCCAGGACGTGCCGAACGGCCAGGGCGGCATCCTAGTGGTAAAACGCCCGTGGCCATCGATGATCCGCACCATCTGGAACAACCCGGACCGTTTCAAGTCCAGCTACTTCCCGGAAGAGCTGGGCGGCCAGATGTACCTGGCAGGCGACGGCGCCATCCGCAACAAGGATACGGGCTACTTCACCATCACGGGCCGCATCGATGACGTGCTGAACGTGTCGGGCCACCGCATGGGCACGATGGAAATCGAATCGGCCCTGGTGGCCAACCCGCTGGTGGCCGAAGCGGCGGTAGTCGGCCGTCCGGACGACACGACGGGCGAATCGATCTGCGCCTTCGTCGTGCTCAAGCAAGCGCGTCCGACGGGCGAGGAAGCGAAGAAGCTGGCCCTGGAGCTGCGCAACTGGGTCGGCAAGGAAATCGGCCCGATCGCCAAACCGAAGGAAATCCGTTTCGGCGACAACCTGCCGAAAACCCGCTCCGGCAAAATCATGCGCCGCCTGCTGCGCGTGCTGGCCAAGGGCGAGACGATCACGCAAGACGTGTCGACCCTGGAAAACCCGGCCATCCTGGAGCAGTTGAAGGAAGCGTCTTAAGAAAGTCAGTCCCTTCGGGATCGGCATGCGGCCCACTGGGGCGCATGCCTCCGTCGGGTCTGCCCCAGCCATTGCCGGCTTGCTGTATCGCGCTACTTTTACCCCACGGTAAATAACTTTGGCAGTCCGTAGAATCTTTGCTATAATCTGCGGCTTCGCGACAAGCGAGAAATAGTACGCAATGCGAGCAAGTAGACGCATTGCCTGCAGGAGAGGTGGATGAGTGGTTGAAGTCGCACGCCTGGAAAGCGTGTATAGGTTCATAGCCTATCGGGGGTTCGAATCCCCCTCTCTCCGCCACGGATAGTAATTAAGTAAGATCAGGACGTCTCAGGAAGTCCCTCAAAAACCGCTTAGAGCCTTGATTCTAAGCGGTTTTTTCGTTTTTCAGCGTCTCGGGATGTGCCAAGGCATATCAGGATATCCAACTTTTTTGAGGGAATGCGCCGGGCCGTATTCCCCCATCCTTGACTACCATTCCCGCATAACTGTCCTATAGTGGTTCCAGACGCATTTGCGAAGGAGGCCACCATGGCAAAGCTCATCGTCCCGCTGACCGAACTTCAGGTCAAAAACGCCAAACCAAAGGAAAAACCATACAAGCTGTCCGACGGCGGCGGCCTGTTCGTGGAAGTCATGCCGAGCGGGTCCCGCATCTGGCGCTGGAAGTTTCGCCAGGCCAACGGCAAGGAGAACGCACTGACGTTCGGCCCTTACCCGGAAATTACGTTGCAGGATGCGCGTGAAAAGCGCTTGGCTGCGCGGCGATTGATGCTGCAAGGGATCGACCCCGCCAAGCATCGCGACGACGCCAAACGCCTGGCAAAGGATAAGGCGTCCAACACCTTCGAAAAAATCGCGCGCGAGTGGCACGGCAACAAAGTGCCGACGTGGAGCGAACGCACCGCCAAGAACACCATCCAGCGCCTGCAAGCAGACATCTTCCCAGCCATCGGCCGCATGCCGATCGATGAGATAAAGCACCGCGATCTGATCGCCGCACTGCGCAAGATCGAGGAGCGTGGCGCAAGTGAAGTCGCCCATCGCCTGAGAGCGCTATGTGCGTCAATTTTCAGCTACGCGATTCAATGCGGATTCACAGAGCGCAATCTGGTCACCGATATGAAGGATGTGTTGAAGACCGTCCGCGCCGGACACTTCGCAGCTATCAACGCCGACGAACTACCGCAGTTCCTGGCCATTCTGGACCGCAACGAAGCACGCATGTTCGCGCCGACCCGCATTGCGCTGCGGCTGATGCTGCTGTGCTTTGTGCGTACCAGCGAGTTGATCGAAACGCCCTGGAGTGAAATTGACCTGGAGCGCGGCGAGTGGATCATTCCATGGCAGCGCATGAAGCGCGGCAAGCTGACCGTCAATCCGGATATGACCAACCATCACGTCTGCCTGTCGCGCCAGGCGCTGGAGCTGCTGCGCGAACTGCACGCGATCACGGGCCGCAGCCAGTACCTGTTCCCGAATCAGCGCGACCACGAAAAGCCGATCAGCAATAACACGATACTGGTGGCGCTTGGACGCATGGGATACAAGGGCAAGATGACCGGCCATGGCTTCCGGGCGCTGGCCATGAGCACCATCAAGGAGCGCCTGGGCTACCGGCATGAAGTCGTGGACCGGCAACTGGCACATGCGCCGAAGGACAAGGTGGCCAGTGCCTATGACCGGGCGCAGTTCCTGGCGGAACGGCGCAAGATGATGCAGGATTGGGCCGACTACATCGATGCCGTCAGCGGCAAGGGAGCGCCGCCGCAGACGCCAAAATTAACGCTGGTCAGTGGCGAATTCAGCCGGGATGGCGGAACAGGAGGGCACCATGTCTGAGTATGTACTGCGCCTCACGGACGCGCTTATCAAGCAGACCGCTTCCAAGGAAAAATTACATAAGCTGGCTATCGGAGCCTTTGTCCGGGCTGCAACGCTGCCGGTCAATGCCAGTGGCACCAGTCCAGCCCGCGCCGGTTCCAATTCTGCGTACTACGAAAAGCGCACTTGACGAAACGAACCACTTGCAAACGTCGATATCAGGCATAGAATGAAGCTCTCTTATGTGGGAATCGCTCCCACGAGAGCATGCTTCGAGCATGGCCCTATGCTTAGCGACATAGGCGTTGCGGTCGTTACCCGTCACCATGATACATAGCAGTTTCTGCTAGATATATCGCCGGGACATGCAGAAGCATGCACATCTCGGCAAGATAAAGCGCTGCCCTCAGCGCCTACATATCCCACAGTCCGCAAGACGGATTGCCTGGATGATTGCGCCCGGTGGGCGCTTCCTCAAACAGGAGCAAGACTCCTGCCCTGATTGGTTCGCATGCCCCGCGAGGTAGCGCACCGTATGAACCACAGCATGGCTTTGCCGCAAGCCGCACCGTCAGCAGAAATGCCAGCGATGCGATGCCATCGCGGCCGCCGCCAGCGCGTGTGCTTCAGAGTCGCCAGTATCGTCACCGCGAGTGCGATGCTGGCATGTATGCCGTCACATGCCTTGGCTACGTGCGCGCGTCGTTACTGGCGGCGTGCTGCCAGTGACGACGCGCCGCCGACGGCATAGGCCCAGGCGGCAAGCGGAATTCCACCGCGTGATGGTGTTCAGTGACGGGGCCAGGCGCCCCCCATCGCAGGCAAGCCCTGCGATGTCCTTTGCCCGCTACGGGCTGATTAGTTGAAGTTGATCCGTGCACGATGTGCACTCCATGGACCCTGGGTGATTGGTCCCCGCTGCGGCAGCTTCCTCCGGGAGCGCGCAGCGGTGCCACACGCGCATGCGGCGCGGGCAGGCAGTAACAGCAACCGCATACACGGGAGTGGTGTCCCGAGGCCCTTGATTCAACCTTTTCTGCCGAGGCAGTGAGGGTGGCCAGAAACACTTACCAGACAGGATTACACCACGCAGCATCGATGTAAAAACCAAGGATCGAAGGGATGACTTTGCCATGCGCGACTTGAACTACCAGCTCAAGCAACTGTGTCACCGCAACCGGGATGGCAGCTTTGCGACGCAGGCCGACCGTGAGCGCTTGTTAAACCTGTGTGCCAACGACCTGGCGGAACGGGGCTTCCAGCATATGAGCGTGGACAGTCTGAAACCGAAGCACGTGGCGGCGCTGCTCGACAAGTGGAAGCAGGATGGCGTCAGTACCGGAACGATCAAGAATCGTATGAGCGCCCTGCGCTGGTGGGCCGAGAAGATCGGTAAGGAAAATATCGTTGCGCGCACCAACAGCGAATATGGCATCGCGGAGCGGGTGTTTGTCACCAACGTCTCGAAGGCGAAGGTGCTGGACCCCGACACGCTGGCCCGCGTGAATGACCCGTATACGCGCATGTCCTTGCAACTGCAGGCGGCGTTTGGATTGCGGCGCGAGGAAAGTATCAAGATCAAGCCGGGATGGGCCGATGGCGGGAACATCCTGCGGCTGAACGATAGCTGGACCAAAGGCGGCAAGTACCGGGAGGTGCCGATTGCCACCATGCAGCAGCGCGCCGTACTGGATGCGGCCAAGGTGTTGGCGGGCAAAGGCAGCTTGATTCCGGCGCAGTTGCGGTATCGGGACCAGTTGAACCGCTTTCGGGCGCAGTGCGACAAGGCGGGTATCCATGGCGTGCATGGGCTGCGCCATGAGTATGCGCAGCGGCGCTACACCGAGTTGACTAGCCGACCTTGTCCAGCCAGTGGCGGCCCGACGTCCAGACAGCTGGATGCTTCACAAAAATTGGTAGATCACGCCGCGCGGCTGAAGATTTCGGCGGAGATGGGGCATGGCCGTGAACAGGTCACTTCCATCTACCTGGGCAGATGACCGCCCACTTGTATCAGGGCCGCAGCGCATGGAGCTGAAGATATGTACGGGGTGCAGCCCTGGCGCTGCCGGAATTATCGAGGAGAGTCGGCATGACTCTCCATTGTTTGCTGTTCATCAATCGAAGGAGAATCCTATGACCACGACTAAAAAATTCCTCCGCTTGCCTGCGGTAATCGAAGCCACCGGCTGGTCCCGCGCCACAATCTGGCGCAAGGTGAAGGCGGGTGTGTTGCCAGCGCCTATTCCCATTGGTCCCAAGTCCGTCGCGTGGGATGCAGAGGAAATCGCTCAATGGCAGCAGCGCTGCATAGATGCCAGCCGTAGAATCGCTTGAGCTTCATGCCTGCCCATTTCTAGGCCACTGCGCCTACACATGCTCAAGGTGTTCGGTTATAAGCGTATCTGCGGCATTTTCTGGAGTGGCGTCGACACCTACCGTACCGTGATCGTGGAAAGTCACTTGAATGCCACGAGCAATTGGCACCTAGCCCTGCTGTCGCAATGATGGGCTTTCCTATCGCCTGGGAACAGAACGTTGTAAAAAATCCGTACACCGCATCAAAAAATAGCCGGAGTCGAGTGAGGTTAGGAGCACGTTGAAGTTAGATGGAATAAAACGCTTGTAAATGGACCTCAATGTAGAGTCTAACCGCCTCGGTGCCACGGTGGTTTTTCTTTTACCGACTACTGAGCGGTTTCGTTTTCTCATCCCCAGCGGGCAACTTCAAGATCTTGAAGTTGCCCGTACTTTTTTTAGTAGCTCACAGCGAGGTTGTTGTAGGAAACTATTGCGAGAATGTGTTTCGGTGTTTGCAGGTTTACATGATCGTATTGGGGGGGGGGGGCAGTGCTGGACGCGACCTAATTTTGTGCTATTGATAAAGCAGGCCACCCAAAAATTTTCTCAGGGCGAACTAAGTTGCCGGCAGTAAAATGCTGGTGTATGATCTAATCAATTTGATTATATGAAGAGTGAATAATGAGTGAAAATGGGTGTAAATTTGGTCTTTCAGTGATTTTCTATGGATGAGGAGCGATTGTTGATGCGGCCTCATCGCGTCGAAAACCTGAGTCGAGCCCAGCGTGAAAGACTTACTTATCTTGAGTTCCGCCTGTATTTTATGGGGGAAGTTGGTCGTCCAGATCTTTCTGCTCGTTTCGGGGTTGCTCCAGCTGGCGCAACTCGCGACATCGCAATGTATCGGGAACTGGCGCCGAAAAATATCGATTTTCACAACAGCAGCAAGACCTACAGAATCAGTAGCGAGTTCGTTCCTATTTTTGAGCACCCAACAGAGCGTGTCTTGTCGGCGCTGTCCTTAGGTTTTGGCGATGGTGTTGATGGCGAGCCGAGATCGCTACTTCCATGTGAGTTCCCAGCAATTTTGAATTGCCCCCGAATGGAGGTGCTGGCGCCGATCTGCCGCGCTATCCATACGAAACGTCCGGTGGCAATCCGTTATCAATCTATGAGTAGTGGGGCATCGGATCGAGTCATTGTGCCCTTTGCTTTGGTTGATACGGGCCAGCGCTGGCATGTGCGGGCGTTTGATCGTAAGTCTGGTGAGTTCCGCGACTTTGTCATAACTCGGATTCAGAACCCGACCGCTCTCGTTGAGGAACCAATGGTGCACGAGCTAATGGATGCCGACATCCAGTGGACTCGAATAGTGGAACTGGATCTTGTACCACACCCTAGCCTCAGTCGCCCGGAGATCGCTCAGATGGACTATGCAATGCAGGATGGGGCGCTCCAGATCCGCGTTCGAGCGGCCGTTGCCGGATACATGTTGTTGCGCTGGGGGGTGGACGCCTCCCAAGATCACAGTCTTCATGGCCACAACTACCGATTATGGCTTAGAGATCATCTGGCGCTTTATGGTGTCAAGAGCGCCGTTCTGGCACCGGGTTACCTATCGCCAGGAAAGGCTACAGAGGAAAAATAGATGAACGGTTACCAATTCACACTGAGCCCTCAGTTGATTAAATTAAGTAATAGATATAAAAACAAGTATATGAAATTTTCAAAACGCAATAAAATTGCGAACTTCGTTTCGTCATCTTTTGATGCAAAAGTATCGAGGGAAGCTCAATGAGCGCGACCCTCATCACTAACAAACTACGACGAATCCAAGCAGGAGGTAGCCCGCGTTACATGGACCTCTTCGCGGGCTGTGGCGGTATATCTCTGGGATTCCTAACTGCTGGCTTTCATCCTGTGGCCTCCGTAGAAATCGACTCTCATGCCGCTCAGTCACACGGGGCTAACTTTGCTTCTCGCTCAATCGGCGGTGACCATCCGGCACATCATATCGCCCGTGATGTTACTAAGGAGGACCCCGCCACTATCTTCGCAGAACTCGGTATTCATGGTCCAGTAGATGATCAAGTAGACGTTCTTGTTGGGGGGCCACCATGCCAAGCCTTCGCGAGGGTAGGAAGGGCAAAACTGCGTGAACAGGCGCATCTGCGACTGGAAGAAACGGCGGACCATGCCTTCCTGGTAGATGGGCGTGTTGATTTGTGGCAACGATATGTCCATTACATCCGTATGACTAAGCCCGTAGCTCTTCTGATGGAAAACGTTCCGGACATCCTCAATCATGGCGGAAAAAACGTCGCGGAAATGGTTGCCAAAAGTCTGTCAGATGAGGGGTATGAGGTCGCATATACGCTATTGAATGCCTCATGGTATGGAGTTCCCCAGACTCGTGAACGCATGATTCTAATCGGGTTTCACCGTGATTCCGGAATTAAACCATCGTTCCCAGCACCCACGCACCATGTGATTCTGCCACAAGGCTATCAAGGGACTAAAAATACCGCAAGGCAAGTGATCAAAGATCAGGGATCAGATCATCACCGGTTTGTCACTGATCCGGACGCATCGTTGCCGCCTGCAACGACTGCAATGGAGGCTTTAGCTGATTTGCCGCCTATTTATGCCCTAGATCTATTCAATCGTGGCGAGTTGCGGCGTGGAGCAAAAGATCCGCTGGAAGTAGTTGCTTATTCTGCCAGTACGCCATCTACACCGTACTCCCGGCTGATGCGGCATTGGTATGGTTTCGCGACGAAGCAAGCGACCACGGGACATGTAATTCGCTACTTGCCTCGGGATTTCAAGATATTCGCAGAAATATCCGAAGGCTGGGAATATCCTCAGATACACGATTATGTGGAAAAGAAGATCGCTGAATGGTTAAAGTCGCGAAAACGTCGTGGGCTTTCAACTGATTCACGCGATCCCCAAGTTTTAGACTACATAAAATTATGGCGGATACCCTATGATCCTTCAAAGTTCCCCAATAAATGGTGGAAGCTGGACTCTACGAAGCCTGTGCGAACTCTATTGGCACATCTTGGGAAGGATTCATATTCCCATATACATTTCGATTCGGAGCAGGCCCGAACTATTTCCGTTCGTGAGGCAGCGCGATTGCAGTCGTTTCCAGATGGTTTTGTCTTCAAGGGTTCAATGAATCCTGCGTTGAAACAAATTGGAAACGCGGTGCCTGCGCTCTTTGCTTATGCGATTGCGATGTCAGTGAGAGAGAATCTTGGTGCGCCAGCTATTCCTGATATGCGGTTGGAGTTACTTGGATTAGACGAATCTTTGATTGCGTTGACAGAAGGAAATGTATGAAATTTACCATCTTGCGTCAATTGACCCATAGCGAATTAGGCATGTTTCATGCATATCGTGACGGTCGTGAAGGTTCCAAGCAGAGGGCAATTAACTTTGACTGGGATGTAGTGGATCGAGTATTTCCATCGGCAAAAGATACCGACAGAATCCTTATTAATTGTCATTGCCTGGAGGACGAAACTACGATCATTGAGAAACCGCAGTGGTTAAAGAGACAGGACAAGAATTGGCGGCTAGAAGGAAATTGCCCAAAAAGTTCCTATTTCAAGTTTGTAGAGCCTGGCGTCCTGTTTGCGATGTCGGTAGATTCGTCCATGTCGCCAGCAACGGCAGCCTGGGTCGTCATTCCAAAGAATCACCCGGCTCGTGAAAGTATAATAAATCATGGAGAAAGTGCACGTTTGGATCAATCAGGCATGATCGCACTGTTTGGTAGCGAGGGGGCCCATTCAATGCACGTGCTGGGACAACACTTCCCCAATCTATTTCCAAAAACTGAACTCGTAATGCCTAAAGCAATGAACGAAAATAGCCTTGAACCTGATCCCGTTGGACTGTTTGATATACTCGCACGAGCGGGGCATCGCCTTCCCAGTGCCGTGGCTGATCTTGTGGATAACAGCATTTCCGCTGGTGCAACCACAATTGATATCACATTTCCAAACCCTAATGAGGGCGGACGCTGGATGTGCATTCGCGACGACGGTAGCGGCATGAATCCGGATGCTTTGAGAAATGCCATGCGCGTTGGGAACCAACGAGTCTACGACGGGAGTGATCTTGGGAAGTTCGGCTATGGTCTCAAGGGGGCTTCTTGGTCGCAGTCAGATTGTATGACGGTGGTGACAAAAACAGCGGATAGCGGAGTGTCCTTGATGACCTGGGACAGGGACCATCTTTCAAAGACACGTAAATGGGACGTATTGACCGACCCTGTGGATGTCAAATATGCCTCTGAAGTCGCTATTCTACATAAGGGAACCGCAGTCCTTCTTACCAAAATGCGTCCGCCTGCCGAGATGCCGACCGCGAAAAATATTGATCCTTACACTGTTGAGGTTACCTCTATTCGGGAGCATCTGGAACTGGTATTCCACCGCTATTTAGAAGGCGTAGTCAAAGGACGCGAGAGGGTTACTATCAAGCTGAACGGCGACCCCTTGATTGGTAATAATCCTATGGGACATGCGCTGACTAAAGCATTCGACCCACGGACAATCACCCTTAATGAGACTGACCCGATGAAGAAGGCGGTTATCTCGGTTCGAGCATATATCACACCGAACGAAGATGAAGTTGAACGACATCACAGTAAGGAGGGGCCGGAGTCTGTACGCACTGCCCGAGATCGAATCTCGCTTAATGGTCGTTGGAACGAAACGCAGGGTCTGTATTTCTATCGGTTGGATCGGTTGATCAAATGGGGTGGATGGGAAGGTATCTTTGCGATGGATGAGAAGACCAAGTTGCTTCGCGTTGCCGTTGATTTTGACCGCAAATCCGACGACTCCCTCCAAGTTAACATTTCCAAGCAAGAGATAAGACTGCCCGTGACGGTGAGCGGTTATATTCGGGATATCGTAAAGGAACCCAGGGCAGAAGCCCGTACTCGCTACCGAAAAAAGGGGAAGGATAAAGCTCCAGTACCCAATCCGACATCAACGGGCAGTGGTACTAGCTCATCTATAACTGGCATTCAGAACACAGGAGGCACTGGTGGTGCTCCGGTGCCAACGACTTTCGGAGGTTCAAAGCCAAAGCCTACCAGGGGCGGTGGTAATCCAATTAGGATCGTTGATTCAGGCAATGTCGCGTGGGCGAGAAAGATGAGTTTCGCCGGCGAACACGTCGAGGTGACGCCGAAAATTCCCGCACTGGTGGACCTTGTCCGCGCTATTGACACTGACCCTATTGCTAAGGACGCGTTGTGCAAGTTTCTTCTGGTGCTTGAGCAGGCTGACGTCTTGACGATCCTCTCCAATGACTGAAATCATCTCGCGGTTTACCATTAAGCCCAAGATCCGTAACTGGACCGATGGCACACTATGGACAAACTGGGAACGCCATGAGGCGTTCCTTCGTGGTCAACCGAAGTGGAAACCTCACCAGGTGGACTCGGTCGCCGAAGAATCCCTGCGGATTATCGGTAAAACTAAGAACATTGAGCGCCGGGAATATCAATGTCGTGGCCTTGTTGTTGGATATGTGCAGAGTGGTAAAACTGCGAACTTCACCGCGGTTGCTGCTCGTGCCGCTGACGTTGGCTACCGACTGATTATCGTTCTTTCTGGGATTCATGATTCCCTGAGGAATCAGACCCAGAAACGGCTCAATACGGAGTTGGTCAACATCGGCAACAAGTGGACCACGTTGACGAACGAGACGGAAGATTTTCAGACCCCTGCGGTGGCGAACGGTTTTGCTGACGCGGGTACTGTTCTAGTGGTTGCCAAGAAGATTCCTCCTATCCTTCGTCGTCTAAATCAGTGGATCAAGGAACTTGATGGGCAACTCGGTGATATTCCTGTACTGATCATTGACGACGAAGCGGACCAAGCATCAATAAACACGAAGGGCAATCGAAATGATCCCAGCGTCGATGAAGATGCAGCGACTGACACCGGTGACCCGTCTGTGACGAACGCACTTATTAGGGACACTCTGCAGAGGATGCCTCGTGCAACCTATATTGCCTATACAGCGACTCCGTTTGCGAACATCCTAATTGATCCCAGTGCAGTTGATCGTGAGGTTGGGACTGATTTGTTTCCCAAAGATTTTGTTGTCCAGTTACCTCGCCCTGACGGTTACACGGGGACAGAGGAGTTATTCGGCGTCTCTTCGGCGGGGCGCGATGTCATGCGCTCGGTTGCCGCCAATGACGTGCGGAGCCTTAAGTCGAAGCGCCGCAAGAAACGAGATCCTTTGGTGGTGGAATGCGAGCAAAGTTTACCCCAGTCACTTTGCGATGCCGTGCTGGTATTTGTAGTGGCGGGGGCAATCAGGCTACTTCGTAATCAAGTTGGTAAGCCACATACAATGCTGATCCATGTGTCGCAAATGCAGGCTGACCAGATTCGCATTGGCAATGCCATTGAACTCCAGATTAAAGGTTGGCGGGATCATGAACGTATCGTGCCTGGAAGTTTGAGAGCTATGCTGAGCTCGGCCTTAAATGACCTCGGCGAGATTGCTATGCCAACTGATCGAGAGTCCGTGCTGGACGAGGCAGTAGTCAACCTGTCGAGGATTCAGGTTGTCGTCCTGAATAGTACAACGGGCGAAGAGTTGGAATACGAGGAAAAACCCGATCGTCAGCTGATCGCTGTGGGGGGCAATCGCCTCTCTCGTGGCTTGACACTAGAGGGCTTAACAGTCGCATACTTCTTGCGCACGACAAGCATGGCGGACTCTTTGCTCCAGATGGCTCGTTGGTACGGTTTTCGCACGGGCTATGAGGATCTTATCCGTATATGGACTACTGAGGGGATTGCGCAGTGGTTCATTGAACTAGCACTGGTCGAGGAGTCTTTGCGGGATTCTATTACTGCGATGAATAGAGCAGGACGCCGCCCCGACGAAATGGCAATTAGGATGAGGTCTCATTCGGATCTTTTACTAACCAGTAAAAGCAAAAGTAAAATGCTGGCAAAAAGCAACCGCTCATGGTCATGTGAAAACCCTCAGACAATTCTCTTTCCTTTGCGCAACGTCGCCATCCTTGATCACAATGCGGACCTGACTGCTGCCTTGTTGACCGCTTATCCTCCATCGCAGGAAGCTTACGGAGGGTGCCTTGCACACGATGTGCCTGCGACAGTGATCAGTGAATATTTACGGGCCTTCATTGTTCACGAGGCAACGTTGGCTTTTCGAGGGGACATGATCGCTGACTGGATTATGGAACGGTCTACCGTCGGCGAGCTGACTACGTGGACTATTTTTGTAGCGAGTCCTGCTCGGGACCGCCAAACATTGCTCGGAAATCGCTCTTACGGACTGGTTCGCCGTTCTCTGACAGGCACTGAATCAATTGGCATCCTGATAGAGCCACGTCACGAAGGCGTAGACTTGCATGGGGGGCCAGAAGCTTGTCAGATTGGTACTATTTATAATGCCAAAGCTATGCGTCGTACTAGGCCGCCAACGCACGGTCTGATTATGATTTATCCACTGGATCCCCAGCTTTTACAGGCGCAGGTGCGAACAGTCATTGGCGTCGGCCTGTCACTCCCCAAGACATCCGACGAGGGCATGTCCTTCGTTGTGAACCGTGGGGTTGCCGATGAGTAACATAACTGCCGCTAGATGGCAAAGCCTCAGGAACTTGTCGCAAGGGGCTGGTACTCTCGTTGAACAGGTGGATCCTTCGATTCCGAGCTGCTTAATAGGCGTGGACGACGATGGCTCACTCCATTTAATGATCGCGATCAGTGAAGAGCCAGTTAAGATTCCGGTAGAACTGGAAGCCATCGTCGTCCGGATAATTGAGACGGATCAGATCTATTTGGATGTCTATGCCAAAGGTCATTACGAGATGATTTTCACTCCTCTGGCGAATCAGATCTTCGCTGGCGTATCTATTCAAGGGCGGAAGCCCATTGATGTAGTCGTGGAGACCATTGAAGAATTCCGTGGGGCGTTAAAGCCCTTGAAGCCTGATCTTACTTTGACGGAACAAATTGGGTTATTCGGCGAAATCTGGATTTTGCGCTATGTGCTAATCCCGAGCATCGGCGCACGTGCTTGCTCATTGTGGAGTGGCCCAGATTCTGAGCGACATGATTTTATCGGCAGCGGCGCCCACATCGAGGTAAAAACCACTACTAAGTCGGAAGATAAGCACGAAATCTCTCGCATGGATCAACTGCGTGCACCTAACGGCAAAAAGCTGTTGTTTGCATCCATCCAACTGGAAAAATCCGAAGGTGGAGAAAAGACACTTGCAATACTAATTGATGAGGTAATCGAGGTTCTTGGTACAGATGGAAAAGCGATTGATGTATTTGAATCTCAGCTGGCAAAAATGCGTTGGCACGATGGACTCCGGCAATCAAGTGAATTAAAGAGATTTAATTTGAGGGATGCACAATTTTTCGAAGTTGAGGGAACATTCCCCCGACTTTCAGACGATTACGTTCCCCCACGAGGAATTACCTCGATAAAATATACTATTGATATCTCATCTCGTTCAACGCTTGATCGTGTAGTAGTTGACGGAATAGTCAAGTCAATGTGTATTGAAGATTAATACTAAATAAAAATGCCCCTAAGGAAAATATGATACAGCACAACACTACGTGGGATCCGTTGCAAACTAGTCTGGATGCGGGGGCGGAAATAATTTCTGCGGGTCAAAAAAGGCAAATTGGTAATATTTTGAAGTCATATGTTGGAAACTATGACGCTTTTTCAGAACTGATTCAAAATGCAATGGACGCGGTGGATAAGAGACGGCAAGAAATTAATGATCCCCTTTATTCTCCAAAGCTTTGGCTCACCATCGATTTGAAAGATAACTCATTTTCTATAACTGATAATGGTATCGGTTTCAAAGAACAAGAGTTCAAGTCGTTCTTGGCTCCTAACATTTCATTTAAAGATGGTATGAAAACAAGGGGAAACAAAGGTGTAGGGGCGACCTACATTGCATACGGCTTCGACTACTTGCAGTTTGGGACTAAGGGAAATGGTCATGAGTTTGTAGGTGAGATTACAAACGGACGTAATTGGGTTGAAGATCATGAAGGGATTGTAACTCGTCCAATGGTTGTCGCGGGCGTATCTACGGATGAAAGATTTGTATCATTGGACAGGGGATCGACTTTTAAGATCAAATTCGGGGGCAAGTCTGTTCGGCCTAAGGACCTCTCTTGGTACGGCGCAACGACACCCGACCAATGGTTATATTTGCTGCTCGTCAAAACACCGCTTGGTTCTATTGCATATCATGAAGATGAATCGAAGGCGATCAAATTTTCGTTGACAGTGATTGATAAGGCCGGTGAGAAAAATACAATAGATGAAGTAGATGCACGGTATATCTTTCCACATACAAAAATTTCGGCAAGCGTGGACCTGAAGGAAATTGTTAAATTTCAGAAAAAAATGTTTGATCAGGGTAAAGATGCTTCAAAATTGCCCAGTAAGTTTTCAAAGTTGCATGGAATATATGAGATATATTCTAAAGACGATTTGTTGGAATTCCGTAATTTTACTGATGATGAGAAAAAACTGATTAATGATTTTAAGATTGAGGCGTACGGATATTTTGTTTATTCGACTTCAGTTTGGGATCAATTGAATGACGTCATCGCAAAGTTGCGAAAAGGATTCCGTGTATTGCGCGGTGGATTACAATTGGCAAATAATCAAATGCCGCAGGGTGAGCAGATAGTCATTCCGCTAACATCTAATACGGGATACCAGAACCAAACGCATGTGGTCGTTCATTTTAAAGGAGCTGATCCAGATCTTGGTAGGAAAGGTTTTCAACCGGAGCTAAAAGACTTAGCGGAAAAAATATCAGTAGGGATCGTGAATCGTCTTAAACGTTGGCGCGATCAACTCAAGTCAGATAGTGGTGAAAAAATTGATGTCGAAAAAGAAGTATCGTTACATAACTGGGTAAAAGACCAGGAGCAACATGAGGTGGATTCTCCACTTGTTTTGTTGAATAAGAATTTTTTTGCGCCAATTAACGAAATATCGATAACATCAACTCCTCGTTCGGAGCAGGATGTTATTGTTCTTTTTAATCAGCTGGTTGCAGGTGGCGTAATTAGAGGGATTAAACTTCTGTCTACAAGTCAGACACAACAGTATGACGGATTATTTAAATTTGTTATTAAGGAGCCATTAAGTAATCACGTTTTTGATAAAATTTTAAACCCATTGGGTGTGCAAGAAATGCATCATACCAAAGAGCTTGTAAGTCCACCTAAGGTACTTGAGTATAAGTACAGTATTAATGGTTTGATCGCTGAATTCGAAAATGGTGAAAAGAAGGAAAAAGATATTCACCTAGCTGTTGCGTGGGAATTGGGGGCGGCGTGGAAGAAGAATTATGATGTTACGTCTCTACTAGATCTTGGTAATATTCACCAGCGTGATTTTCATGGACTAACACATATTTTGCATTCGAGTACTTCTCGATTCTACGTAATTGTACTTAAGGAACTGATTGAATTCCTTAATGACGTAGATGGAGTGCAGGAGTTTCATCAAACGAGCTATTTGGATTTCTAAATTTTATTGCTTTCACAGTTGATCGTTAAATCGATCCGAAAGCATGTGGTCTAGGTGGATTACGGCGATCACTCACATTCAGCTGACCTTGGCAGTCTAGGTGTGATCGTCTATGCACATTGTTTTAGGCAGTTTGCAAGTCGTGTTGCGACCGTGTCAGCGTCGCGAAGTTCGCATTCCCATACTACGATTACTCGCCATCCAAGTTCTGTTAACTTGGAGATATTATCGGCGTCACGCGCCATGTTACGGGCTAGTTTGGAGTTCCAATATTCTTCGCGAGAAATAGGCTTTCCCGCGAATTTGCAGCCTGCATGTTGGTGCCAGAAGCAACCATTGACAAACACAACGCTTTTATATTTTGGAAGAACGATGTCTGGGCGGCCGGGAAGGTCCTTTCTGTGAAGACGGAAGCGGAAGCCCCGCGAATGTAGCATCCGTCGAACCACAAGTTCTGGTCTGGTGTTGACTCCCTTGATCGCGGCCATATTGCGACTTCGTTGCTCAGAAGTGAGTACGTCCACTTTGAGGTTCTCCTTTTTCTCGCCACTGGCTCGGGAGTAGTAGCTACTCTTTTGTAAACTGCAACATTTTCGGTTGTTCTATGTAATTGTACTGCCGTTCGTTATTTCCCACCGTTAGTTTTTTGCAGGAAATCTTTGTTCTTCTATTGGCAGTCTTGCGTGGTTCGATTAGTTTTTTTCAGTCAAGCCTAAATCGAAGAGAGGCCGATTGCCCCTTTGTGCCGAACCGTAAGATATCTTTGGATGAGCTAGTGAAGAGAGTGATGCAACTATGTAGTAAGCTTGATTCGTATCAATAGAAAAAAGGTTAGGCTGAAGATTGGTTTGTGGTCTGCGGAACCGTAAGCGTCCGGCCACTACCGTCTTGAACGGGTATTCAATCGGACCGATGATAGCGTCACACCGCTGGGAAGCGGCGTGTTGTTTAGGCAGGGTTGATCTGCTGGAGGTAGTTCCACGGCAGGAAC
>NZ_WFLL01000047.1:0-44780 GCF_009208755.1 Janthinobacterium sp. FT14W | reverse complement strand
CGACTGTTAATTGTTAAAGAACTGTATTCGGTACTGCTTATTTACTGCTTTCGCGCTATCGACAAAGCGTTGTGTTTGTCAGCTGCGAAGAAGGAAGAGTATGAAGCATTTCAGCACAATCGTCAACACCTTCTTTTTACTACCCAGCCCCGGAAGGCTGTCCCTTTTGTGCCGCAAACCAGTGCGTCTCATTGGGGAGGCGAACTATAGCAAAGCGTCCCTGTAGAAGCAAGGCTTTTCCCGGGTATTTGCGGCCAACTGCTACAATTTCGCCCCCTCAGCGCAAATCCGCGTCCATCCATAGAAGATTCACCATGAAACAACAAGCTCAAGGATCAGGCCTGCCCCTGAAACGAGCTGGCTTTACCACTGGCTTCGGCGTGCTCGCCGCCACCCTCGGTTCCGCAGTCGGTCTCGGCAATATCTGGAAATTCCCTTACCTGACGGGTGCCAATGGCGGCGCCGGCTTCCTGCTCATCTATCTGCTCGCTACCTTATTAGTAGGACTGCCCGTGATGATCGCGGAAATCACCCTGGGGCGCCGCGCCAAGGTCAACCCGATTTCCACCATGGAACAGCTGGCACCGAAGGGCAAGCCCTGGTGGCTGGTCGGCTTCATCGGCATGGTCGCCGCCTTCCTGATCGTCGCGTTTTACTCGGAAGTGGTGGGCTGGGTGTTTGCCTATATCGCCAAGGCCATCGACGGCTCCATCCTCAGCAGCGACAAGCTGGTGACGGAAGCGGCCTTCGCCTCCCTGATCAGCAATCCTTGGCAATCGCTGTTCTGGCAATGGGGCGTGCTGCTGTTTATCGGCGGCATCTTGATGCTGGGCGTGACCAAGGGCATCGAAGCGATCGCCAAGAAACTCATGCCGCTGCTGTTCCTGCTGCTGTTGCTGCTCTGCGCGGTCAGCCTGTCGCTCGATAAAGCGGGCGAAGGCCTGGCGTTTTTGTTCCGCCCCGATTTTTCCAAGCTGACGGCGTCCGTCGTGCTGACGGCCATGGGCCTGGCCTTCTTCAAATTGTCTGTCGGTATGGGCACGATGATGACCTACGGCAGCTATTTCCGCGATGACCAGAATATCCCCGTGACCACCTTGCGCGTGATGGCGGCCGACCTCGGTGTATCGATGCTGGCCGGTATCGCCATCTTCCCCGCCGTATTCACGTTTGGCTTCGCCCCCAGTGCGGGACCGTCGCTGGTGTTCATCACCATCCCCGCCGTGTTTTCGCAAATTCCCATGGGACAAGCCCTGATGGTGGTGTTCTTCATCCTGGCCGCCGTGGCCGCCACGGGCGCGATGCTGTCGCTGATGGAAGTGCCCGTGGTGATTTTCCATGAACGCTTCGGCTGGACGCGCACCAAGTCCACCATCGTGACCATGCTGCTGCTGGCCGTGCTCGGTTCCGTGTGCGCCCTCAGTAACAGCAGCCTGGCCGATTTCAAGCTGTTCAATTTGAATATGTTTGATCTGTTCGACTTTGTCTCGTCGAATATCTTCCTGCCCGTGGGCGGCATTGCGATTGCCTTGTTTACAGGCTGGGCTTGGGGCAAGCAGCATTTCATCGAGGCGATCAGCAATCACGGCCAGTTGCAAAATAAAACCCTGGCGCATGTGCTGCTGTTCCTGCTGCGCTTTGTCTCGCCCGTGCTGATCCTGATCGTGATGCTGAAAGGTTTACAGGTCTTCTGATCAGAGTACCCGGGTGTAGGTCTGGCGCACCAGCACCCGGTCGCCGCAATCGAAATGCCACCATTCGCTGTTGATGCCGAAAAAGCCCGCCTGGAACATGGCATCGCGCAGCAATCGGCGATGCGCCACATGCTCCTCCATAATTTCCCCCTTCTCCAGCAAAACCAGCTCCAGCGCTGGGTGCGAGCGCTCACTTAGATCATCAAAACCCGTGCCCATATCCAGTTCCTGTCCGTCGGGGCCGACGATGGTGATGTCGAGCGCCATGCCGAACGAGTGAATCGACCCGCGCGACGGCTCGGCGATATAGCCGAGCAGCTCCGTTCCCTGCAGCGCATCCCACAATTGCTGCTGCACCCGCTGCGGGCGCAGGGCGTCGAGCACCAGCAGATGATGATCGGGGCGCTGCGCGGCCAGCCAGGCCACGGCCTTTTCCAGTGCGGAGGCCGCATCGCGGTGCAGCCAGGCGCAATCGATGGGGCTGTATAAGTCGCGGCCCACGAAATTGTCGGGCGTGGCGTAGCGCAAGTCGACGGCGATGCCGGCGATGCTGCTCAGGTGGCGAAATTGCGGATCGTTGCCGACCGCTTCCAATTGCAAACTTGCAACAGACATCAGACTCCTCTTTCCAGGCAGTTGCGCGCCGCCACGCCGATGCTGTCGGCCAGGCGCCGCGCGCCATGCGACAGCGGCGAGTGGCTCGCCGTCAATAAATACAGTTGGATCGGTATCGTGGGCGCCCAAGGCCGGCGCTGCAGCCGCTCGGGTGAGCCGGACGCAGCCGTGAATGGGTCGACCACAGCCATGCCAGCGCCCGCTTCCACCAAGGAACGGGCAATTTGATAGGTCTGCACCACGGTGGAAAACACGGGATGAATGTCCTGCGCCTCGCAGGCGGCCACCACCAGTTCGCCCAGCGGATCGTTGTCGGCATGCCCGATCAGCTCGCCGTTGAGGCCATGCGCCGTCAACGGCGTGCCGCAATCGGCAGCATGCCAGGTGCCGGCAGGCGCGATCACCGTCATGACGCCCTGCGCGATCGGTTCGGCCACGATGCCCGGATGGCGCGGGTCTTGCAGCGACACGGCCAAGTCCGCTTCCCCCAGACGCAGGGTATTGACGATCTCGCCCGTGTGGTGGGTAGCCAGCTGGCAACGCGTGTGAGGGAAGTCGCGCCGCCATTCCGTCATGGCGAACGGCAAGACGCTGATGGCGAGCGTCGGCGTGGACACCAGGCGGATGGTTTCCACCGCATGGCCCTTCAGGCTGGCTGCCAGGCGGCGGATGCCCAATAAATCGCGGTTGAGTTTTTCCGTCTCGACAAACAAACGGTGCGCCTCGGGCTTCGGGTACAGCTTGCCCCGCACGCGCTCGAATAGCGGCATGCCCAGTTGCAATTCGCAATGTTGCAAGACCTTGGTCACGGCCGGTTGCGAGATATGCAACACCTGGGCCGCGCCGCTGATGGTGCCAACTTGCATGATGGCGTGAAATACTTCGATATGACGCAGCCGCATGAGCTATTCCTTTACCTTGCCGTGGCCACCAGGGCCGTCCATGTTCAGCATATAAGAAAAAGTCATGGGCTGGAACGGCCATGCTACTTTGTTGCAACAGCCGGGGCCGGCGTCGTCAGTACTTCCAGCAGGGCCGCCGTTTCGCCATCGGGCGTGCCATCGAACAACTTGTTGCGGTATTTCATCTGAAAAGCAATCAGCACATTGCGCGTCGCTTCGTCGAACACGCCCGTAGTCGGCGTGGCATAGCCATGCTGGGCCAGTTTTTTCTGGAACCAGACGGCATCCGGCACCTGCTGATCAAAAATGAGGCGCTGCGTGGCGACACGGTTGGCGTCCGGCCACACGATCAGGCCCGCATCGGCCAGCTGGCGCCATGGGAACAACGGGCCCGGATCCTGCTTGCGCTGCGGGGCGATTTCGTTGTGGCCCAGGATATTTTCCGGCGCGATGTTGTAGCGCGCCTGGATATCTTTCAACAGGGGAATCAGCTCATCGATCTGTGCCTGCGGGAATGGATACCAGAGGCGGCCTTCCGGCGTGTCCTTGTAGCCTGGGTTGACAATCTCGATACCGATCGAGCTGACATTCAACTGTGTATACGTCTTCCAGTTACTCACACCCGCGTGATTGGCCTGGCGCGATTCGTCGACCAGCACGTAAAACTTCGGCTTGTCCGTGTCGGTCAGCAAATAATGGCTGCTGACCACTTGTTCCGTCAGGATCTTGATCGAGCGGGGCAGGTCGCTGACCGTGTAATGGATGACGATGAATTTCACGCGCGGGCTCTGGCTACGCGCATTCAAGCTATGGTCGAGGTGCGGCGCGGGCGTGGTACAGGCGGAGAGCAGGGCCACCAGCAGCGCGAGGGCGATTTTTTTCATGAAAGATCCGTGTTCGGGTTAATAAAATAGTCAGTCTTTGCCAGCATACAAGCTGGCCGTCCTCGCTGCCAGCTTGGCCGCGGCCTCATGCGAACAAGCAACTTTTTGCTCCATCGTCAACGATACAGGCAAAGCGGCGCGCATGGCTGCCGCGATGGCCGGGTGCAATTGCGCCGCTCGGCCCGCCAGCACCACGGGACGGGGACCGTAGCGCGCCGTCAGGGCCAGCGCCAAGCGCGCCAGTTCCTGTCCCGCACGCTGCAAGATGTCCAGCGCCAGCGGGTCGGCATCCGCACTGGCGGCCACGGCCAGGGCCAGCCGGCCGATGGCGCCCCGGTCCTGGCCATACATGAAGGCGCGCGACAGCGACCAGTCGCTGCCGCCCAGTCGCGCAAAAACGGCCTGGGCCATGGGCGAGCCTTGCCAGCTGCCGGGCGCCTCGTCTTCGCCGCGCCAGATGTGGCGCAAGGCTTCGCGCGCGATCCAGTAGCCGCCACCGCCGTCGTCGAGCAGCACGCCACGCCCGCCCGCGCGGTGAAACACGCCATCCGCATCGATCCAGGCAGCAATCGAGCCCGTACCAGCGTAGACCAGATAACCTTCGCCCGGTTCAAAACTGTCGCGATAGGCGATGTCGATATCGTTGCCCAAGCGCACGTTGCTGGCGTCCAGCGCCAGCAACTCTGCCAGCATGGGCGCCAGCGCCGCATCGTCGCCGCCAAAACCCGTCAAGCCCGCCACCACGGCGCGGGGCTGGCCGATGGCCAGAACGGCCCGGCACAGCCGGGTAAACGTGGCGTGCACGGCTGCGCGGCCCGCGTCGCTGCTCATTTGCAAGGCAGACAAGCCTTCCACGGCGCCGTCGGCCACGATGGCGCCGTCCACGGTGGCCAGGGCCCAGCGCGTCTGCGTGCCGCCCGCGTCGATGCCCAGGCCCAGCACGGGCGCTGCATTCTTGGCTGTAGGGAAGGAAATCATGGCATGAGTGTAAAGCCAAGCTGGGCTTGCAGGCATGAAAGCTTGCGCATGTTTCATGCCTGCAGGTTATGGACTACCGGTGATACGGCAAAGTTACTTGGCAGCCGTCGTAAACGGTTCGCGCACGGTCACGCGGGGGCTTTCATTGCCGAGGCGGTCCACGGCGCTGACGACCACTGCATTGACTTTACCAGTGGCATCATCAACCAGGGTCAGCTCGCCTTGCACGCCCGTGACCACGGTAAAGCGCCAGTCTTCGCCGTAGCGGGCCCAGACGGCGTACTGCGCCACGGGTTTGCCACCGCCCGCCGCCAATTTGACGTTCAGGCTGGTGGAATCGCGGCGCAAGGCCAGCACGGGCGTCGCGGGCGCCTCCTTGCCCAGCCACGGCGTGGCGGGAATCAGGGCGGGGCTTTGATACACGGTCGCCTTGAGCTGGTCGCTGACACCCTTGCGGTTCTGCATCAGCGGCACCATGCTGAAATGCACCTGGCCATTCGCGCCGGGGCGCGTGCGCGTCACTTCGATCTGCTTGATGATCTCTTGCGGCGTGAAGGACTTGGCGGAATTGTCGATCCGGCTCGTATATAGACCCGGCCACACGTGGCGGCCATACGGATTTTGCGCCAGCCAGTAGTCGAGCAGCACGCCAAACGCCTGCGGCGCCTGCGCCACGGGCCAGTACAGCTGCGGCGACAGATAATCGAGCCAGCCCTTGGCCAGCCACAGTTCCGCATCCGCATACAATTTGTCGTACTGGCTGAAGCCGACGATGCCGGCAGGGCGGCGGTCCGGACGGCCGATGCCGAACGGACTGATGCCGAAACGCACCCAGCTCTTTTCGCGGTGGATGCCTGTATACAAGGCTTCAATCAGCTGGTTGACGTTCTGGCGGCGCCAGGAAGCGCGGTCCAGCTGACCACCGGCCAGCAGATATTGCTGCCAGGAAGGCTCATCGGGAAACGGCAGTTCGCGCTTGGCGCCGCCACTGCCCGCGTCCAGCGCGGCCGTTTCCGCACCGGCGCCCGCGCCAGGCGCGTCGATCGGATACGGATAAAAGTAATCGTCGATGTGCACGCCATCGATATCGTAGCGGCGCACCACGTCCAGCACCACGTCTGTCGTGTGCCGGGAGGCAGCGGCGTCGCCCGGGTCCATCCACAGGTAGCGGCCGTACTGCTTGACGGACGCCGGGTTGGTGGACGCGAAACTGTCGCGTGCCAGCGGCGACTTGGCCGTCGCGTGGCGGGCCCGGTAGGGGTTGAACCAGGCGTGCAATTCCAGGCCACGCGCATGCGCCTGGGCCACCCAGAAGGCCAGCGGGTCATACAGGGGCAATGGCGGCTGGCCTTGCTTGCCGGTCAGGTATTCCGACCACGGCTCCAGCTGCGAAGGATAAATCGTGTCGGCGCTGGGCCGCACCTGCAGCACAATCGCGTTCAGATTCAAGGACTTGGCGCGGTCGAGGATGGCCAGCGCTTCCGCTTGCTGCTTGGCGACCGGCAAATTGCTGCGGCTGGGCCAGTCGATATTGGCTACCGTCGACACCCAGGCGGCGCGGAACTCGCGCGGCGCCGGCGGCGGCACTTCGCCCGTGATGTGCTGCACGGGCGGCACGGCCGGCAAGCCCGCTTCTCCTGGCGTCACGGCGGAAGGCATCTTGGTGCTGGTACAGCTGCTGAGCAATGTGGCGGTGGCCAGCGCGGCCAGCACGCCGGCGCTGGCGCCCAGGCGTTTTTTAAAAGTAGACAACAAAACAATTCCTTGCAGTGGTGGAGCGCAGGTCTATCGGTGGGGCATTTTACTGTGCGCCCGCCATCCTTGCGGGCGCACAGTTCAAAAGAATCAGGCCTCGGCCTTCTTGCCGAATTCGGGATCGATCTTGACCAGCGCGGCCATGATGAAAGCGGGAATGGTGGCGATGCACACCCAGATGAAGAAGTGTTGGTAGCCGAGCATTTGCTGGATCCAGCCGCTGGCCATGCCCGGCAACATCATGCCCAGGGCCATGAAGCCCGTGCAGATGGCGTAATGGGCCGTTTTATGCGCGCCATCGGACACCATGATCATGTACAACATATACGAGGCGAAGCCGAAGCCATAGCCGAATTGTTCCAACGCAATGCCACCGGCGATCACGTAGATGCTGCTAGGCAAGGCCGTGGCCAGGTAGACGAAGACCAGGTCGGGCAAGTGGACGGACAGCACCATGATCCACAGGCAGCGTTTCAAGCCGAAGCGGGAAATGATGAAGCCGCCCAGCAAGCCGCCCAGGGTCAGGGCGATCACGCCGATGGTGCCATAGACGAGGCCCACATCCTCGGTACTGAGGCCCAGGCCACCCTTGGCGACGGGGTCGAGCAGGAAAGGCGCGGCCAGTTTCAGCAATTGCGCTTCACCGAGGCGGAACAACAGCAAAAAGCCCAGGATGACCAGGATATCTTTCTTCCTGAAGAAGGCGGCAAACGTGGCGACGAATTCCTGCAACGGAGACACACCGGCGTCCTGGATGCTGGGCCGGTCATCCTTGGGCTTGGGCAAAATGAAATAGTGGTACAGGAAGAGGGCGATGAACAGGCCCGCCAGAATGGCGAACACAACGGACCAGGCCAGCTGCACATTGCCCGTCGCATGCGTCAGATAGCCAGCCAGATACACGAGGCCGCCCTGGCCGGCGATCATGGCCAGGCGATAGAACGTGCTGCGCACGCCCACAAAGGCGGCCTGCTGGTGCTCTTCCAGGCCCAGCATATAAAAGCCGTCGGCGGCAATATCATGCGTGGCGGAACTAAAAGCCATCAGCCAGAAGATGGCCAGGCTGATCTGGAAAAAATGGGGCAGGGACGTCGTCAGGGCCACCAGCGCCAGCGCGGCGCCGATCACCAACTGCAAGCCGACGATCCAGAAACGCTTGGTGCGGTACATGTCGATGAAGGGCGACCACAGGGGCTTGATGACCCAGGGCAAGTACAACCAGCTCGTATACAGCGCGATATCCGTATTGGAAAAGCCGTAGTTCTTGTACATGATCACGGACAAGGTCATGACCACGACATACGGGATACCCTGGCCGAAATACAGGGAGGGGATCCACAGCCACGGGTTCTTCGCGCGCGCCGGGGCGGTTTGTTTCACTAGCTCCATACATCCTTCTTGGTCTCCCAGGCAGAAGAATGCCGCGCCATCGGATCACGCCGCCAGTGCCGCCCGCACACTGCCGTCCGCGCCGGCCAACAATGCCTGTGCCTGGTTTGTGTTGATTTTTTTGATCAAGGCAACAATTGCCACCTTGACGTGAAATTGGCATTGCTCCAGCACGGTCCTGGCCTGCACTTCGCTGGCGCCGGTGGCATGCATGGTCAGACGCACCGCCCGCCAGATCAGCTTGGCGTTGGTCGGCTTCAAGTCTACCATCAAGTTTCCGTAAGTTTTATGCAAACCGACCATCAAGGCACTGGAAATCGTGTTGAGGGTGATTTTTTGCGCCGTGCCCGCTTTCAGGCGGGTGCTGCCGGAAATGACTTCCGTGCCCGTATCGAGCACGATGCCGCATTGCGCCTCGTGCGCCACGGGAGCGTCCACATTGTTGGCGATGCCGATGGTCAGGGCGCCGGCCTTGCGCGCGGCCAGCAGCGCCCCCAGCACATACGGCGTGGCGCCGGACGCGGCCAGCAGGATCGCCACGTCATTGACTTGCGGCTGCAGGGCCAGCAAATCCCGCTCGCCTTGCTGCAGATCATCTTCCGCCCCTTCGACAGCCGTGAACATGGCGCCCGTGCCGCCAGCCAGGATGGCGACGGCCCGCTCGGGCGGCCAGGAAAACGTGGGATTCAATTCAACGCTGTCGAGCACGCCCAGGCGGCCCGACGTGCCCGCGCCCACGTACAGCAGGCGTCCGCCGGCAGCGATACGGGGCAGGGCAGCCGCGATGGCCGCCCCGATCTGCGGCGACGCCAGCCGCACGGCTTCGACGGCCCAGAACTGGTCATCGACCAGCGCCGCCACCAGTTGCTCTACCGGATACAGGTCCAGATCCGGATGCCGCCGGCTCGGGGTTTCAGTTTTCAACATGATTTTCGAACATGGTTGAAGGTGAAACCAGTTTAATACCAAAGAGCGGGATCAACCATGAAAGGATGGCAGGCGGGCATAACGGGAGTTTATGGCCGCTGCAGGAACGTGGCGGATTAGCCGGACTTCGATGCGGCGGTAAACCGCTTCCTGAATTTGTTCATTCAGTGGCCCTGAGGCAACTTTCAGACCCGTTTGTGTCTATACTTCGGTTCGACGCCATACTCAATGACACGCCCATGATCGCTCGCCAATTGCTGTTCCTGTTTAGCGCCCTTGGCGCCATCAACGGCATTTTCCTGGCCGTCTATTTTTTCAGCCGCCGGCCCCGCTGCCTGGCCGATTGCATGCTGGGCGCCTTGCTGCTTGCCGTCGGGGTGCGCACCGCCAAATCCGCCTTCCTCTACTTCAACCCGGCGATCGCCATCGAATTCCGTCAGCTGGGCCTGTCGGCCTGCCTGCTGATCGGTCCCCTGACCTATCTCTATGCGCGCGCTTTCATCGCCGGGCTCGCGCAACTGCCTGCGGGACAACAATGGCGCTGGCATCTGGGCTTGTCCTTCCTGCTGATCGGCATAGGCGTTGCCTTTCCATATTCCGCGTACCGCTCTGTGTGGAACCTGTCGAGTCATGCCATTCATGTGTTCTGGCTAGGCTACCTGCTGGCAAGCGCCAGGCTGCTCTGGCAAAGCCGCCGTGCATGGTTGAACGAGGGACAGCGGATGGCTACCAGCAGCGTGCTCCTGCTGAGCGTCTTTGCAGGCAGCTGTGTCATGCTGGCGGCGTACGCGAGCACGCCGTTCACGTCCTATATTGTCGGCGCCTTGTCGTTCACCTTCTCGCTGCATGTGGCGGTCATGGTCTTTCTGCTGAGAAAAGAAAGCCTGGCACCATCCGAGCCCAGGCAGAAGTACCAGAATAACCGCCTGGCACACGAAGATACGCTTGCCGTGCTCGCCGCGCTGGAACAACAGATGAGCGGGCAGAAATCCTATCTGAATCCGAACCTGACCCTGGCCCAACTTGCCAAGCGGGCGGGATGCACGCAGGCGCAGGTGTCGCAGGTACTGAATGACAAGCTGGGCAAGAGCTTCACTACCTACGTCAACGAATACCGTATCGCCGAAGCGAAACAGGTATTGACGGACGAGCCACAATTGAACATGGATACCGTTGCCGAGCGCTGCGGGTTCAATTCCAGTTCCACCTTCTACTCGACCTTCAAGAAAGTGGCTGGCCAGACTCCCGCCAGTTTCCGCGCCCAATCCAGCCAGGCGGCCAGGGCCATTTCCGCGTAAGACCGCTCCGGAATCGCCATTCCGGAGTCTGAAATCATGTTTGGCGACATCAATTCCCCGCCACTTCGATAAATTATCGAGCACCAGCGATCAGCATCGGTCGTTGCTCCGATAAACGTCATTCTTCATTCGAAGGTATAGCCATGATTCAGTTTTTATTGCGAACGGTACTCGCCTGTTGCTTGTTAAGCATCACCGCTGCCGGCACCGCCGCAACCGCAGACCAGGATGAAAATGCCATCCGGGAGACCGTGCGCCTGTATCTGCATGGCACCAGCTTCAACGTGCAGAGCGAGATCAACCAGGCCTTCCATGCAAGCTCCCGCCTTTACCTGGACGGTAAAAACGATGCGGAATGGGAGTTGAGCGGTCCCGAATACGCCAAACTCTTTTCCCAAGAGAAAGCAATGCAATTCAATGGGCGCCACGGGCGACTGATCAAGGTAGAGGTGAGCGGCAAGGTGGCCACCGCCAAGGCCGAGATCCACATTCCCCAACAAGGGGTCCGCTATGTGGATGTGTTTCTTTTGAAAAAGATCGCCGGCAACTGGAAGATCGTCAGCAAGTCGGCAGATCGGGAGCCTGCAGCCCCGCGCCAGGCACGCAAGGTGCTGCTGGTGGTGTCGAATGTGCATCAATATCCCGGTACAAAGGTTAACGCAGGCAATAATTTTCCCGAACTGGCGTATACCTATGATGCGTTTCGCAAAGCAGGGTACGCGGTCGACTTCGTCAGTCCCGAGGGCGGCGCCATTCCCCTGGAAATGATCGTCACGTCGGACGCGCTGCTCAAGAAGCATCTGTACGACAGTGATTTCATGTGGGCACTGGCCAATACCATGCCCGTCTCCGAGGTCAGGGCAGACGACTATGCAGGCATGGCTTTCGTCGGCGGCGGTGCGGCCATCGTCGGCATCCCGGACAACAAGCCGCTGCAGGACATCGCCTTGCGTATCTACGAACAACAAGGCGGGGTGATCGCGGCCATCTGCCATGGCACCGAGGGCATCAAGAATCTGAAACTCAGCGACGGTACTTTCCTCATCCAGGGCAAGGTACTCACTTCATTCCCCGATGCGTTTATCAACAAGGAATCGCCGGTATACAAGGCCTATCCCTTCTCGGCAGAAGGCAGCATCAAGGGCCATGGCGGCATATTCAGGCACGGCGCAAGCGGCAAGAGTCACGTCGAGGTCGACGGCAGGCTCGTGACGGGCATGAGCTGGGAGTCGTCCGTCGGCGTGGCGCAATCCATGATCCGCCTGCTCGAACAATAGATTTACGGGGCGCGGCGCATTTCCGCCACGAAGTCGTAATGATCGCTGCGGCAATACGAATGCGTGAGTTCCACCGCTTCGCCCGACTCCAGGTAGGCGATGCGCGTGATGAACAGCACGGCCTGCCCATCGGGGATGCCCAGCTGCTTGGCCAGCACGTCCGTCGCATTCATGGCACGGATGTGCTGCAAGGCACGCACGGGGGCCTTCTTGATACTGCTCAAGTATTCGTACAGGGAATCGCCCACGGCGCCCGGGTCCGACACCACGCTGAATGGCAGCACGCTCACTTCATAGGCCATCACCACGTCGTCGGCCAGGCGCAGGCGCTCCAGGCGCGCCACTTTCGTATTCTGCGCCAGGCCCAGGCTCAGCTGTTCATCGCTGCTGGCGATGACGACATCGCGCTTGAGCCAGCGCGAACCGGGGCGGTAGCCGCGCTGCTGCAGCTGCTCGGAAAAGCTCGACAGGTTCGACAGCGGCTGCTCGATGCGCGGGGCAATATAGTTGCCCGACCCACGGCGGCGCACGACGAGGCCTTGCTCGACCAATTGATCGATGGCCTTGCGGGCAGTCACGCGCGATACGTCGAGCAGTTCGGACAGGGTACGTTCGGATGGCAGGGCCTGGTCTACCTGGTAGCGGCCGTTGCGTACGTCATCGCTCAGCTTGCGGGCGATCTGCATATATAAAGGCGAATTGTCATTTAAATCGACCTTGAGTTCTACGCTGGTCTGGCTCATACAGTTCTCCTTGTCCTCCTAGTGTAATAGCGATGGCGCCTGCGCGTAGCCCGTCCACCCATGAATAAATGGAAAATGACCATAAATAACGGTTATACACTTAAAAAAACAATGTTTTACCGTACGTATAGCTTTGCATTATAGATAAATAAGCAATTTTCATTAGCGTCGCAAACCATCCCGGCCTATGCTGGTGGCGCCTCCACCACACTGCGACACAGGGAAACATGCACAATAAAATGACGGGTTTGCTGGGCTTGCTGCTACTGGGCACAACCTGGACCGCGCTGGCCGCACCGCCCGGCAGCGGCAGCGACCAGCAACGCGCGCTCGATGCCACGCTGGCCGCCATCGTCGACGACCCGGCCCACCCGCTGGCCAGCCTGTCCGTGCTGGCCATCCGCCAGGGCAAGGTGTCGTATCAGCAGCAATTCGGCTACCGGCACATGGGCGCCACGCCGGCGGACAGCTTGCCCGTGACGCCGGCCACCCTGTTCCGCATCGCTTCCGTTTCGAAGATGATGACCACCCTGGGCCTGATGCGGCTGGTCGAGCAGGGCAAGCTGAGCCTGGACCAGGACGTGGGCGTCTATCTGGGATTTTCCCTGCGCAACCCGCACTTTCCCCAGCAGCCGCTGACCCTGCGCAGCCTGCTCAGCCACACTTCCTCCTTGCGCGACGCGGGCGGCTATGCCTGGGGGCCCGAGCGCAGCTTGCGCGACGTGTTTACGGCTGGCGGCGACCTCATGTGGGATGCAGCCGCGGCGCCGGGCCGCTATTTCACGTATGCCAACCTGAACTGGGGCGTGATCGGCACCGTGATGGAAAAAGTCACGGGCGAGCGCTTCGACTTGCTGATGCGGCGCCTGCTGCTCGATCCCCTCGATCTGCGCGGCGGCTACAACCCGGCCGCCTTCTCCCCGGACGAGGTGGCCAATACGGCCACCCTGTACCGCAAGCGCACGCTGGACACGGAAGTGTGGCGGCCGGCAGGTCCCTGGATCGCCCAGGCCGACGATTTTCACGCGCGCGCGCCCAATGCGCCGGCCGGCCTGGCGCATTATGCGATCGGCAGCAACGCCACCGTCTTCAGTCCCACGGGCGGCTTGCGCATCTCCGCCGCTGATCTTGGCAAGGTCATGCAGATGCTGCTCGACGGTGGCCGCTACCAGCATCGGCAGCTCCTGCAGCCGGCCAGCATCGCGCTGATGTTTGGCAGGCAATGGCAGCTGGCGCCAGACGCCGGCAATGGCGACAGCGAGCGGGGCCTGTACCGCGCCTGGGGCCTGGGCAACCAGCAGTTCGATGCGGTAGCGGGGCAGGGCAATGGCCTGGCCGAGGGCGCCAGCTTCACGGCCGTGGGCCATTTGGGCGACGCGTATGGCCTGGTCTCCGCCTTCGTGCTCGATTTCAAGAACCGGAACGGCATGGTGATGCTGGTGGGCGGCACGGGCAGCGATCCCGCGCAGCATGCGGGCACGTATTCCGCCATGGGGCGCAGCGAAGAACGGATACTCACCGCGCTATACCGTGGTGCGATTGCCAACAATCAATCCTTGCATTGAAATGGTGCATTCCTGAAAGTTATGGCTGCACCATGATGTTTCATTGGCTGCGTTGGCGGCCAGCCTCTAAGCTCTTCCCGAATGCTCCCGCACCATGGGAGCGCAACGCAGCGAGGCAACATGCAGCAACAAGTCATCATCATCGGCGGCGGCATCGTCGGTCTGACATCGGCCTGGTGGCTGGCCGAGGCCGGGTACAAGGTCACTGTACTGGAACGCAACGAACAAGTGGCGATTGCCGCCAGCTACCGCAACGGCGGCCAGCTCAGCTACCGCTATGTGGCGCCGCTGGCCGATGCGGGCGTGCCCTTCAAGGCCCTGCAATGGCTGCTGCAGAAAGACGGTCCGCTGCGCTTCCGCCCCGAAGCGGACTGGCGTCAATGGCGCTGGATGGCCAGTTTCTTGCGCAATTGCAACAGCGCCAGCAATGCCCGCACGACGGCCAAGCTGCTGCAATTGGGCGAACTGAGCCGCGCCGGCATGGCCCAGCTGGAGTTGACGGTGCCGCCGGAAGCATATGCCTGGCGCGATGCGGGCAAGCTCATCGTCTACCGCACGCCGGCCATCTTTCAGCGGGCCGTGGCGCGGCCGGAATCGGAAGAGGCGCGCCTGGTCCTGTCGCCGTCTGAAGCCGTGCAGCGCGAACCGGCGCTGGCGGCCCTGCAGGGCGCCCTGGCCGGCGGCATTTTCACGCAGGGCGAGGCGGTGGCCGATTGCCACGCCTTTTGCCTGGCGCTGGAAGCGCGCCTGCTGCAGCATCCGAACTGTTCGCTCCTGTTGAAAGGCGAGGCGCGCCGTCTCGTCACGCACAAGGGCAAGGTCACGGGCGTCGACACCAGCCTGGGCCTGTTGCAGGCGGATCACTATGTGCTGGCGGCCGGCATCCAGAGCCGCGACCTGGCTGCCACGGCGGGGATTTACCTGCCCCTGTATCCGCTGAAAGGCTACAGCCTGACGGCGCCCATCCGCGCGCAGGACCAGGCGCCCGAGATCAGCATCACGGATTTCGAGCGCAAGGTGCTGTATGCGCGCATCAAGGGCGACCTGCGCGTGGCCGCCATGGTCGACATGGTGGGCGCCGACAACAGCATCGACTGGGGCCGCATCGCGGGCCTGACGCGGCTGGCGCGCGAAGCCATGCCGCACGGCGCCGATTACGACCAGGCCACGGCCTGGGCCGGCCTGCGCCCCGCCACGCCGAACAGCGCGCCGCTGGTGGGCGCCAGCAAATACGCGAACCTGTGGCTGAACGTGGGCCATGGCCCGCTGGGCTTTACCTTTGCCGCCGGCACGGCGCGCATCCTGGCCGATCTCATGGCCGGCAAGGCGCCGCCGTTCGCGCTGGACTTCCTCAGCCCGCGCAAATAGGCGGACGGGCAGCGGCGGCGACCGGCGCCGCCGTTATGACGGATAATTGCGGAACTTTCCTGTTCCCTTTTTCCGTTCCTGATAGCCAGCGCATGCCCACACCCCCGAAATCTGCCGCCTGCCCCTGTGGCGGCGCCTCCTACGCCAGCTGCTGCGGCCCGTATATCGCGGGCGATGCCGTGCCGCCCACGGCCGAAACCCTGATGCGCTCGCGCTACACGGCGTTTACTCTGCGCGATGAAGCGTATCTGCGCGCCACCTGGCATGCCAGCACCTGTCCCGCCGATGCCTTGTTTGCCGAAGAAGAAAAAGTCCACTGGCTGGGACTTGAGGTAAAATCTGCTTTACGTTTACGTCAACGTAAAGCAGAATCAGCAGATCAAGCCGAAGAGATATACCGCGACAGCGTGGAATTCGTGGCCCGCTACAAGGTCAACGGCCGCGCGCACCGCCTGCATGAAGTGAGCCGCTTCGTGCGCGAGGCGGACCAGCGCGGCGATGGCGCCCTGCGCTGGTTTTATCTCGACGGCAGTTTTCCCGAATAGCGCGACCCGAGAGACCGGGCGATAATAAAAAGGAACCGCAATGCCGCACATCGAAAGCAAACTCAATCCGCGCAGTGAAGATTTCAAGGCCAATGCCGCGGCCATGCAAGCCATCGTCGACGATCTGCGCGACAAGGTCGAGAAAATCGCGGCCGGCGGCGGCGAGGCAGCCGCTGCCAAGCACCTGGCGCGCGGCAAGCTGCTGCCGCGCGACCGCGTGCAGATGCTGCTCGATCCCGGCACGCCCTTCCTCGAGTTTTCCCAGATGGCGGCCTACGCCATGTACCAGGACGCCAAGGGCGTCGATGCGGCGCCATCCGCCGGCATCATCACGGGCATCGGCAGGGTCTCGGGCCAGGAATGCGTCATCGTCTGCAACGACGCCACCGTCAAGGGCGGCACCTACTACCCGATGACGGTGAAGAAGCATTTGCGCGCCCAGGAAATCGCCGACCAGAACAACCTGCCCTGCATCTACCTGGTCGACTCGGGCGGCGCCAACCTGCCGAACCAGGACGACGTCTTCCCCGACCGCGACCATTTCGGCCGCATCTTCTACAACCAGGCGAACCTGTCGGCCAAGGGCATCCCGCAAATCGCCGTGGTGATGGGTTCTTGCACGGCGGGCGGCGCCTATGTGCCGGCCATGAGCGACGAATCGATCATCGTCAAGGAGCAAGGCACGATTTTCCTCGGCGGCCCGCCGCTGGTGAAAGCGGCCACCGGTGAAGTGGTGACGGCCGAAGACCTGGGCGGCGGCGACGTACACACGCGCCTGTCCGGCGTGGTCGACCACCTGGCGCAGAATGATCTGCACGCGCTGTCGCTGGCGCGCACCATCGTTTCGAACCTGAACCGTAAAAAACCGCAGCAGATGGACTTGCGCGCATCCGCCGAGCCCAAATACCCGACGCAGGAACTGTATGGCGTGATCCCCGTCGATACGCGCAAGCCCTTCGACGTGAGGGAAGTGATCGCGCGCATCGTCGACGGCAGCGATTTCGACGAATTCAAGGCCCGCTACGGCACCACCCTGATCTGCGGCTTCGCGCACATCTATGGCGTAAAAGTCGGCATCATCGCCAACAACGGCATCCTGTTCTCCGAGTCGGCCTTGAAAGGCACGCATTTCATCGAATTGTGCTGCCAGCGCAAGATCCCGCTCGTCTTCCTGCAAAACATCACGGGCTTCATGGTGGGCCGCAAATACGAAAACGAAGGCATCGCCCGCAATGGCGCGAAGATGGTCACGGCCGTGGCGACGGCTAGCGTGCCGAAGTTCACCGTGATCATCGGCGGCAGCTTCGGCGCCGGCAACTACGGCATGTGCGGCCGCGCGTTTTCACCCCGCTTCATGTGGATGTGGCCCAATGCGCGCATTTCCGTCATGGGCGGCGACCAGGCCGCGTCCGTGCTGGCCACCGTCAAGCGCGACGGCATCGAAGGCAAGGGCGGCGCATGGAGCGCGGACGAGGAAGCGGCCTTCAAGCAGCCGATCAAGGATCAATATGAACACCAGGGCCACCCGTACTACGCCACCGCGCGCCTGTGGGACGATGGCGTGATCGACCCGGCCGACACCCGCATGGTGCTGGGCCTGGGCCTGTCGGCCGCGCTCAACGCGGAAATCCCGGACACGAAGTTCGGCGTATTCCGCATGTAAAGAAGGGGGAAAACCATGGAATTTGAAACCTTGAAACTGGTCATCGAGGGCAATGTCGCCACCGTGACCCTGAACCGCCCCGACGTGCGCAACGCCTTCAACGAGACGACGATCGCCGAACTGGCGCGCGCCTTCGAGGGACTGGGACGCAGCGACATGGTGCGCGCCATCGTGCTGGCGGCCAATGGCGCCGCCTTCTGCGCCGGCGCGGACCTGAACTGGATGAAGAAGATGGCAGGCTACACGCATGCCGAAAACCAGGCCGACGCGCTGCAGCTGGCGCAGATGCTGCGCACGATTTACCTGTGTCCGAAACCCGTCGTGGCGAAGATCCAGGGCGACTGCTATGCGGGCGGCATGGGCCTCGTCGCCGCATGCGATATCATTCTGGCTGCGGAAGACGTGCATTTCTGCCTGAGCGAAGTGCGGCTGGGACTGATTCCCGCCACTATTTCACCGTATGTCATCAAGGCCATGGGCGAAAACGCGGCACGCCGCTATTTCCTGACCGCGGAGCGATTCTCCGCGCAAGAGGCGCTGCGCATCGGCTTTGCCCACGAGGTAGTCGCTGGCGACGCACTGGACGCGAAAACCGCCGAAGTGCTGAAAGCGCTGACGGGCAACAGCCCGCACGCCGTGGCGCAAGCGAAAACGCTGGTGCGCGAAATCGTCGGCCAACCCGTCGACGATGCGCTGCTGCTGGACACCGCCGAGCGCATCGCGCAGATCCGCGCCTCGGAGCAGGGACGCGAAGGCGTGCAATCGTTCCTCGACAAGCGCAAGCCGGGCTGGCTCATGGATTAGCGCATGGACTAAGAATATTCATTGGAGCAGTTTTGAAAGCAGAAAAACAATCGGGCTGGGTCGAACGCAGTCTGCGCAGCGTGTGGCATCCGTGCACGCAGATGCAGCATCACGAGACGGTTCCCCTCATCCCCGTCAGCCATGGCCGCGGCGCCTGGCTGTACGACCACGAAGGCCGACGCTACCTGGACGCCATCAGCTCCTGGTGGGTGAACCTGTTCGGCCATGCGAATCCCCGCATCAATGCGGAACTGAAGGACCAGCTGGACCGGCTGGAACACGCGATGCTGGCCGGTTTCACGCATGAACCCGTGATCGCGCTGTCGGAAAAACTCTCCGCATTGACCGGCGGCGTGCTGGGTCACAGTTTTTATGCGTCCGACGGCGCCTCGGCCGTGGAAATCGCCCTGAAAATGAGCTTTCACGCGTGGCGCAACAGCGGCAAGGGTGACAAGCAGGAATTCGTCTGTTTGAAAGGCAGCTACCACGGCGAAACCATCGGCGCCCTGGCCGTCACGGACGTGGCCCTGTTCAAGGATGCCTATGGCCCCCTGCTGCGGGCAACGCAGACGGTGATGTCGCCCGACTTCCGCCAGGCGGCCGAAGGCGAAACGGCGCAGGACGTGGCGCGCCGCGCGGCCTTTGAAGTGGAACAGCTGTTCCAGCAGAAGGCCGACAGAATCGCCGCCATCATCATCGAACCATTGGTCCAATGCGCCACCGGCATGGCCATGCACGACCCGCTGTACCTGTCGCTGGTGCGCGCCCTGTGCGACCGCTACCAGGTGCACCTGATCCTCGATGAAATCGCCGTCGGCTGCGGCCGCACGGGCACTTTCTTTGCCTGCGAACAGGCCGGCATCTGGCCCGACTTCGTCTGCCTGTCGAAAGGCATCAGCGGCGGCTACCTGCCCCTGTCCCTGGTGATGACGCGCGAAGACATCTACCAGGCGTTCTACAGCACCGACGTGCGCCGCGGCTTTTTGCATTCGCACTCGTACACGGGCAACCCGCTGGCCTGCCGCGCGGCGCTGGCGACGCTCTCCATCTTCGAGGAAGACGATGTGCTGGCGGCCAACCGGGTGCGCGCCGCCAAAATCACGCAAGCGCTGGCGCCGCTGGCGCAGCATGAAAAAGTACACAATTTCCGCCAGCAGGGCATGATCTGGGCGTTTGACGCCGTCGACGCGGCGCCCGATTTCTCGCGCCGCTTCTTCAGCACGGCGCTGGAACACGAACTGTTGATGCGCCCCATCGGCTCCACCGTCTACCTGATGCCGCCGTACATCCTCGACGACGCAGAAATCGCGGGCCTGGGCCAGCAGACCCTGGCCGTCTTCAATCATGTGATCGGGGCCTGAAATGGAACTGCTCACCCGCTTGAAACAGCAGTTGCAGGGGCTGGAAGAGCGCAGCCTGATCCGCCGCCGGCGCACCGTCGACACGCCGTGCGCGCCGCGCCTGACGGTGGACGGGCGCGACATGCTGGCCTTTTGCAGCAATGACTACCTGGGCCTGGCGTCGCATCCGCGCATCGTGGCCGCGCTGAAAGAGGGCGCCGACCTGTATGGCGCCGGCAGCGGCGCGTCGCACCTGATCAGCGGCCATAGCCGCGCCCACGCGCAGCTGGAAGAACGCCTGGCCGCGTTCGTGGGCGCCAACCTGGAACACGCGCGCGCCCTGTATTTCTGCACCGGCTACATGGCCAATTTAGCTGTGCTGACGGCCCTGTCGGCGGGCGATGCGGAGACCGAGATTTTTTCGGAAGCGCTGAACCACGCTTCGCTGATCGACGGCACGCGCCTGGCCCGCGTAAAAACGCGCGTATATCCGCACGCGGACCTCGACGCCCTGGCGGCCCTGCTGGCGGCCAGCACGGCGCAGACGAAAATCGTCGTCACCGACAGCGTCTTCAGCATGGATGGCGACCTGGCGCCGCTGCCCGCGCTGCTGGCCCTGTGCGAGCAGCACGGCGCCTGGCTGGTGGTCGACGACGCGCACGGCTTCGGCGCGCTGGGCGAGAACGGCCGCGGCGCACTGGAATACTTCGACCTGCATTCGCCCTACCTCGTATATGTGGGCACCCTGGGCAAGTCGGCCGGCGTGGGCGGCGCCTTTGTGTGCGCCCACGCAGCCGTGATCGACACCCTGATACAAAAGGCGCGCCCGTACATCTTCACGACGGCGGCAGCGCCCGCGCTCGCGCATGCGCTGCTGGCCAGCCTGGACATCATCGCCGGCGAAGAAGGCCGGCAGCGCCGCGCCCACCTGGCGGCGCTGGTGGCGCAATGGAACGAAGGCTTGCATCTGCAGCGCTGGCAAGCCTTGCCGTCGCTCTCCGCCATCCAGCCCGTCATCGTCGGCGACAACGCGGAAATGATGGCCATCGCCGCCACCCTGTACGAACAGGGCCTGTGGGTCGGCGCCATCCGCCCGCCCACCGTGCCAGCAGGTACGGCGCGCCTGCGCGTGACCCTGTCGGCCGGCCACACGGCGCAGGAAGTGGCGCAATTGATCAACGCAGTCAACACCCTCGAAAGGACTCGCCATGAGCCTTGATGACCCCATCGTGGCCGAGGTGCTGGCGGACCTGGCACCGGCCGTGCAGCCCGCGCCCGCCGCCACCGGCCTGCCATCGTACTTTGCCTGTTTCGTCACCGGCACCGACACGGAAATCGGCAAGACATTGACGTCGTCGGCCCTGCTGCATGCGCTGGTCGCGCGCGGCGTGCGCGCCTGCGGCATGAAACCTGTCGCCGCCGGCGCCGAGATGCGCGACGGCGAGCTGCATAATGAAGACGCCGACAGCCTGATCGCCGCCGGCAACGTCACCATGCTGCGCAGCCTGACCACGCCCTACATGCTGAAGGAACCGGCGGCGCCGCACATCGCCGCCGCGCTCGAAGGCGTGAGCATCGAGTCCGTGCCCATCCTGGCCGCCTACCTGGAAATCGCCGCCGCCTCGGACGCCGTGGTGGTCGAAGGCGTGGGGGGCTTCCGCGTGCCGCTGTCGCCCGGTTTCGACTCGGCCGACCTGGCGCAGCAGCTCGACCTGCCCGTGATCCTCGTGGTCGGCATGCGTTTGGGCTGCATCAGCCAGGCCTTGCTGACGGTGGAAGCCATCGAAGCGCGCGGCTTGCGCGTCGTCGGCTGGGTCGCCAACACCCTGGAAATGGAAATGCGCTTCCTCGACGAAAATATCGATGCGCTGATCGAGCGCATTCCAGCGCCGCTGCTGGGCAGGGTGCCGCGCCTGGCGCAGCCCAGCGCAGAAGCGGCGGCCGCCTATCTCGATTTCACCGGCTTGCCCAACTGGCCGGCGCAGCATCCAAACAACTGAACGTATCCAAAAATAGAAACGAAGGAATCACCATGTCTCACGTCCAAGAAGCAGCAAAAACCGTCGAACTGCACCGCCCTGCGGCGCGCATCACCGTGCCGGAAGCGGCCACCTGGCCCGTCGCCGACGTACTGGCCCTGTTCGACCTGCCATTCAATGACCTGATGTTCCAGGCCCAGCAAACCCACCGCGCCAACTTCCCGGACGGCGACGTGGAACTGGCAACCCTGCTGTCGATCAAGACGGGCGGCTGCGAGGAAGACTGCGGCTACTGCCCGCAGGCGGCCCGCTACGACACGGGCGTGGAAGCGAAAAAAATCCTCGACATCGACACGGTGCTCGACGCAGCCCGCCAGGCCAAGGCCAACGGCGCCACGCGCTTCTGCATGGGCGCCGCCTGGCGCAGCCCGAAAGAGCGCGACATGGAAAAAGTCGAAGAGATGGTCAGCAAGGTGAAAGCGCTGGGCCTGGAAACCTGCGCCACCCTGGGCATGCTGGAAGAGGGACAAGCCGACCGCCTGAAAAACGCGGGCCTCGATTTCTACAACCATAACCTCGATACGGCGCCCGAGTTCTACGACAACGTCATCTCCACGCGCGAATACCAGGACCGCCTGGATACCCTGGGCCGCGTGCGCGAAGCGGGCTTGAAGGTATGCTGCGGCGGCATCGTCGGCATGGGCGAAACGCGCCTGCAGCGCGCCGGCCTGATCGCCCAGCTGGCGAACCTGAATCCGTATCCGGAATCGGTGCCCGTCAACCACCTGGTGCAGGTGGAGGGCACGCCGATGTACGGCCTGGAAGCGCTCGATCCGTTCGAATTCGTGCGCACCATCGCCGTGGCCCGCATCACCATGCCGAAGGCGCGCGTGCGCTTGTCGGCGGGCCGCCGCCAGATGGGCGAAGCCGTGCAAGCCATGTGCTTCCTGGCTGGCGCCAATTCCATCTTCTACGGCGACAAGCTGCTCACCACCGACAACCCGGAAGCGGAAGACGACCGCACCCTGTTGAATAAACTGGGTCTGCAAACGCGCGGCGCCATGCTGGACTCGGTGCAGAAAGAGAAGTGCGGCTGCTGATCGAAGTCAACCGGGGTCAGACCCGCCGGGTCTGACCCCAGCTTTTGCTTTTGGGTTAAACAAGAACCCAACGTCTGTCCTGCCGGGGTCTGACCCGTCGGGTCAGACCCCCAAAAAAAACTTCCAGCCACGAGCTGCAAAGAGAGAGACCATGTTCACTAAAATCCTGATCGCCAACCGCGGCGAAATCGCCTGCCGTGTCGCCGCTACCGCGCGCCGCATGGGCATCCAGACCGTCGCCGTGTATTCGGAAGCGGACGCCAACGCCAAGCACGTCGCCGTGTGCGACGAAGCCGTCCTGATCGGCCCCGCGCCGGCCAAGGAAAGCTATCTGTGCGGCGACAAGATCATCGCCGTGGCGCTGGCGACAGGTGCGCAGGCGATCCACCCCGGCTACGGCTTCCTGTCCGAAAACGCGGATTTCGCCGACGCCTGTCATGCGGCGGGCCTGGTCTTCATCGGCCCGCCGGCATCCGCCATGCGCGCCATGGGCTCCAAGTCGGCCGCCAAGTCGCTGATGGAAAAAGCCAACGTGCCGCTGGTGCCCGGCTACCATGGCGAGGAACAGGATGCGGACTTCTTGCACGGCCAGGCGGACAAGATCGGCTACCCGGTCCTGCTGAAGGCATCGGCCGGCGGCGGCGGCAAGGGCATGCGCGTCATCGACAACAGCGCCGACTTCAAGGCCGCCCTGGCCTCGTGCAAGCGCGAAGCGATCAGCTCTTTCGGCGACGACAAGGTGCTGGCTGAAAAATACCTGTCGCGTCCGCGGCATATCGAAATCCAGGTGTTTGCCGACACCCTGGGCAACTGCATCTACCTGTTCGAGCGCGATTGCTCGGTGCAGCGCCGCCACCAGAAGGTGCTGGAAGAAGCGCCGGCGCCGGGCATGCCTGCCGACCGCCGCGCAGCCATGGGCGAAGCGGCCGTCGCTGCCGCCAAGGCCGTCGGCTACGTGGGTGCGGGTACGGTGGAATTCATCGCCAACCAGGATGGTTCGTTCTACTTCATGGAGATGAACACGCGCCTGCAGGTCGAGCATCCAGTGACGGAAATGATCACCGGCACGGACCTGGTGGAATGGCAGCTGCGCGTCGCCTTTGGCGAGCCGCTGCCGAAAAAGCAGCATGAACTGGCCATCCACGGCCACGCCATCGAAGCGCGCATCTATGCGGAAAACCCGGAAAAGGGTTTCCTGCCGTCGATCGGCACCCTGCGCCACATGCAGTCGCCGTCGGCCGTCACGTTCGAACTGGGCGGCACGGTGGCTCCGGCATCCGTGCGCATCGATTCGGGCGTGCGCGAGGGCGACGCCATTTCGCCGTTCTACGACCCGATGATCGCCAAGCTGATCGTCTGGGGCGCGGACCGCCGCGTAGCGCTGGCGCGCATGGCGCAGGCGCTGGCCGACTACCAGATCGTGGGCCTGGCCAGCAATATCGCCTTTTTAAGGCGCCTGGTCGAAGGCCAGGCATTCGCCAGCGCGGACCTGGACACGGGCTTGATCGAACGCAATCAGGAGTCGCTGTTCCCCGCCTTGCAGGCGGCGCCCGACACGGCCCTGGCGCTGGCGTCCGTCGCCCTGCTGCTGGAAGAAAAAGCGGCCGCCGAAGCGCAATCGGCCAATCGCGCCGACCCGTGGGGCAATGCCCTGGGCTGGCGTTTGAACAGCACCCTGGCACGCAGCCTGGCGTTTGCCGATGAATTCACCCAGGCCGGCGACGGCAAGGCCTATGCCGCGCGCATCGCCTACCAGACGGATGGCTGGCTGTTCAACGGCCAGGCCCTCAGCTTGACGGCGCGCACAGGCAACGAGCTGCACATCAAGCTGGGCGAGCGCGCCGTGCATGGCACGGTACTGCGCGACGGCGAGCAGTTCCACGTGTTTACCAGCGGCTTGCACTACACCCTGCATTACAGCGACCCGATGGCGCATGCGGGCGAAGTGGAAGCGGAAGGCGGCCGCCTGACGGCGCCCATGCCGGGCAAGGTCGTCGCCGTGCTGGTCAACCAAGGCCAGGACGTGAAAAAGGGCGAACCGCTGGTCATCATGGAAGCGATGAAGATGGAGCACACGATCGCCGCGCCGCACGACGGCCTGGTGGAAGAGGTGCTGTACGCCGTCGGCGACCAGGTAGCCGATGGCGCGCCGCTGCTGGCCTTCAAGGCTGCCGCATAAGGAGCGCCCTTGGAAACGTCCATGCGCATTCTTCTACAACGTTCGGACGGCAAGGAAGCGGCGTGGATCAGCGACTTCCGTGACTTGCTGCCCGAAGCGCAGATCCATTTCTGGCGCGAAGGCGATACGGCCGCGCCCTGCGACTACGCCGTCGTGTGGCAGCCGCCGGCCGCCATGCTGCCCGTACTGAGCGGTGTCAAAGCCATCTTCAACACGGGCGCCGGCGTCGACGCGCTCTTGAAATTCGGCGACGCGCTGCCCGCCCACGTGCCGCTGGTGCGCCTCGATGACGCAGGCATGGGCGTGCAGATGGCCGAGTATGTGAGCCACGCCGTGCTGCGCCACTTCCGCCGTTTCGACGATTACGAGGCGCAGGGCCGCGCCGGCATCTGGCAGCCGCTGCCCGCATTCGAGAAGGGGGATTTCCCCGTCGGCGTATTGGGCATGGGCGTACTGGGCACGCGCGTGCTCGATGCGCTGGCACAGTTCGAGTTTCCCCTGCGGGGCTGGAGCCGCAGCCAGAAACACATCGATGGCGTGGCATGCTTCGCGGGCGAGGAGGGTCTGGAAGAATTCCTGCGCGGCACGCGCGTGCTGGTCTGCATGCTGCCGCTCACACCGGACACGCACAATCTGCTGGACCGCGCGCGCCTGTCCATGCTGCTGCCGGGCGCCTACGTCATCAACGTGGCGCGCGGTGCGCATCTCGCCGAACCGGATTTGCTGACCCTGATCCGCTCCGGGCATATCGCCGGCGCGACCCTGGACGTGTTCCGCAACGAGCCGCTGCCGCAGCAGCACCCGTTCTGGCAAGAACCCCGCATCACCATCACGCCGCATATTTCGGCAGCCACCCTGCGCCGCGAAAGCGTGACGCAGATCGCCGCCAAGATGCGCCGCCTGCACGCCGGAGATTCTGTCGCTGGCATCGTCAACCGTTTGCAAGGATATTGAAATGAATCCAACTCCTAGTCTGCCCAAGCAGGTCAAGATCGTCGAAGTGGGTCCGCGCGACGGCCTGCAGAACGAAAAGGAAACCATCAGCGCCGCCGTCAAGATCGAGCTGGTCGACCGCCTCACGCAGGCCGGTTTCGCCAACATCGAGGCGGCATCGTTCGTGTCGCCGAAATGGGTGCCGCAGATGGCCACCAGCGCGGAAGTGATGGACAAGATCGCGCGCCGCGCCGGCACGATCTATTCGGCGCTGACGCCGAACATGCAGGGTTTCGATGCGGCGCTGGCGGCCAGGGCCGATGAAGTGGTGATCTTCGGCTCCGCGTCCGAGGCGTTCTCGCAAAAGAACATCAACTGCTCGATCGCCGAATCGATCGCCCGCTTCGAAGGCGTGGCCAAGGCAGCCAAGGAACACGGCCTGCGCTTGCGCGGCAGCATCAGCTGCGCCTTCGGCTGCCCTTACCAGGGAGAAGTACCGCTGGATGCCGTGGCCGACGTGGTGGGCCGCATGCGCGACCTGGGTTGCGACGAAATCGACATCGCCGACACCATCGGCGTGGCCACGCCGCGCAAGACGCAGGCGGTGATGGCACGCGCGATCCAGGCTTTCCACGTGGGCGGCCTGTCCGGCCACTTCCACGACACCTACGGCCAGGCGCTGGCGAATATCTACGCCAGCCTGGAAACGGGCATCGCCATCTATCACTCGTCCGTCTCGGGCCTGGGCGGCTGCCCCTACGCCAAGGGCGCCACGGGCAACGTGGCCACCGAGGACGTGCTGTACATGATGCAGGGGCTGGGCATTGCCACCGGCATCGACCTGGACCTGGTGGTCGATGCGGGGCAGTTCATTGCGCAGCAGCTGGGCCGCAAGGGTTCCAGCCGCGCAGGCAACGCCATTGCGGCGAAACGCCTGGGGTAAATGCAAAGGGGCCGATGGCCCCTTTTCTTATGCATGCCGCATGCACGAAAGACAGACGAAAAAAAACCCAAGAGCCTGAACTCTTGGGTTTTTTTCTACAAATTTGGTCGGAGTACAAGGATTCGAACCTTGGACCCCCTGGTCCCAAACCAGGTGCGCTACCGGGCTGCGCCACACTCCGAAGACCAAGATAATACAGGCCGTATCCACTTCGGTCAAGGGTCAGGTGAAACTCTGTGTAAATTATTTACGCGCGGCACTGGGACTCATGTATTTTTCAAAACGATTGAAGTATGCGACACTCACTTGGCAAGTTTTCCCGATCAGACATGAAGGCGACGACGGCAATGGAGTTCAGTATCGAAAGAAACGGCGGAAGCGGCGGTGGCCAGCCCTTGCCGGACCGCCGCGGCATCGCGCTGGGCATCGCCGTGTCCCTGCTGCTGCATGGCGCCCTGATCTCTCTATGGCGCCATGTACAGCCCGCTATCCAGCCGGATACGGCGCCGCGCGTGGAATCGATCGCCGTGTGGATACGCCCGCTGGCCGCCAAGCCGCCGCCACCGCCTGTCGAGGTCATCAAGCCGAAACGCGAACCCAAGCCCATCAGCAAGCCAAAACCGGCCACGCCCCGGGAAACACCGGCGGCAGCCACGGCGCCGGCATCCAGCCCGCAAGCGATCACGGTCGTACCGGCAGCGCCGGCCACGCCCGCAGCCAGTGCCGATACCTTCAGGCAAGAAACCCCGGAGACGCCGACATTCGACATGGATGCGGCCAGAAAGACGGCGCGCAAGATGGCGGGCGAGCGCGACCCGTCCAAGGTGGGCACGGCCGTGGGACAAATCCCCGACAAGCCCCTGCAAACGGAAACCCAGCTGGCGCGCGACATCGCGCAAGGCAAACGCGGCGATTGCCGCACCGCCTATTCGGGCGCAGGCTTGCTGGCGCCCGTGCTGATGCTGCTCGACAAGAAAGATAGCGGCTGCAAGTGGTGATTATTTAATAACACACCCAGATTGGGCAGGATCCTATCCAATTGGGTAGGCTGGAATCAAGCTATTCCTGCCCCTTCAACTGCAACGCCCGCTCATACAGGGCATTTTTCTTGCGGCCCGTGATTTGCGCCGTCAGGTTGGCCGCTTGCTTGACGCTGCATTCGGCCAGCAGGATATTGAGGATGCGTTCCGCTTCCGCGTCTTCCGCGTCCTGCGCTTGCGTGGCGCCTTCCAGCAGGACGACGAACTCTCCCTTTTCGCGGTGCGCGTCGGCGCGGATCCAGCTTTCCGCTTCGGACAGGGGGCAGCGGTGGATTTCCTCGAACAGTTTCGTCAGCTCGCGCGCAAACACCACCTGGCGCGCGGGTTCGAACACTGCCGCCAGGGCCGTGGCGCAATCGAGGATGCGGTGCGGCGCTTCATAGAACACCATGGTGGCCGTCACGCCGCGCAGGCTGTGCAGCATGTTTTCGCGCTGCTTGGCCTTGGCCGGCAGGAAGCCGACAAAGTAGAACTGGTCATTGAGCAAGCCGCTGGCAGAAATGGCGGTAATCGCCGCCGACGGGCCCGGCAGGGGCAGCACGCGCAGTCCCGCCGCGCGCACGGCGTCGACGATGCGCGCGCCCGGGTCGGAAACGGCGGGCGTGCCCGCATCGGAAACGAGGGCGATGCGCTCGCCCGCGTGCAGGCGGGCAATCAGGGTTTGCGCCACTTCGCGCTCGTTATGTTGATGCGCCGCAATCAAAGGCTTGTTCAGGCCAAAACGCGTCAGCAGGTGCGCCGTGTTGCGCGTATCTTCACAGGCGACGGCGTCGGCAAGGCTCAGCAGATGCAGCGCGCGCAGGCTGATATCGGTCACATTGCCGATCGGCGTGGCCACTATATACAATGTTGCGCTAGGATAGACCTGGTGCGCCGCCTCTGTCATGATGGGCAGGCTGGCGATGGAACTGATTTCTTGTACGGTCATTTTGGAGGTTAAATGCTTGCTAATAGTGTGAAGTTACTGCTTGTTTGTGCCGCGACCGGCATGCTGAGCGCTTGCAGCACGCCTTGCGACGCGCCCGGGCAATTGTGCGCGCCTATTGAATCTAACACAAGGCCGCTACCACCTCCGAAGCCACTGCCGCCGCCCGTACCGCCCAAGCCGCCCACCCCGGAGCCGGTGACGTTTGCCGTGGCCGTGCCCGATATTACCGCGTATGACGGCAATGGCGCGCCGCTGGCGCCCATCACGGGCAAGCCGGCGACGGGCACGCCGCTCGACATGCCGGCCGCCACGGCGCCGGCGCCCGCCGACGGCAATGTCCACCACATCGGCCTGCTGCTGCCGCTGCGCTCGGCGTCCCTGGGCCCGGCCGCAGAACTGCTGCGCGCCGGCTTCATGGCCGCATATGAGCGCGACCGCAGCGGCTTCGAAGTGACGGTGGTCGACACGGGCGATGGCAGCACGGATATCCTGAACAAGTTTGCGCAAGCGCAAGAAGAACAGGACATCGTCGTGGGACCTTTGTCGCGCTCGGCCGTGACGGCCGTGGCAAACAGCGACCTGGTACGCAAGCCGACGATTGCCCTGAACCACCCGGACAACCGCGGCGAAGCGCGCCTGCCGGCCAAGCTGCTGGTGATGGGCTTGTCGATCGAGGCGGAAGCGCGCCAGGTCGCCGCCTGGGCCGCCAGCGAGCAGCCGGGCGCGAGCGCGCTGATCCTGTCGGCCGGCTCGCCCTCGCAGCGCCGCACCAGCGCCGCCTTCAAGCAGGAATGGCTGCGCCAGGGCGGCAAGATCGAAACGATGGACTTGACGGCCACGAATGGCTACCTGAGCGATGCGGAACTGGTGCAGCTGCGCGCGCGCCTGGCCGCCACGCCACCCGGCCTGCTGTTTGCCGCGCTCGACGCCGACCAGGCGCGCCAGCTGCGCGTGGCCATCGGCAGCGACTTGCCCCTGTATGGCACCTCGTCATTGAATCCCGGCGCAGGACGCGGCGCCAGCGGCCCCGAATTGGACGGCGCGCGCCTGCTCGACCTGCCGTGGCAAGTGCAGCGCGACCATCCGCAAGTGATGGTGTATCCGCAGCCGCCGCAGGCGGGCGACGCCCGCCTGACGGCCGACATGGAACGCCTGTACGCGCTGGGCATCGATGCCTTCCGCGTAGCGCGCGAAGTGGCGCTGCGCCCGAACGCGCCGTTCACGCTCGATGGCGTGACGGGCCGCCTGGCCGTGCGCTTTGAGAATGATCAAAGCGTGTTCGAACGCACGGAGCAGGCCGCCACCTACCAGCAGGGCGCACTGAGCACCTGGCCGCCGGCCACGGCAGCAACACCGGCCGCCTTGCCGCAGGCGCAATAAGGACAGGCCATGCCGCCCCTGCCGTTCCAGAACAAGCAGGCACGGGGGCGGCAGGGCGAAGACGATGCGCTCGCGTATCTGTTGCTGCAAGGCTTGGTGCTGCTTGCACGCAACTATCTGTGCAAGGGCGGCGAGCTGGACCTGATCATGCGCGATGGCCCCTCCGTCGTCTTCGTGGAAGTGCGGCTACGCAGCAGCGCAGCGTTCGGCGGCGCCCTGGCCAGCATCACGCCAGCCAAGCAGCGGCGCATGGTGGTGGCCGCGCAAACCTGGCTGCTGGGGCAAAAAAGCGTGCCGCCATGCCGTTTCGACGCCGTGGCCATCGATGACGGGCGCATCAGCTGGCTGAAGAACATCCTCGATATGTAAGCATTTTTAACAGTGCTTGTCCGCCATGCCGCGCGCCTGCACTATAATCGGCAGACTATGAATAATCAACGCATCCTCTCGCACTTCCACGAAAGTGCTGAACTCAAGATCCAGGCCGCTACCGTACTGGCGCAACCCATTGCGCAGGCGATCGACCTGATGTTTTATGCATTGTCCAACGGCAACAAAATCCTGGCATGCGGCAATGGCGGTTCCGCCGCCGACTGCCAGCATTTCGCCGCCGAGCTGGTCGGACGTTTCGAACGCGAGCGCTTTCCGCTGCCGGCCCTGGCGCTGACGACGGATACCTCGATCCTGACGGCCGTGGCGAACGACTACAGCTACCGCGAGATCTTCTCGAAGCAGGTACAGGCATTCGGCCAGGCCGGCGATATCCTGCTGGCCATCTCCACGTCGGGCAATTCGGCCAACGTGATGGCGGCCGTGGAAGCGGCGCTCGAGCGCGAAATGCGCGTCGTGGCGCTGACGGGCAAGGACGGCGGCGCCATCGGCAAGATGCTGACGGATGCCGACGTGCATATCTGCGTGCCGGCCGAGCGCACGGCGCGCATCCAGGAAGTCCATCTGACCACCATACATTGCATCTGCGACGGCATCGATGTCGCCCTATTCGGAGGAGACGTGAATGACTAAATTCGGTACTGGCCCAGGCTGGAAACGCGCACAACGCCCATTGGCCACCGCACTGCTGTGCGGCGCCATGCTCACCTCGCTCACCGGCTGCATCGAACTGATGGTCGGCGGCGCCGTGATGGGCGGCGTTGCCGCGGCAGACCGCCGCACCCTGGGCGCCCAGACCGAAGACAAGTCGATCGCCCTGAAAGGCGAAGCACGCATTCCCTCCATCGTCGGCGACGTGGGCCACGTGAATGTCACCAGCTTCAACCGCCGCGTCCTGCTGACGGGCGAAGTGCGCGACGAGGCGATGAAAAATGCCGTCGAGCGCGAAGTACGCAATATCGAAGGCGTGGAATCGGTGGCCAATGAACTGATCATCGCCGGCCCGGCCAGCTACACCTCGCGCTCGAACGACGCGCTGATCACGACCAAGGTCAAGGCCAGCCTGGTGGACATGAAAACAATCTCGGCGGCCTCGTTCAAGGTCGTCACCGAGAACGCCACCGTCTTCCTGATGGGCAGGGTCACCCAGCGCGAAGGCACGGTTGCGACCGACGTGGCGCGCGGCGTGGGCGGCGTGCAGAAAGTGGTCAAGCTGTTCGACTACATTTCGGAAGCGGAACTGAAGCAATTGCAGCCGGACCCGCCGCAGCAGCGCACGACGAACACGGTCAGCGATACGGTACAGCAGTAAGCGCCTACGCCATCCGGCCTAGGCCACGCCGACGATGCGGCGGCTATAATAGGTACATCGTGGCCGCATCGCCCCGCTTTTCAAGTGACTCATTTCAACTTCGCCATGTCAACTTCGCCATCCGCAAGCAAGTCCTGGATCAAGCCAGCCCTCATCGCCGTCTTCGTGGCGGGCGTGGCGGCAGCCGGCTATCTGTCGCTCAATGACAAGCAAAGCGCGCCGGACGTGACCTTCCACGGCATCCATGGCGAGAAAATCACGTCAGCCAGCCTGCGCGGCAAGGTGGTGATGGTCAATTTCTGGGCCACCTCGTGCACCACTTGCGTGGCGGAAATGCCGGACATGGTCGACACCTACAACAAGTACAAGGGGCAGGGCCTGGAATTCGTGGCCGTGGCCATGAAATACGATCCGGCCAACTACGTGCTGAACTTTGCCGAAACGCGCCAGCTGCCGTTCAAGGTGGCGCTCGACGTCACGGGCGAGGCGGCCAAGGCCTACGGCGACGTGGCGCTCACGCCCACCACCTTCGTGCTCGACAAGCAGGGCAAGATCCTCAAGCGCTATGTGGGCAAGCCGGAATTCGCGGAACTGCACAAGCTGCTGGAAACCGCCATCGCCGGTTGATCCAACACAAAAATACCCACCCTACACCGCACAAAACTCTGTTGCCAAGTGTTGCCAAACTGTTATAACCTTCCCAAGTGTGATTTCCATTCACCTTGTGAAGGCCTGCCGTGTCCCTAGCCGCTCAATCGCCCGACCCGCAGCAACTGAAAACCTGGCTGCTTGCCGCCGGCAACAAGGACGCCACGGCGTTCCGCCAGCTATATAACTGCACATCATCGAAACTGTTTGGCTTCGCGCTGCGTATATTGCATAAGCAAGAGCTCGCTGAAGAAGCCTTGCAAGAGGGTTTCGTCGCCATCTGGAACAACGCCGCCGCTTACCAGAGCCATCTGGCGGCGCCGATGACCTGGATGGCCACCATCGTGCGCAACAAGGCGTTCGATGTGTTGCGGCGCAGCGACGATACCGTGGAAATCGATGCCGAACAGTTTGATAGCGAAGTCATGAATGCACTCCGAGACCCCCAGGCCACGCCCATCGAATCACTGCAGCTGAGCGGTGACGCCAAGGCGCTGGCGTTTTGCATGTCCGCCCTGGAAGGGCTGCACCGGCAGGTGGTCGCCCTGGCGTTCTATCACGACCTGTCGCATAGCGAAGTGGCGCAGCAGATGTCGCTGCCGATCGGCACCGTGAAGACCTGGATACGCCGCAGCCTGGAACGGCTGCGCACGTGCCTGGCGAAACGGGAGGCATCATGAATATCCGCGGCAATGACGTGCTGCGCCAGAAACTGGCGTCCGAATACGTGCTGGGCACCTTGAAAGGAGGCGCGCGGCGGCGTTTCGAAGGCTGGCTGCACAACGACGCCGATTTGCGCAATATCACGGCCGAATGGCGGCAGCGCCTGGAACCGATGGCGGAATTTGCCACGCCCGTGGCGCCGCCCAAGCGCGTGTGGCAGCAGATCGAGCGGCGCCTGCACCTGGCGCCGCAGGGCGGCTGGGCGCTGTGGCGCGATTCGCTGTCGTTCTGGCGTTCGCTGGGCTTGGCTTCGAGCGCCATCGCCGCGCTGCTGGTCATCGTCGTGGCCACGCGCGTGATGGATGCGCCGCAGATCAGCTATGTGGCCAGCCTGACGGATGAGAAAGCGCAGACGGCCCTGCTGCTGACGGCCGACAGCCGCCACGGCGCGCTCGAAGTGCGCATGGTGGGCAATGCGCCCGTGCCGAGTGACAAGGATCTGGAACTGTGGGCCGTGCCGAAGAGCGGCAATCCCCGCTCGCTCGGCTTGCTGGCCGACAAGGGCAACGTGAAACTGGCCCTGTCGCAGCGCGCCATCGGCAGCGACGTGGCCCTGCTGGCCGTCACCCTGGAGCCGAAAGGCGGTTCGCCCGATCCGAACGGACCGACGGGACCAATCTTGTACAAGGGTAACTGGGTGAAAATTTAACCACCCCAAAAGCGGGGGCCGGGGTCGTAGCCTGCAGGGTACGACCCCGGATGTTGCTCTTGGGCTTATTTAGGATACAAAATCATCTGCGTGCAGCGGAACAGGGCAATCGTCTTGCCCGTTTCCTTGCTTTTCACCACGGCATCCCACACTTGCGTGTTGCGGCCCTTGTGCTCGACCTTGGCCGTGCAGGTGAGCGTGCCTTCGCGGGCCGTGCCCAGGTGGTTCGATTTCAGTTCGATGGTGGTGAAATTGTTCGCGCCTTCGGGCAGGTTGACGATGCAGCCATAACCGGAAGCCGTGTCGGCCAGGGTCACCACGCTGCCCGCGTGCAGATAACCGTTCGGCGCCAGCAGATGCGGCAGCACGGGCAATTCCGCCGTCAGCTGGCCGTCGCCCACTTCCGTGATGACGATGCCCAGGTGGCCGGGCAGGCGGCCCGTGCCGCGTTCATTCAACATTGCTACGGTGATGTCGGGATTGCTCATGGTCTCTGCTTTTCCTTGTTATTGAGTGAAGCCGGACCATGCGATGGCCCGGAAAACACTGCGATCATAGCAATTTTCCCCGTTCTGGTTTGGCGGCCGCCTATTTCCGGCCGCGCCGCCGTTTCCACCACACCAAGGTCCCCGTCAGCATGAACAGCAAGGGCATCAAGCCGAAGAGCGTGATGAAACTGCGCCCGGCCACGCCAAACGCCTGGCCCGAATGCAGGGGGAATTGCCAGCCCAGGAAGCGCTCGCCATACGATGCCGTCAAGGGGTCGCGTATGCGCAGGGGCAAGCCGCTGCGCGCGTCCAGCGTGATGCGCGTGGCGCCGTCGCCGTGGGCGATTTCGTCAAGCTGGCGCACGCGGATGTCATACGGCTGGTTCTTTTTCGCCGGCAGCACGATGCGCGACACGCGCGCCTGCGGATACAGCAGCTGCGCGGCGGCCATCGCGGCGCCCGCATCGAGCGGGGCCCCATCCTGCTGCACATTGTTCAGCTTGGCCGTGTCCGGCACCGTCGACACCAGGTCCACCAGCGGCACGACCAGCTGCGGCAAATTGAAATAGATGCCGGAAAAGGCGATCACGGCCAGCACGGGCGCGGCAAAGAAGCCGGCCGCTTTGTGCAAGGTGTAGTTGAAACGGGGCCAGGAGCCGCCATGCGACACGGTCAGGGCCCGCTTGATCGCCGTCCACTGCAAACGCGGCCACCACAGGTAGATGCCGCTCAAGGCCATCAGCAGCAGCAACACGCCGGAAATCCCCGTGACCGTCTTGCCCGCGTCGCCCGTCAGCAGATAGCGGTGCACATGAAACATGCCCGACATCAGCAGCGGGCGCGTGAAGCCGAAGCGGCCCCAGTCGCGCTCGCCTTTGACTTGCAAGGTGTAGGGGTCGACCATCACCTGGCGCACGATGGCCTGGCTGAACGGCGAAGGTTTGCCCGCCTGCCGGTACGAGGCCACATACACGTCGCGCGCATCGGCGGGCGGATTGAGCTGGGCCGGCTTGCCGTAGACGGGATCGGCAGTCAGCTGGTCGACCACCGCTTGCACCGTGCCTGGCGTCACGCGAAACACCTGGCCCGCCGCGGGCGTGCTCGCCTGCAACAGGGTGGGATTCAGATACGCGTCCAGTTCCGGCATCCAGGCGATGGCGGAACCCGTCAATCCCAGCAGGACGAACAGGGCGCCGAACCACAGGCCCGCATACAGGTGCAGCTTGGCTAACAGCCATTTGATCGGGCGCTTGGACATGAATGAGGGACTCTGGGAATTTTGGGCTGCGAAACGATAGCATGAATGAAGGGGAGTGAAAATCATTATCAGCTGGCATCCTGCCAGGCCGACATAGCGCAAATGAATTGCAACAAGCGCTGACAAGGCGGCGATTTTCTTGCTACTATGCGCCCATGTCTTCCCGCCAGCCCACCCGCAAGCTTGCCCATCACGGTGCCGCCGCCCTCGCGCGCACGCCGTGGCGCCTGTGCGTGGCCCTGTTCAGTGCGCTGGCCCTCGTGTTCCTGCTGTCGACGGCCGCCTCGCACCTGCACAAGACCAGCCTGGACGCGGAAGAGTGCGCGCTGTGCGCCACGGCCATCGACAAGGTGGCCGATATCGCCGTGCCGCCGGCCATCGCCGAGCCGCCCGCCCAGTTACTGCCGTACCGCCTGCTGGCCGTCGCGCCCGCCGCCCTGGCGCCTGCCGCTGCCCTCATCCTGCCGCCCGTGCGCGGCCCGCCTGCCGCCTCGTTGTAGTTCCCACGCTGTTCTTATCCTTTTTTCAGGCTGCACTGCCGCGCGCGTCTTCATGCGCGCCGTGCCGCCTGGCGTAGACTATTTTCGAGGTTCACCATGCAACACACACCACGCTTGAGCGCCCTGTCGCTCGCCCTTGCCAGCCTGTTCAGCTTTTCCGCCCATGCCGCCGAGCCTGCGGATGCCAGCCCGGCCACTTCCGGCGCCGATGCTGCACCACAAGAGATGCAAAAAGTGGAAGTCACGTCCGCCCATTTGAAAAGCGCGCGCATCGAGCTGTCGCCGAAAGTCGGCACCACCATCTACAGCATCGACAGCCACATGGTCGACATGCTGGGCCAGGGCGACAACACGCCATTCAATGAAGTGCTGCTGCGCCTGCCGGGCGTATCGCAGGATTCCAAGGGCTCGGGCGCCCTGCACGTGCGCGACGACCATGCCAACGTGCAATACCGCATCAATGGCGTGCAGTTACCGGAAAGCATCAGCGGCTTCGGCCAGTCGATCGACACGCGCTTGATCGACAAGACGGATTTCATGACGGGCGCCTTGCCGGCCCAGTTCGGCCTGCGCACGGCCGGCATCGTCGACATTGAAACGAAGGAGGGCGGCATGACGCCGGGCGGGCGCATCGGCATCCTCGTGGGCAGCCACGACCATGTGGAACCGAGTGCCGAATTTTTCGGCAGCGTGGGCAAGTTCAATTACTACCTGTCCGGCAGCTACCTGGGCAATTCCCTGGGTGTGGAAAACCCGCAAGACACGCGCAGCGCCCTGCACGACAAGACGCGCCAGAACAAATCGTTCGGCAGCCTGTCGTATTTCCTCGATGACAATACGCGCCTGGCTGCCATGTTCGGCACCTACAACGGCCGCTTCCAGATCCCGAACAACCCGAACCAGGCGCCTGCGTTCAGCCTCGATGGCCACAGCGATGCGCAGGCGGGCACGTCCAGCCTGCCGTCGTCGCAGCTGAATGAAAACCAGCGCGAAGTGAACCGCTTCCTCGTGCTGTCGCTGCAAAAGAGCCTGGGCGACATCAATTACCAGGTGTCCGCCTTCCACCAGTACTCGGAGCTACACTTCACGCCCGATTCCATCGGCGACCTGATCTACAACGGCGTGGCCTCGGACTCGCGCCGCTCGAACAGCGCGTCCGGCGCCCAGTTCGACGCCAGCTACAAATGGCACCAGGACCACACCGTGCGCGCAGGCCTGGCCTACACGCGCCAGAAAACCACCAGCGACAACACGGTGGCCGTCTTCCCAAGTATTGACGGGGTACAAAGCGCCACCACGCCGGTCTCCATCGTCGACAACAGCGGCAAGACGGGTACCCTGGCCAGTTTTTACCTGCAGGATGAATGGCATATCAGCAAGCCTTTGACCCTGAACTATGGCGCCCGTTTCGACAAGGTGTCGGCCTACACGAGCGAGCAGCAATGGAGTCCGCGCGTCAACCTCGCGTACCAGCTGGCGCCGGGCACGGCCCTGCACGCCGGTTATTCGCGCTACTTCACGCCGCCGCCGCAGGAACTGGCGGCGCAAGGCAGCATCGACCTGTATGCGAACACGACGAATGCGCCGGAAATCGGCCAGTCGGACAACGTCAAGTCCGAACGCACGCATTACTACGACGTGGGCATCAGCCACCAGGTCACCCCGAAACTGACCGTGACGGCCGATGTGTACTATAAAAAGATTAACAACCTGCTGGACGAAGGCCAGTTCGGCCAGGCGCTGATCCTCACGCCGTTCAACTATGCGGACGGCTACGCCAGGGGCCTGGAATTGTCGGCCATCTACAGCGAGAAAAACTGGGGCCTGTTCCTCAACGCCAGCACGCAAAAGGCGCAGGGCCGCAACATCAATTCGGGCCAGGCCCTGTTTGGCGCCGATGAGTTGAACTACATCAGCAAGAATTATGTCTACCTTGACCATGACCAGAAATACACGCTGTCCGGTGGCGGCCACTACCACTTTGGCGATTCGCAAGTAAGCGCTGACTTCCTGTATGGCAGCGGCCTGCGCATGACGCCGGAAGGCGGCGCACCGAATTCCGGCCATTTGCCGAGTTACTTCACCGTCAACACGGCGCTCACGCACACGTGGAAAAACACGCCCGTGGGCAAGGTCGAAGGCCGTTTGGCCCTGATCAACCTGTTCGACAAATCGTATCTGCTGCGCGACGGTTCCGGCGTGGGCGTGGGGGCGCCGCAGTACGGCGCCCGCCGCAGCCTGTATGCGGGATTGTCGACGAGCTTCTAGTTCCCCCAACGCGCGAGGACAGCGGCAGGGAGCAACGCCTGCCGCTGTCGGTTGCCGTCAAGAATCAGCTTTCACCCCAGGCGATGGCCGCCTGGCCGTGCGCCTGCAAATACGCATTCGCCTGGCTGAACGGCTTGCTGCCAAAGAAACCTTTGCCGGCCGACAAGGGGGACGGGTGGGGCGCCGCCAGCACCAGGTGCTTGCCGGGGTCGATCAAGGTGCGCTTGGCTTGCGCGTAGCCGCCCCACAGGATGAAAACCAGGTTGCTACGCTCGGCGGACAGGTGGCGGATCGCGCTGTCCGTCAATGTCTCCCAGCCCTTGGCCGCGTGCGAACCGGCCGCCCCGGCCCGCACGGTCAGCACGCTGTTGAGCAAGAACACCCCTTGTCCGGCCCAGTCGGACAAATCCGTATGCGTGCGCTCGATGCCCACGTCCGTGGACAACTCCTTGAAGATGTTCTGCAGGCTCGGCTGCGGCGGATGGCCGTCCGGCACGGAAAAGCACAAGCCCATGGCCGCGCCGGGTGTGTGATACGGATCTTGCCCCAGGATCACGACTTTCACTTGCTCGAACGGCGTCAGGTCGAAGGCCCGGAAGATATATTTGCCCGGAGGACAACACGCTCCCGCCGCATATTCCGCCTTCACGAAGGCGGCCAGGCGTTCCCAGTACGGCTGGGCAAATTCCCCCCCCAGCCGCGCCTTCCACGATGCGTCGATGCGTATGTCCATGCCTCACCTCATAGCCGATTCGTCAACCATGCCTTTTCAGCATGCCAGTATAGGACGCTCAGCCGATGAGGCGCATACGATACGAACAGGCAAAAAAAAAGCCGCCCGGCTTTGCAGCGGGCGGCCTTGACGTGGCGCAGGGTGCTTAGAAATTCAGCGCCGATTCCACGCCGGCGCTGTGCGCCTGTTCATCCGCGTGGTACGAACTGCGCACCATGGCGCCCACGGCAGCGTGGGTGAAGCCCATTTTATACGCTTCTTCTTCGAACATTTTGAAGACGTCCGGATGCACGTAGCGGCGCACGGGCAAGTGGCTGTTCGACGGCGCCAGGTACTGGCCGATGGTCAGCATGTCGATGTCGTGCTCGCGCATGTCGCGCATCACTTGCAGGATTTCCTCGTCCGTCTCGCCCAGGCCCACCATGATGCCGGACTTGGTCTTCACGTCCGGGTACATGGCCTTGAAGTCCTTCAGCAGTTTCAGCGAGTGCAGGTAGTCGGAACCGGGACGGGCTTCCTTGTACAGGCGCGGCGCCGTTTCCAGGTTGTGGTTCATGACGTCAGGCAAGCCATCCTTGAACAGGTTCAGGGCTTTTTCCAGGCGGCCGCGGAAGTCGGGCACCAGCACTTCGATGCGGGTGTTCGGCGACAGGGCGCGCGTTTGCTGGATGCACTCGACGAAATGGCCGGCGCCGCCGTCGCGCAAGTCATCGCGGTCGACGGACGTGATGACGACGTAGTTCAGGCGCAGCTTGGCGATGGTTTTCGACAGATTCGACGGCTCGTCCTTGTCCAGCGGGTCCGGGCGGCCATGGCCCACGTCGCAGAACGGGCAGCGGCGCGTGCACTTGTCGCCCATGATCATGAAGGTGGCCGTGCCCTTGCCGAAGCATTCGCCGATATTCGGGCAGCTGGCTTCCTCGCACACGGTGACGAGTTTGTTTTCGCGCAGGATGTCCTTGATTTCATAGAAACGGGTCGATGCCGACGCGGCCTTGACGCGGATCCAGTCCGGCTTTTTCAGGCGCTCGACTTGCTCGATCGGAATGATCTTGATCGGGATGCGCGAAGTCTTGCTGGCGCCTTTTTGCTTTTCGCTCGGATTGTAGGCGGGAGCGGCGGGGGCGGTGCTGGAAATGGTCTCAGAAGTCATGGCTGCAAGCCCTTGAAGGGCATGTTGGTTTGTTTGCTCAGGCATCCGCTGCCTGAGGCGCGCCTGCGGCGCTGTTTACTTCGCTTACATCGAGTAATACGGTCAATTCATGGGCCAGGGCCCGCTGCACCTCGGCCAGCGGCGCCGACACGCCCATGCTGCGCATGTCCACCGTCTTCAGGCCGGAATAGCCGCAGGGGTTAATCCAGGAAAACGGCGCCAGGTCCATCGCCACGTTGAGCGATACGCCATGGTAGGTGCAGCCGTTGCCGCGCACTTTCAAGCCCAGCGCGGCGATCTTCGCACCCTTGTCTGGCCCGCCGGCAATATAAATGCCGGGCGCGCCATCGATGCGCTCGCCAGCGAGATTATACGCCGCCAGCACGTTGATGATGGCTTGCTCGATTTTATGCACGAACTGGCGCGCATACAGCTTGCCGCCCGGCTTGTTGCGGCGCAAGTCCATCAGCAGGTAAATCACCACCTGGCCGGGGCCGTGGAACGTGACTTCGCCGCCCCGGTCCGTCTGCACCACAGGCACATTCTCCGCGCCGGCCAGCAGATGGCCGCGGTCGGCCGCCAGGCCCAGGGTGAACACGGGCGGATGCTCGACGATCCACAGTTCGTCGCGCGTGTCCGTCGTGCGCGCGTCCGTAAACGCGCGCATGGCGGCAAAGGTCGGCTCGTAGTCGACGCGGCCCAGCTCGCGGATCAGTGCCGTTTCGGTTCGGGTGGTGGTCATGACAAAGTCTGTGGTCAGCTGCCGGCGCCCTGCGGACGCTGCGGCGAAGCCGTGATTATAAGCCAGGCGGCCGTTTCATTCAGCCGTGGGCGCCGGCAACAGCAGCCTGCCCAATTTTTGTGCAGCATGGCGTATCTGCGCGGCGCTGAGAGCCGTGTAGCCCAGCAGCACGGCCGGCGCCAGCCTGGCGCCGTGGCAAAAATCACCGAGCGGCTGCAGCGCCAGCCCCTCCTGCGCGGCACGCGCGCAAAACGCCCGCTCGTCGCTGTCCGGCGGCAGCCACAGCACGCAATGAAAGCCCGCCTGCTGGCCCGTGACCGTGTAGCGCCCCGGCGCGGTCTGTTCCAGACAGGCGAGCAGCAGGTCGCGCCGCTCCTTGTAGGCCAGCCGCGCCTGACGCAAATGGCGCACGAAAGCCCCTTCCTCCATCCAGGCGGCCAGCGCCAGCTGTTCCGTCACGCCCACGGAGCGGCCCGTCAACTGCACCATGCGCAACAGCTGCGGACGCAGGCCCGGCGGCAGCACCATGAAGCCCACGCGCAGGCCCGCAAACAGGGTCTTGTTGAAACTGCCACAGTAAATCACGCGCTGGTACTGGTCCAGCGCCTTCAGGGCCGCCAGCGGGGCGCTCTGGTAATTGAATTCGCTGTCGTAATCGTCTTCCACCACCCAGGCGCCGTGGTCGTTTGCCCATTCCAGCAAGGCCAGGCGGCGCGTGACGGACATGGTCACGCCCAGCGGCGACTGGTGCGCCGGCGTCACATACGCGAGGCAGGCGTCAGCATGCGTGGCCAGGGCGGCGCAATCGATGCCCTCGGCGTCGACGGCTATGTCCACGGGCACGGCGCCGGCGAGGGCAAACAGGGCGCGCGCGGCCGGGTAGCCCGGTTCTTCCAGGCAGACCTTGTCGCCGTCGCGCACGATGCTGCGCGCCAGCAAGTCGATCGCGTGGCGGATGCCCGTGGTGACGACGATATCGTGCGGGTCGCAGCGGATGCCGCGGTACTTGCCGAGGAAGTCGGCGATCTGCTGGCGCAGCTGGGGCAGGCCGGCCGGATCGGCGCTGCACAGCTGTTCCGGCGTGGCGGCCGCCAGCGCCCGCGTGGCGCACCGGGACCAGGCGGCCATGGGAAACAGGCTGGCATCGGCGCGCCGCGCCACGAAGGGCAAGCCGTCGCGCACGCCCGTGTCCGACGCGGGCGCGGGCATGGCAGCCGCCGCCGGGGCGACATCGCCAAAGCCGGCCATCAGGAAGCGTTCCGGCACGACAGCGCATACGCGCGTGCCGGAACCGGGCACGCGCGTCACGTAGGCTTCCGCGTGCAGGCGGTCGAACACGGTTTCGATGGTGCCGCGCGACAACTCCCACCGCTCGGCCAGGGTGCGGCTGGACGGCAGACGGCTGCCCGCCGGCAGCATCTTCGTCAGGATGGCCGAGCGCAGCGCTTCATACGCGCCATCCTGCTTGTTGACGCCCGCCTTGTCGAGCCAGCTGGTGGGACGAGGCAAGTCCAGGGCGTGCGGTGATTTTCCTCGCGGCATGATGATGATCGTCCAAGTGGTCCAATGAGTTTTCTGATGACTGGCACTTCGCATTACACCACAACCATTCTACTCTCACTGTTCCCGTGCGCCAGTGGGGCGCACGTTTGCCTGGACCGTGTAAAACAATGCAGAAACAACTCGCTTTATGGGCCTGGGGCGGCATCGTGCTGCTGCTGGTCTGCCTGTCGCGCATCAGCATCGACATCTACCTGCCGTCGCTGCCGGCCATGGCCGACGCCCTGCAGGCGAGCGATGCCCAGTTGCAACTGACCCTGAGCCTGTTCATGGCCGGCTCGGCCGCCTCGATGCTCGCTTGCGGGCCGCTGGCCGACCGCTACGGACGCCGTCCCGTGCTGCTGGCCGGCACGGGCATCTTTGTGCTCGCCAGCATCGCCTGCACCGTGACCAGCGACGTCCACGTGCTGATCGCCGCGCGCGTGCTGCAGGCGTTCGGCGGCTGCAGCGGCACCATCATCGGCCGGGTCATGGTGCGCGACCGCTTCGATCCCGCCACGCAGGCGCGCATGCTGGGGAAAATATCGATGGCGATGGGCCTGTCGCCCATCGTGGCGCCGCTGGCCGGCAGCGTGCTCGACGCGGCCTTCGGCTGGCGCGCCGTGTTTGGCGTGCTGTGCCTGCTGGGCGCGCTGTCGCTGGGGCTGATCGCCGCCTGGGTGCCGGAAACCAGGCCGGCCGATGTCGTGCCTCAGAGAAATACCCTGGCGCTGTACCGCCGCCTGCTGGGCGACGCGTATTTCCTGCGCTATGCGCTGGCCATCGGTTTTGTGTATTGCACGTATTTTCCATTCATCGCGGAATCGTCCGTGCTGTTGCAGAGGGGCATGCATCTGTCGCCGCACACGTATGCGCTGGTGTTCGCGCTGACGGTCAGCGGCTATGTGGCGGGATCGAGCCTGTTTCGCGCCCTGGGGCCGCGCCTGGGCGCCGACTACATGCTGGGCGTGGCAGTGCTGATCAATGTGGCGGGCGCGGCCAGCCTGTTGCTGGCGGGGACTTTGGCGCCGCAGCACGTGGCGTCGCTGGTGGCGCCCATGCTGCTGGTGATGGTATCGGTGGGCATGGCCATCCCGGCCTGCCAGCTGGCCGTGCTGCAGCCCTACGGCGCCCAGGCGGGCAGCGCCTCGGGCCTGTTCTTCTTCATCCAGATGCTCATCACGGCCGCCTGCGGCGCCGTGATCGCCGCCGTCACCGATGGCAGCGCACGGCCGCTGCTGTGGGTGACGGCGGCGGCCAGCGCGGCGTTTGCCCTGGTGTGGCGGCTGACGAAACGCCAGCCCGCCAGGGCGGCGGCATGTCTTACATGACGATCTTGACCATCGGGTGGCCCGACAGCGCCGTGTACAGGGCGTCGAGCTGCTCGCGGCTGATGGCGCGCACGGTGACGGTCAGGCCCGTGTAGTTGCCCTTGCCCGATGGACGCTCTTCCATGCGGCCCGCGTGGAAGGTCGGATCGTGGCTGATCACCAGTTCCAGCATGGTCGGCGCGAAGTCCACATGCGTGGGACCCATGATCTTGATGGGAAAATCGCTCGGGTATTCGATCAGCGATTCGCTGGGAGGAATAATGTGTTCGCTGGGTGGGGTGGTTTGCATGGGAATTCCAATCAGTGCCGGTCAGGACAGGCGGCGCGGCGTATGGCGCGCGGCGCCTGCATAAAAGCGTATTGTAGCCAACTTTGGAGGCGGATGCGCCCGTTGCCATGGCGCCGGCGTGGCGGAAAAAAAAAGCCAGCTTTGTAAGCTGGCGAAAACTATTTCGTTTAGACAAAATAGCCGGAAAAATCGGTGCTGTCAGCCAGTCAGGCATTGCGCTGTGCTGCAATGACGTCACTGTAGACAAAACACGGCGACTTTACCTCCGGCATGTGATGAACGGTCGCTTTGGCGGCTTGAACGTCGATAATCCATGACCGGACGGACAGACGGCCAGCGCCAGCGGTCCGTTCAGCGCTCCGTTTCCTGCATCCGGCCATTGCGGCCGGGGCCGCCGCGCTCATTGACCCGGTCATTGTTCCGGTCATTATTCCGTTCCCGTGGCGGCCCGCTGCGTTCGCCCCCGCGCGCCTCCTGTGCCGCAGGCGCCGGCATCGGCGGCGGCGCGGGCCGCGGCTGGGCCACGGG